>JACPTI010000066.1:7345-63628 GCA_016192845.1 Acidobacteriota bacterium
CTGTTCGACCCGCTGCGCATTACGGACAGCTTCCTGCTGAAGACCAACCTGCGCGAGGTGCTGTTCCGGAAGCCGGGCGCCGCCGGCTAGCGCGGATTGCAGAATGGTGGGGCGAGCCACGCCACCCCATCGCGCGGGTGCGATGGGGACCCCGGTGTCAGGCTCGCCACGCGAACCCGAAGGGTTCGCGCCACATTCGCCAGCAATCCGCGCTGCAGCATTTGGAAAAACGCTGTAGGGTTCTGAGAACTGACGAATTCACGGATTGACGAATACCCGAATTGGCGACGTTTGCTTTTCAATCCGTCAATTCGTAGATTCGTCAATGGGTCGGTTCAATTCCGATGGCGCGCCCCGTCATTGCACTGCTGACGGACTTTGGCACCAAGGATCATTACGCCGGCACGATGAAGGGCGTCGCGCTCGGGATCTGTCCCGAGGCGACGTGCGTCGACATCACGCACGAGATTCCACCTCACGACATCCTTGCGGGCGCGCTGGAGCTCGCCGCGTCGTACAAGTACTTCCCGCCGGGCACCGTCTTCCTCGTGGTGGTCGATCCCGGCGTCGGCTCGGCGCGCCGGCCGATTGCGGCCGAGGCGGGCGCCTTCCGGTTCGTCGCGCCCGACAACGGCGTGCTGACCCTCGTCTTCCGCGAGACGCCCCCGAAGCGCGTGGTGGAGCTGACCGAGCGGCGGTACGCGCGGCCGACCGTCAGCCGAACGTTCGAGGGGCGAGACCGGTTTGCGCCGGCGGCGGCGTGGCTCGCCAAGGGCATCGACCTGAGCGGCCTCGGCCGGCTCCTGACATCGTGGCAGGTGCTGACGGTGCCGGAACCGATCGTCGGCGAAGCGGACGTGGTGGCGGAAGTGCTGCGGGTCGATCGGTTCGGCAACCTGGTGACGAACGTCGATCGACGGACGTTCGAGCGGTTTGCGGGCAGCGGCGGGATCGAGATCGTCGCGGGAACGCAGGCGGTCGACAAGGTGGTGGCCACGTATGCGGACGCGGCGCCCGGCTCGCTGTGCGCCCTGTTCGGCAGTTCGGAGCATCTGGAGATCGCGGTGAACGGCGGCAGCGCCGCCGAGCGGCTGTCGCTGGCGCGCGGCGCGCGCATCACGATCGCGCGGCGATCTGTGGTACGTTCTCCCTGATGGTCAACTTTGACCTGAGCGAAGACCATCGACTGCTCGAGCAGTCAGTTCGTGAATGGGCCGGCAGGGAAGTGGCGCCACGCATCCACGATCTGGATCGCGCGCACCGTTTCGATCCCGGCATCCTCCCTCAGATGGCGTCGCTCGGCCTGCTCGGGATTTCCGTTCCCGTCGAATACGGCGGCGCCGGCATGGATTACGTCGCGCTCGGCCTGGCGTGCGAGGAGCTCGAGTACGTCGACACGTCGCTCCGCGTCATCATGTCGGTCCATGCGGGGCTGAACTCGCTGACGCTCCTCGCGTGGGGCACCGACGATCAGAAGCAGCGCTACCTCGTGCCGCAGGCGCAGGGAACGAAGATCGCCAGCTACGGGCTCACCGAGCCGGCGGCCGGGAGCGATGCGCGCGGCATTCAGACGGTGGCGACCAGGCGCAGCGACCGGTACGTGATTACGGGCGAGAAGATGTGGATCTCGCTCGCCGACGTCGCCGACAACTTCCTCGTCTTCGCCTGGACCGACCTCGAGAAGAAGAAGCAGCGCGACGCCTCGGGCATCAGCGCGTTCATCGTCGAGCGGGCCTTCAAGGGGTTTTCGAGCGGTACGTTGAAGGAGAAGTGGGGCATCCTGGCGGGCAATACCGGCTTCTTCAAGATGGACGAGGTCGAGGTGCCGCAGGAGAATCTCGTCGGGCGGGAGGGCGAAGGGTTCAAGATCGCGATGTTCGCGCTCGACCAGGGACGCTACACGGTGGCGGCCGGCGCCACCGGCCTCATCCGCGCCTGCCGCGACGCCAGCGTCCGGTACGCCCGGGCGCGCAGGGCGTTCGGCGTCGAGATCGGCCAGCATCAGCTGGTCAAGGAGATGATCGCGCAGATGGAGGCGGACTATCAGGCGGCGCGCCTTCTCTGGCTGCACGCGGGATGGCTGAAGAACGTCGGCCGCCGCAACACGAAGGAGACCGGGCTGGCGAAGTGGTTCGCCACGGTGGCGTCGGAGCGGGCGGCGAGCGACGCGGTGCAGATTCACGGCGCCAACGGCTATTCCGACGAATATCCTGTCGGGCGCTTCTACCGGAACTCGAAGGGCGCGGTCATCTACGAGGGTACGCGCGAGATTCACAAGATCATGCAGGCGGACTACCTGCTGGGCTACCGGACGGATCGGCCGACGCGCTGCACGCTGCCGGCCTGGAGAGAAACAAGTCACAAGGCTCAAGTCACAAGTCACAAATCACAATGAGCGTGGGCCCTTCGAGTTTGTGACTTGTGACTTGTGACTTGTGACTTGTGACTTCCAAAGGGAGGGCGCAATGACGATCACGCGAACGGTCGATTCCGACGATACGCGGGCCGAGGCGAATCATGTCCGCTTCATGGACTCCGACCTGTCGCTCGACTTCCTGCGCGTTGTCGAGCAGGCGGCGATCGCCTGCGCGCAGACGATGGGGCAGGGCGACCGGCACAAGTCGGATCAGGTGGCGGTGGAAGCGATGCGCCGCGAGCTCGACCTGGTGCCGATCGACGGCACCATCGTGATTGGCGAAGGGGAGCGCGACGAGGCGCCCATGCTCTACATCGGCGAGAAGGTCGGCATGGCCTACAAGGCGCCGAACAGCCGTGTGTTTCCACAGGTGGACATCGCCGTCGACCCGCTCGAGGGGACGAACCTGTGCGCCACCGGCGCGCCGAATGCGATTGCGGTGCTGGCGGCGTCCGACCGCGGCGGCCTGCTGCACGCGCCCGATCTCTACATGGAGAAGCTGGTCGTCGGCCCGAGCTCGAAGGATGTCGTCGATCTCGACGCGCCCGTCCGCTTCAACCTCCGCGCCATCGCGCAGGCGCTCGGCCGGCGGGTGGAAGACCTCGTCATCATCGTCCTCGATCGGCCGCGGCACAAGCAGCTCATCGATGACATCCGCGCGACCGGCGCCCGCATCCGCCTGATCGGCGACGGCGACCTGTCGGCGGGCATCGCGGCTGCGGTCGTCGGCAGCGGCGTGCACGCGGTGATGGGCATCGGCGGTGCGCCCGAGGGCGTGCTGACCGCCGCCGCGATGCGCTGCCTGAACGGCGAGATCCTGGCGCGGCTCGTCGTCAGCAAGCCCGAGGACGAGGAGCGGTGCGGGGCCATGGGGATCACCGATTTGAAGAGGGTCTACCGCGCGAAGGACCTCGCGTCGGGAGAGCGCATCATTTTTGCCGCCACCGGAGTCACCGAGGGTACGCTGATGCGCGGCGTGCGCTTCTTCGGCGACGGCACGCGGACGGCGTCGCTCGTGATGCAGACGCACCCGCACATGATCCGGTTCATCGACAGCATACAGGTCGACGCGTCCAAGGATGTCAAGATTCGGTTCTGAGGCAGTAGGCGGTAGGCAGGGGACAGTAGGCAGTAAAAGATCGCTGTAACCCACCGCCTACTGCCTACTGCCTACTGCCTACTGCCTACTGCCTACTGTCTGTGCATTCGTGGAAGCGTAATCAGACGGCGATCACCGCAGCCGCCTTCGTCGGCTTCACCGGCTTCACGCTGGTGATGCCCTTCTTGCCCCTGTACATCCGACAGCTTGGCGTCACCGACATCGGCGAAATCGCGCTCTGGACGGGCATGACGCTCGGCGTGTCGCCGGCGATCGCCGCCCTCACGGCACCCCTCTGGGGACGCGTCGGCGACCGCTTCGGCAACAAGCTGCTCGTGCAGCGGTCGCTCATCAGCTTCATCGTCGTCATGACGTCGATGGCGTACGTGACGAAGGCGTGGCATTTGTTTGCGCTGCGGGCGGTGCAGGGGTTCTTCGCAGGATATGGGCCGCTGACGCTCTCGATGGCTGCGCTCTCGGCCCCACGCGAGAAGATGGCGCTCGCCATCGGCACGGTGCAGACGGCGCAGCGCATGGGGCCCGCGATCGGACCGGTCATCGGCGGTATGCTGGCGCCGGTGTTCGGGCTGCGGAACTCCTTCTTCGTGGCGGCCGGGTTCTATCTTGTGGCGTTCGTAATGATCACGGGGATGTACAAGGAACCGCCACGCCCGCCGCGCACGAACGAGCGTCAGGAGCGGACGCCGTTCGCGTCGATTCTGGCCTTCGAGAACTTCCTGCTTGTGATGGTCGTGCTCTTCGGGCTGCAGTTGGTCGACCGGAGCTTCGGGCCGGTGCTCCCGCTGCACCTCGATCAGCTGGGCTACTCGGCGGCGGAGGTGCCGGTTGTCGCCGGGATCCTGTTCTCCGTGCTCGCGTTCACGACGGCGCTCGGCAACCAGCTCTCGAGCCGGCTGCTGAAGCGCCACTCGCCGCGCGTGGTGATCGCCTGGGCGGTGCTGGTAGGGGCGGCGGCGCTGACCGTCTTCATCCTGTCGGCGGCCTTGTGGCTTCTGGCCGCATCGCTGGCCGCCGTCGGGCTGTGCCTGGGCACTGCAATCACCACGGCGTACACGGCCGGTGGCGCCGTGCTTCCGCGCGACGTTCACGCCACCGGGTTTGGATTTCTGACGAGCGCGTCGCTCACGGGCGTCGCGATCAGCCCCGTGCTGAGCGGCCTGCTCGGCGCACGCAGTATCCGCGGCGTGTTCGTCGCGGGGATCGTCGTGCTCGGGATTCTGGCGGTTGTCGTCCGCCGCGTGATGGTGGAGCGGAATCCTCCGGTGGAGCCGACACCGGTGGTCGAGGAAAGCTGAGCGACTACAGATCGAGGAAGTCGCGAAGCGCTGTACGAACCTCTTCCTGCAGCGCCTCCGGCAGCAGACCGAGATCCTTCCGGAACAGCGAGTTGTCCCACGCCAGAATCTGATCGATCAGCAGATCGCTGTCACGCTTGAGTCCACAGGTCCCTTTCCGAATCCGCACGCGAAGGGGAAAGGCATCGGCGCGGCTCACGCGTGTCGTCAGCGGCAGCACGACGGTGCTGCCGAGTCCTGATTCGGCAAACTCCGTTGGCTGAACAGCCAGGCATGGCCGCTGCTTGCCGGGCTTGGTGCCCACGCGCGGCTCCAGATCCACGACGTACAGATGCCACCGCTCAGGAATCACCGCGGGTGGCGTTTCAGGCGGGAATGGGGCCGGAACTCGGCATTGATGGCCTGGCTGGTCGGGGCGGCGGCGACCGCCGCGCGACGCCAGCGCGCGACACGCGCCTCCCGGTCTGCCTCACGCTCGAGCAGTTCCATGCCTGCACGGACCACGTCAACTTTTCGCCGAATGCCCAGCCGGGCCTGGAGGCGCTGAATGCGCCGGTCGTCGTCGTCCTGGATCATCAAGGGTTTGCCCATATATTCATGAAGATATATCCAGAAGTATATATGAGTTCGCAGCCCCAGGCAGTCCAACCTTCCGCCGCAGCTCGGAGAAGAACGGGTCGTGTTGGCAGGCGTGCCTCGAAGAACGCAACCCCTTGCTGGTCTTTCTCGACGCCCCCTGGAACGATAGCGTGCGGCGGCGACGCGGGCCTCGCGGAGAAAGCGCTCGACCGCGGCCGCGTCACGGCTGATCGCATCGGGCAGCAGCTTCAAGGCGACCGCGCGCCCCAGCCGCGTGTCCTCGGCCTTGTAGACGACGCCCATGCCGCCCGCGCCGAGCGTCGCGACAATGCGGTACGGCCCGAGCCGCGTGTTCGGGTCGAGCGTCATGGCGAGCCAGCGGGGCGGATTCTACCGCAGCAGCGCGCAGGGGCGTTCCAGATGGCTCGAGGTCAACGCGCCTGGGGCAGAAGGCGCCGCCAACGCGCGTATGCCTGCCGCACATAGGCCAGTCGCGCTGCCGCCGTCGGGTATCGCCGGGTGAACCAGCGCACGAGCACCAGCACGTCCTCGCGCTCCTCCGCGCCGATGGGTCGTCCGAGCGCAGAGCGCACGTCGGCAGCCGTGGCCGGGGGGTTGAGGGCACGCTCGACAGCTGGCGGTATCAGGATCGCTCCTCCTTCAGAATACGCAGCAAACGGATGTCTTCGAGGTCCTTGGCGTGCGGTGCCACCTGCTTGGTCAGGATCAGGTCATCGAGACTTGGTACAGAGACCGACACATCGTCGACGGCGATCGTTTGCCGCCGGCGCCAGAGGGCGTCGAACTCCACGAGCTGACCGTCAACAGTCGTCACAGGTCGCGCCACCAGCACGTCGATGTGCTCATCGTTCTCGAGGACATAGCGGCCTCGCCGTCGGGCCTCGTTCGCCGTACGAGAGGGCCGCAGGTCAAACGAGGCCGCCACCGCGTTGAACGCCTCGATGTCATCTATGCCAATCCAGAAGTCGTAGTCTGCCGTCAGCACGGGCAGCCCAAGGAACACCAGGGCGCGGCGGCCGATGAGCAACGCGCGTGCCCCGCTGCGATACACGGCGCGAAAGAACTGAATTTCATCGAAGGCTGACGGCTCCACGCCGCTCTGATCATAAGGCTGCGCCGTCACAGCGGATTGTGGTCGCGACGCTCCGGCAGCCCGACCTTGCGGCGCAGCTCGGCGAAGAAGGGATCATCCCGCACGCTATCGTTCCACGGCGCGTTCAGCAGCGCCAGGAAGCCGTTTCGCTCTTCGAATGCCGCCTGCATCATCGCGCGCCATCGTTCGCGATCACCAAGACCCTGGTACACAAATGCAAAGGAGATCGGCGATACGTAGGAGTGAGCGGCAAGACCGGTCAACTCGTCGAGGACGCGAAGGGCATCCTCACGTCGGCCGGCGAGGCCATAGGCGAGACCGTTGTGGGCCAGGAAATGGGGATGGTGAATTTCCTTCGTTGTCTGCTCCAGCACGGCGATACCTTCTGCGAAATTGTGTCGTGCCAGGTGCACGAATCCGACAAACACCACGGCGGTCGGGTAACGCGGATCGAGCTCGAGCGCTCGTGTGAGAGCAGTCGAGGCCTCATCGAACCGCCGTGTCAGATAGAGCACTTGGGCGAGCGCGGCTGCGGCATTCACTGAGAGCGGATCGATCTGGGCAGCTCGCTGCGCTTCGCGGATCGCATCTTCCCATCGACCGATGGACGCCAGCAGCATCGGATACCACACGCGCGCGCCCAACGATTCCGGCGTCAGTTCAAGGCAGCGCTGGAAGGCGCGCTCCGAGGCGATCCAGTCCCAATCGAAAAAAAACTCGCACATGCCGAGCGATGCGTACGCGTCGCCGAGCGATGGGTCCAGTGAGAGCGCCTTCTGCGCGGCTGTCTTTGCCCGCGGATAGGCGTCCGCGGGCTTCATCGATCCGTATGGAGTGAAGCCGAGATGGGCATAGCAATCGGCGATACCGGCGTACGCCGCCGCGTAGGTCGGGTCGAGATCGATGGCCTGCTGAAAGAACTCGAGAGCTTTCGTGGTGTTGGGAGCCGTACGTTTGGCCGAGTAGTGACGGCCCTTCAGGTACAGGTGGTACACCTCGGTGCTCGGCGTCTGTTTCCTGGCGTGTCGCTTCGGTTCGCTGCTCAATCGCAGCTTCAACGCCTGGAGCACCTGTTCGGCGATCTCATCCTGCAGGATAAAGATGTCGGCCATCGTCTTCGTAAACTGCTGGCCCCAGACCTGCGCGTCCTTCTCGATGTCGACGAGGTTCACTTTCACGACGAGCGTATCCCCGCGGAGCAGGAGTCTGCCCGTCAGAATTCCCTGAACGCCCAACTCCCGGGCCGCCCGTTGCAGATCGACATCGGCTCCGCGGTACCGGAACGCCTTCTGCGGCTGGGCGACGCGCAGTCGGCCAAGCTGGGACAGGCTGTTGATCAAGCTTTCCGCGATGCCTTCACTGAGATACTCGGCATCCTCGTTCCCGCTGGCGTTCACAAGAGGCAGGACCGCGAGCGATTCGAGCCCCTTGCGGCCACGCGGCGCAGAGGACGCCGCTTTCGGCGGCGCGGCCTGGGTGCGGCCCGACTCACTGTCGCGCTGCAGGCGAATGAGGTCGGCCCGGAGGTCGGCGGCGCTCTGGTAGCGCAGCGCGCGATCCTTCTCGAGCGCCTTGCCAAGGATGCGCGCGAGGTCAGAGTGGAGCCGGTCGAGCGCGGCGGGTGGGCGGTTCAGGATCGCCTCGAAAATGACCGCGCTCGTATTGCCGGGAAACGCGGGCATCCCGGTCGACATCTCGTGCAGCACGACGCCAAGCGAGAACAGGTCGTCCGGGCGTCGACGTCCTCTCCCCGTGCCTGCTCCGGCGACATGTAGGCGACAGTCCCGAGTGCCGTCCCCGGGCTGGTCAGATGCGCCGGTGCGATGTCAACGGTCGGCATCGCCGAATAGGCGGGCGCGGCAGCGCTGCGCATCTTTGCCAGCCCGAAGTCGAGAATCTTCGGCTGGCCCCGCGTGGTCAGGAAGATGTTGGCCGGCTTGATGTCGCGATGGACGATGCCGGCCTTATGGGCAGCGTCGAGCGCCTCCGCGAGTGCCGCGCCGAGGTCGAGGAGCGCCGGCAGCTCGAAGGGCCTGGCCGCGAGCCGCTCCCGCAACGTCTGCCCCTCGAGCAGCTCCATCGTCAGGTAGTGCCGGTCGCCCTCCTGGCCGATGTCGTAGATGGTGCAGATGTTCGGGTGGTTGAGGGCGGCGGCGGCGCGCGCCTCGCGGAGAAACCGTTCAACCGCGGCCGGATCGCGGCTGATCGCGTCGGGCAGCAGCTTCAGGGCAACCGCGCGCCCCAGCCGCGTGTCCTCGGCACGGTAGACAACCCCCATCCCGCCCGCGCCGAGGGGCGCCACGACGCGGTACGGCCCGAGCCGGGTGTTCGGATCGAGCGCCATCTGAGCCGGTGCCGAATTCTACCGCATCGGCCATAACCGGCCCGAACGCCGAGCCCCGACCCCCGAACGCCAGAACTCCGACCCGGAACTTCGAACCGAACCTGAACACGAACCGAGAAGGAAGAACCAAGAAGTGTGAACGACAGTTCACTCCTCGATCTTCCCCTTGTGCTTCCGCCGCCGCCACGGCCGCTTCGTCTTGTCCTCGTGCACTCCACCGGTCTGGCGGGGAAGCGGCATGCGTGGGAGCGCGGGCTTCTGCGGCCGTGGTCGCCGGGGCGGCATGGGGCGTCGGGTGGTATCGTAATAGATCGCTTCCCGTGTCTGATCGCCACATCCTTTCTCCACCGAAAGTCGAACGCGCCGCGCTCGTCGGGCTCGTCACAGGCGCCGCCCGCCGCAGGGGCGGTCCGCCTGAGCGGACCGCCCAGCCAGCACTCATTAGCGGGGTCCCCACCGCGCGCGCCTGCGCGGTGGGGTGCCCTAGGCGGGTCGCGCAGCGACCCGCAGCGGATCACTCGCTCGACGAGCTGGCCGGCCTGGCCGACGCCGCCGGCGCGCACGTCGTGCTCCGGGTTCTGCAGGAGCGTCCGAAACCGGATCCGGCCACGTTCATCGGGAGCGGCAAGGTGACGGCGCTTGCCACCGCCTGCGCCGAAGCGGGCGTCGATGTCGTGATCTTCGACAACGAGCTGACGCCCGCGCAGCTGCGGCAGCTCGAGGAGCGGCTCGGCCGGAAGGTCGTCGACCGCACGCAGCTCATCCTCGACATCTTCGCGCGCCGTGCGCGCACGCGTGAAGGAAGGTGGCAGGTCGAGCTGGCGCAGCTCCGGTATCTGCTGCCCCGGCTCGTCGGCGCGGGCCCGGCCCTCTCCCGTCTGGGCGGCGGCATCGGCACCCGGGGCCCCGGCGAGACGAAGCTCGAGACCGATCGGCGCCGCATCCGCACGCGGACCCAGTCGATTCAGCGCGAAATCGACCACGTCCGGCAGCGCCGCGCCCAACTCCGGGAGCGGCGGCAGAAGCAGTCGGTGCCCACGGTGGCGCTCGTCGGCTATACCAACGCCGGCAAGACGACGCTTTTCAACCGGCTGACCGACGAACACGCGGTGACCTCGGACGCGCTGTTCGTGACGCTCGATCCGCTCCTGCGCCGGGTCCGGCTGCCCGACCGCCGGGAGCTGCTCATTTCTGACACCGTCGGCTTCATCGATCGGCTGCCGCATGCGCTGGTGGCGGCGTTTCGTGCCACCCTCGAAGAGGTCGCGGAAGCGAACCTGGCGCTGCACGTCATCGACGCGGGGGCGCCCGAGCGCGAGCGTCACGTCGCCGCGGTCCGGCGCGTGCTCGAGGAGGTGGGCGCGGCGGAGGTGCCGGTACTCGACGTCTACAACAAGGTGGATACGATCACCGCGGACGAGCGCCGGCGGATCGCCGAGCGCGATCCGGCGGCGGCGTTGATCTCGGCGCGGACCGGCGAGGGCGTCGACGAACTGGCACAGATGGTCGCCTCCCGGCTGGCGCTCGACACGCGCCGGATCACCATCGCTTTCGACAGCGACAACGCCTTCGACCGCGAGCAGATCGCGCGGCTCTACCGGGTGGCGCGCGTGGTGAGCCACGTCGCCAGGAACGGGCGCGTGGTCATCGAAGCCGACGTGCCCCGCCGGTACATCGCGCGGCTGACGACTCCGGCGCAGGCGGAGGAGGGCGTCGATGCGCGGTAGGCGTCTGGCGGCGGCCGCAGCCGTGACGGTGCTGGCGGCGGCGTGCGCCATCAGGACGGCGCCGCCGTTGCCGACCGCGCTCAAGTACCCCGAGTTCATCTATCCGGCCGTGCCGCGGGAGCTGGCCGCCGCCCGTCAGGCCGCGCGTGTCGATGCGGGATGGCGATTCCTGCAAAATGACGATCTGCCCGGCGCCGAGCGGGAGTTCGTCGCCGCGTTGAAGAGCAGCCCCGGGCTCTATCCCGCCCGGGCCGGGAGCGCGTATGTCGCGCTGGCGCGAGAGGAGCTGACCGAGGCGCTCGCCGCCTTCGATGCCGTCGTCCAGGTGGCGCCGGCCTATGTGCCGGCGCTCGTCGGCCGCGGCCAGACGCTCCTCGCGCTGCAGCGTGAGGCCGATGCGCTGAAAGCGTTCGAGGCCGCCGTCGCTGTCGATCCGTCGCTCGCCGACGTGCACCGCCGCGTGGACGTGCTGCGCTTCCGCGGCCTGCAGGAGGTCATCGAAGCGGCGCGGGCCGCCGCCGCCGCGGGCCGCCTGGACGAGGCCGACCGTGCTTACGAGCGGGCGCTCGCTGCGTCGCCCGAGAGCGGCTTCCTGTACCGCGAACGGGGCCAGGTGGCGCGCCGCCGGGGCGACGCAAACGCCGCCCTGACGCATTTCCGCCGGGCAGCCGACCTGGAGCCGGCCGATGCGGCCTCACTCGTGCAGATCGGCGAGCTGCTCGAAATGCGGCAGGATTTTGCGGGCGCCGACGCCGCGTATCGCCGCGCTGCGGGCGTGGAGCCGACCGCCGAGCTCGAGGCGCGGATAGCCGCCATGGCCGAGCGCGCCCGCGAGGCGCGGCTCCCGGCGGAGTTCCGTGCGATTGAAGGAACGGCGCAGATCACGCGCGGCGACCTGGCCGCCCTCATCGGCGTCCGCCTCGAGGGAGCGGTCCGGGACGCGCCGGCGCGCGAGGTCGTCATGACCGACGTCGGCGGCCACTGGGCGGCGCCCTGGATCACCGAGGTGGCGCGGGCGGGTGTGATGGAGCCGTTCGCGAACCACACGTTCCAGCCGCGCGGCCGCGTGACGCGCGCCGATCTGGCGGGCGCCGTCAGCCGCCTCGTGGCGCTGCTGGCGGTCCGCCGCCCGGAGCTGCGGCCCCATCTGACCGCGAAGCCGCCCATCGCCGACATGCCGTCAGGACATCTGAGCTATCCGGCGGCCGCGGTAGCGGTCGCCTCGGGCGTGATGACGCTCGCCGACGGCGACCGTTTCGAGACGGCGCGGCCCGTGTCGGGCCCCGAGGCGGCGGAAGTGGTCGGTCGGGTCCGGGCGCTCGCCGCGCGTTGATCCGCCGTGGGCAGCCTCACGCTGGCCAACCAGCTCACGATCCTTCGGATCATGCTGATCCCGGCGTTCGTGCTGCTGGTCGTCTACGGCTATCTTGGCTGGGCACTTGTGACGTTTCTTGTCGCCGGCACGACCGACGCGCTCGACGGCCTCATCGCGCGGCGGACCGGGCAGCGCACGACGCTCGGGGCGTGGCTCGACCCGATGGCGGACAAGCTTCTCCTGGTCACGACATTCGTGGTGCTGACACTGCCGGCTATCCCGCTCACCAACCATATCCCGCTGTGGCTCACGGTGTTCGTGATCAGCCGAGACACGGTGATCGTCGGCGTCGTGGCGATCGTCAGCCTGGCCATCGGGCCGCGGACATTTACGCCGTCGCTGTGGGGCAAGCTCGCCACCGCCACGTACATCCTCACCAGCCTGGTGATCATGTTCTACAACTACCGCCGCGAGCAGGCGCTCGTTGTCGACCTCTTCGTCTGGGCCTCGCTCGCGCTGACGCTCATCTCGGGGATCGACTACTTCATCAAGCTGCGGCGGCTGATCAACGAGCCGGCTGGGAGTTGAACCGGAGTCGTTCGCACTTCCGGTCGTCCAGCTAGAGCCGCACGTGCCGTTGCGAACATCGAACGTACGAACGGCGAACGCTGAACCGAACCTCGAACACGAACCACGAAGAAGGAATCGAGAAGCGTGAACGGCATGTGTCGATCGCGATCGACCGGATCGCCGTCTAGATCGCGAGCTTCCGCTTGAAGTAGTCGACGGTTCTCAGGAGCCCTTCTTCCAGGCCGACCTTCGGCCCCCACCCGAGCAGCGTCCGTGCGCGCGTGATATCGGGACGCCGCTGCTTCGGGTCGTCGACCGGAAGCGGTTGATGGACGATGCGGCTGCGCGAGCCGACGAGGCGGATGATCGTGCGGGCGATCTCTTCGATCGTCACCTCGTGCGGGTTGCCGAGGTTCACCGGCTCGTGCGTGTCCGCCTCCATCAGCCGGAGGACGCCGTCGACCAGATCGGACACGTAGCAGAAGCTGCGCGTCTGCGTGCCGTCGCCGAAAACGGTGACGTCCTCGTGGCGGAGCGCCTGCGTCATGAAGGCGGGAACCGCCCGGCCGTCGCCGAGACGCATCCGCGGCCCGTAGGTGTTGAAGATGCGCGCGATCCTCGTGTCGAGGCCGTGATGGCGGTGGTAGGCGAGCGTCATCGCCTCGGCGAACCGCTTCGCTTCGTCGTAGACACCGCGCGGCCCGATCGGGTTGACGTTCCCCCAGTACGTCTCCTTCTGCGGGTGCTCGAGCGGATCGCCGTACACCTCCGAGGTGGACGCCAGCACGAAGCGCGCCCGCTTCGCCAGCGCCACGCCGAGCGCGTTGTGCGTGCCGAGAGAGCCGACTTTCAGCGTCTGAATCGGCAGCTTGAGATAGTCGATCGGGCTGGCGGGGCTCGCCCAGTGAAACACGACGTCCACGGCGCCTTCCACCCGGATGTGGCGGGTGACGTCGTGTTCGATGAACTCGAACGCGCGGCCACGCAGCTGCTCGATGTTGGCCAGGTCCCCCGTGACGAGATTATCGATCCCGATCACCGTGTGGCCGCGGTCGACGAGCGCATCCGCGAGGTGGGATCCGATGAAGCCGGCAGCGCCGGTGATGACAACTCTCAATACGCGATCCCGCGCTGGAACAGGCCGCGGACCAGAGTGAGCCACATGATCTTCAGGTCGAGCGCCACCGACCAGTTCTCGATGTAGTACAGGTCGTACTCGATGCGCTTCTCGAGCGAGGTGTTGCCGCGCCAGCCGTTGACCTGCGCCCAGCCGGTGATGCCCGCCTTCACCTTGTGGCGCAGCATGTACTGCGGGATGCGGTGTTTGAACTGCTCGACGAAGTAGGGGCGCTCCGGCCTCGGGCCGACGATCGACATGTCGCCCTTGAGCACGTTCCAGAACTGCGGCAGCTCATCCAGATCCAGCCGGCGCAGCCACCGTCCGACCGGCGTCGCGCGCGGGTCGTCGTCGCGCGCCCAGACGGGGCCGGTGGTGTCCTCGGCGCCCTCGTACATCGAGCGGAACTTGAAGACCGTAACCGCCTTGCCGTCGAGGCCCATCCGCTCCTGCCGGTAGAACACCGGACCGGGCGAGGTGAGCCTGACGAGCGCCGTGATCAGCGCGAAGGGGAGCGCGAGCACGAGGAGCGCCACGGCCGACAGCGTGACGTCGATCGCCCGCTTGATCCACGCGTTCACGCCCTGCAACGGGACGTCGTTGACGTTGATGATCGGCAGCCCGTCGAGGTCCTCCAGCCGGGCCCGGAGGGCGATGAACTGCAGCAGGTCCGGCACCACCTTGACGTCGAGGCACTCGCGGCTCGTGATTTCGATGAGATCCAGGAGCTTGGAGTGCTCCTCCAGGGGCAGCGCCACGTACAGGTGATCGACGCGCTCGCGCTGGGCGATCTCTCCAACCTCGCCGAGCGTGCCGAGGAGCGGCAGGCCGCGGTAGCCGATGTGATCGCCGCCGGCACGGTCGTCGACGAACCCGACCACCTGGTACCCCAGCTCGCGGTGCTGCAGCATCCGATCGGCGACCATGCGCCCGAGATCGCCGGCGCCGGCGATCAGGATCCGCTTCAGGCCGATGCCGGCGCGCCACCGGCGCTCGAGGAGCTGCCGGACCGTCTCGCGCGAGCTGTACGTGAAGAAGACGCTGAGAACGAGGAAGAGCGCCCAGACGATCTGCGACACCTGATAGGCGCCGCGCGCCCGGGCTTCCTCGGACGCGTAGTACGCCTGCACATACAGGGTGCAGATGACGCCGAGGACCACCGCGACGATGCTGCCGACGAGGACGGCAAAAAAGTCGTCCACGCGCGAGCGGCCCCGGCGCAGCCGGTACACGCCCTGGAGCAGGAACGCGAGCGGTGTCAGGACCGCGATGAACGGAAGGACGTTCAGGTACTGCTCGAACGGCGGGTAGCCGTACCGGACGGGGATGAGCCCGCTCTCGAACCGGATCCCGTAGGCCAGCACGAACGCCCACATCGCCAGGACGGCGTCGGAGGTGACGTAAAAGGCGACGAGCAGGCGGTTGTAGCGTCTTACCATCGTGTTCCGGCGGGCGCCGCCACTGTTTCTTCGATCACCTCGCGCATGCGCTCGACGTGGCGCTCGCGCGTGAACCGCTCGGCGCTGGCGCGGACGCGCGCCCGGTCGAAGCGCAGGCGCGCCGCCCGTTCGAGCGCGGCGGCAAGCGCGTCGACCTCGGGCTCGGCGACTCCGGGGCCCCCAACGCGGGGACTTTGCGCGTCGGGGTGGAAGAGCACGCCGTTGTCGCCGTCGATCACCGTTTCGAGCGCGCCGCCCCGGGCGAGCGCCACCACGGGGCGGCCGCACGCGTGCGCCTCGACTGGCACGATACCGAAGTCTTCCTCTCCCGGCAACAGCACGGCAAGCGCGCGCCGGTACTCCTCGCGGACCGCCTCGTCGCTCAACCGGCCCAACATCTCCACGTGCGGGCCGGCGCGCGCCTCGAGCCGCCGCCGATCCGGTCCGTCGCACGAGCGCCGACACGATCAGGAAATGGCTGCCCGGTGTGACGTCGGCGGGATGGAAGAAGACCGTGTCGACCGGCGGGTACACGATCGTCGCCACGCGATTATAGTATCGGCCGATCCGCGCGGCAACGTGCGCGGAGTTGGCGATGAACCGATCCACGCGGGCGGCGGTCGCCGCATCCCAGCGCGCCAGCCGCGCGAGCACGGGGCGGTAGAACCAGCGGCTTGCCACGTAGCCGACGCGCGGGGGGCCGAAATACGCCTCGAACTGATCCCACGCATACCGCATCGGCGAGTGGCAGTAGCACAGATGCCGCGCGCGCCCGGGCGGCACCACCGCCTTGGCGGCACAGTGGCTGGAGCTGATCACGAGGTCGTACGGGTCCAGATCGAACTGCTCGATCGCCAGCGCGAAGAGCGGCAGGTACCGCCGGTAGTACGCGTCGGCGCGGGGGAGGCGCTGAATGAACGAATGCGTGACGCGATGCCGTTCGATCGCCGGTGAGACCGAGCCGCGCCGGTGGTAGAGCGTGAAGACGTCGGCGTCGGGATAGAGCTCGCAGAGCGCCTCGAGCACCCGCTCGCCGCCGCGCATACCCGTCAGCCAGTCGTGAATCAAGGCGACGTTCATCGGTAGAGGACAGGGACCAGGGGGCAAGGGGTTACGGGGCAGAGGGCGGAGCGCAGCGCAGCACAGCACCACACCACACCACTAACCCCTTCCCCCTGACCTCTTGCCCCCTACTTCCTCGTACAGTTCCCGCGTTCTGGCGACCGACCGCTCCCAGGAGAACTCGCGGGCGCGGGCGATCCCCTTTTCCCGCAGCTCGGCCCGGAGCGCCGGGCTGCTCAGCACCTGCTCGATGCCGTCGGCAATCGATTCGATGTCGTACGGATCCACCAGGACGGCGGCGTCGCCGGTGACCTCGGGCAGCGACGAGACGTTCGAGGTCACGACCGGCGTGCCGGACGCCATCGCTTCGAGCGGCGGCAGCCCGAACCCCTCGTAGAGCGACGGAAAGCCGAAGACCGCTGCAAGCCTGTACAGGATGGCGAGCGTCTCGTCCGGCTGATAGCCGAGGAACCGCACGTGCTTGTGCAGCTTGTGGCGATGCACGGCGCGCCGCAGCGCCGGCAGCTTCGAGATCTCGTCGCCGATGATGAGGAGCTTCAGCTGATCGAAGCCGCGATGCCGCAGCATGTCGAACGCCTCGATCAGCCGGACAAGGTTCTTGTGCGGCTTGATGTTGCCGACGTACAGGACGAACTCGTGCTGGAGCTGGAAGCGCTCGCGGACGCGCGCAACGTCCTCCTCGGACGGCACCACGCCGAAGCGCTCGTCGATGGCGTTGTAGACGACGACGATCTTCTCCGGCGGTACGTTGAAGAAGTGGATGATGTCGCGCTTGGAGGCCTCGGAGACCGTCAGGATGCGGTGGGATCGCCGCACCGCGCTCCACATCGACGCCCGCGCGTACGCATACGCGGCGCGGTTCGGCAGGTACTGCGGAAACATCAGGTGGATGCAGTCGTGAATCGTCACGACCGACCGGCAGGGAACCGCCGGCGGCAGCACGTAGTGCGGCGCGTGGAAGACGTCGGGGCGCTCGCGCCGCAGCACCCACGGCACGTGGATCTGCTCGCGGATGGAGTAGTTCGGCGACGGTTCGAGCACCGTGCGGAAGTTCGGCCCTAGCTGCCGGCCGATGGCGAGGTCGGCTTCGTGGCAGAGCAGGACGTACTCGCTGTCGCGGTCGATGCGGGCCAGGTACCGCAGGAGGTTACGGGTGTAGGTGCCGATGCCGAAATCGTGCAGCTTTCGCGCATCGATCGCAACGCGCATGTACTCCCAATTATATCGGTGCGATCGGGCTGCCGCGGGTCAGAATCCCGCCCACTCGAGCCGGTACTGACGCCGGAGATCGCGCATCACGCCCGGGTAGACGCCCTGCCGGCGCGCCGCTTCGGCCGCCTGCGTCAGCTCGTGTCGAACCGTATTCGCGTTCGTGCGCGTCACGCGCAGCCACTCTTCGCAGTCGTAGGCCGACGAGATGCTGATACGGACGCCGTCGGGCTCGAACACCGCAAACCAGGCGCGGTCGCCCGCCGATGCGGCGCGGCTCACGCAGGCAGGCGCATAGCGCGTCCAGAAGGCGTCGAGCTCGCCGGCTTTGCGCGCCGCCGTCTCGATCGCCGCCCGGTACGCCTGCGTCCCCCGCTCGCGGATGGTGGCGGCATCGGACGTCCCTTCCATGACGCGATTCAGTCCCTGCAGCGGCGTCGATGTCGCCGGCGCCGTGCGGCCGCTGAGGAGCGGTGCGGCATGATCGATGGCCACCGCGAACGCGACTCCCTGGCCGCCGCGTTCGGCCACGCGCATCGAGTTGACGCCGATGACGACGCCGCGGCGATTCACGAGCGGTCCGCCGCTGTTGCCCGGGTTGATGGCCGCATCGGTCTGAATCAGGGTGACGTCGCCCGCGCTGCGGACGGCGCTCACGATCCCCCGCGTCACCGTGTTCGACAGCACGCCGAAGGCGGAGCCGATGGCGACCACTTCCTGTCCCGGCCGGACGTCCTTGAACGAGCCGAGTCGCAGCGTGGCCTGCTGCGGGTTGGGGTTGAAGACTTCGAGCAGCGCGAGATCGGTCCCCGCGGAGAGGCTCACCACGCGCGCCGTGTACGTGATGCTGCCGGTCTGGAGCTGCACCGCCAGGTGCCGGTCGACCACATGCGCGTTGGTGAGGACGAGGTTCGGGCGGACGAAGAACCCGGTGCCGCGCGACGCGCCCGCTCGAATCGAGACAACACCGGGAAGCGTACGGGCCACAACATCCTCGAGGGCGGCCGGCGGCGCCGGCGGCGCGTCGAGGGGTGGGGACGCCATCGGCGAACCGACCGGCGCGCCGCCCGCGAGCGCCGCCGCAGACGACACCGCGTCCCCCGGCAGTGCAGCTTCTGGCGCCACCGAGTCGGGCGTCTCGGCCTGACCGGGAGGCTGCCGGTTCGGAGGCGACGCGTCCTGGACCGGCGCCGGCGAAGGGAGCGCG
Source organism: Acidobacteriota bacterium (assembly GCA_016192845.1). Lineage (GTDB taxonomy): Bacteria > Acidobacteriota > Vicinamibacteria > Vicinamibacterales > UBA2999 > MELF01. The sequence continues at coordinate 25,881 of JACPTI010000066.1, forward strand.
AACCGGAGTGCGAGGACGAGCGCCGCGCCAAGCACGAGCCCTGTAGCGAGGAGCAGCACGCCGCTCCTGCGCGGCGTCTCGTCGGCCGACGGCAGGTCGCCGGCCGCCTCCGGCTTCGTGCGCGTGAAGCCGCACCGGCACTGCTCGACACGCCGCGGCACGCGGCGGCCGCACGCCGGACAGTCCCAGGCGAAGCTCTCGGCAGCGCTCATCGGTAGCAGGCAGTAGGCAGTAGGCAGTAGGCAGTGGGCGGCAAGCAGTAGGAATGCTGCCTACTGCCGACGGCCTACTGCCGGCTCCTTCCCGGGGGATCGATCGGCATATCGGGCAGGCGGCCCCGGAACTTCAGATAGGCGCGCAGCCACGGCTCCCAGCGGGGGTGGTGCTTTGCGTAGAACGCCAGCTGGCTGCGGCGGTACGCCGTCTCGGCGGCGGCGGGCATCGACGCCGCGGATCGCCCGCGCAGGTGAACCACCTCGGCCGCCGGCGTAAAGAGCACCGTGCGGCCGCGGGCGCGAATGGCCGCGCAGAAGTCGACATCCTCGGCGTACAGGAAATAGCGCTCGTCCATCAGCCCCACCGCGTCCGCGTCGGCTCGACGGACGAGCAGGCACGCGCCGCTGACCCAGTCCACCTCGCGCGGACGGGCGGTCAGGCGGCACACGTAGGCGCGCGCGAGCGGCACGCCGCGCTGGCTGCCGATGACGAGCGCCTTCTGTCGCAGCTCCGCCCACGGGCCGATCATCGACCCGAACGACAGCTCCGGGCGTCCGTGCTCGTCCAGCAGGCGGGGGCCGATCACCGCCACATCGGGCCGCGCGTCGATGACGCGAATCAGCGCGTCAAGAGCGCCCGCCCGGACTGCTGTATCCGGATTGAGCAGCAGCACGAGCTCTCCGGACGTCTGCCGGATACCGAGATTACTGGCGCGGGCGAAGCCGAGGTTGGCGCCCGCGTCGACGACCCGGACGCCCGGCCAGCCGCCGCGCACCCCGGACGCCGTCTCATCGGCCGACGCGTTGTCGACGACGACCACCTCGTGCCCGACCGTCGGCGGGTGCCGGACGAGCGCCTCGAGACAGCGCTCGATCACGCCGATCGAGTTGTACGTCACGACGATGATCGAGAGGCGCGTCATGACGCGGCGGCGACCAGAAGGTTGAGGATCCTCGTCGCGCACTCGCGCCACGAGTATCGCGGCAGCAGCCGCCGCGCCGCGTCGAGGATGCGGGTCCGCTCGCCATCATCGTCGAGGAGGCGCTCGATGGCCGCCGCCACGAGCGCGGGATCGGGCCGCGGTACGTAGAGCGCCGCGTCGGCGTACACCTCGCGCGCCACCGGCGTGTCGAGGACGACGATCGGGACACCGGCCGTGAGCGCTTCGAGCGGCGTGAGCCCGAAGCCTTCGTACTCGGACAGGAACACGAAGACGCGTGCCGTGTCGTAGAGCGCGGCAAGCGCCTCGTCTGGGACGTAGGAACGGACGGCAATCCGGTCCGCGGCGCCGGTCTCCGAGACGAGGCGATCGACGTCGAGGCGCGGCCTCGTCCGGTTGTCGCCCACGACCTCGAGGCGTGCCTCGGGCCGCCGTCGCGCGAGGTCGGCGAATCCTTCGACCAGTTCGGGAATGTGCCGGCGGGCGAACAGTGAGCCGACGTAGAGCACCAGGTTTTCGGTCGCGTTGCGGGGCGGACCCTTCGGGTCCGCCGGGCGAACCTCCACCCCACCGCGCAGGCTTGCGCGGTGGGGACCCCGGTCAAAGGCTCGCCCCACTGACTGCAGGGTATGAACGCCGGGATAGATCACCTCGATCTTCGCGTGCGGCACGCCGAGCCGCCGGCCGATTTCGTCGCGTGAGAACGCCGAGGTCGTCACCACGCGCGCCGCGCGGCGGGCGGCGAGGCGCGTCAGCAGCCGTCGCCGCAGCCCTTCGCGCCAGGGAAACCATTCCGGGTGCACCGCAAACGAGACGTCGTAGATCACGACGACCATCGGCACGGGGCAGCGCAAAGGGCCCGTGTAGCCGGGGGCGAAGAGGACGTCGGCGCGGGCATCCCGCACGAGGCGCGGCAGGGTGAGCTGCTCCCACGCCGACGCTCCGCGTCGGGCGCCGGGCGCCAGCAGAATGAATTCGTGTGACCGGGCGGCGGGAAGGTCGCTCCACGCCGCCATCACGCCCTTCAGGAACCGTCCGACGCCGGTCGGCTGCCCGTGAAGCTCCCGGCCGTCGATCGCGATGCGCACGCTACCGGTATGATAGCCTCAGCAGTTTGCGCGGCCGCTAGGCGGGCCGCGCACACTAGTAACGAAGCTTCGCCACCCCGTGAGGCTTCGTTGGATCGGGCGAAGCTTCGTTACGGAGGCGGATGAGAATCGCGGTTGTCGGTACAGGGTACGTGGGGCTCGTCGCGGGCGCCTGTCTGGCGGAGAGCGGCAATGACGTGGTGTGCGTGGACCAGGACGAGGCGAAGATCAGGACGCTGCGGCGGGGGAAGATGCCGTTCTACGAGCCGGGTCTCGAGGAGCTGGTGCGGCGCAGCCGCCACGAGGGGCGGCTGACGTTCACGGCGACCCTGCCGAAAGCGGTCCGCGCCTCGGCCATCATCTTCATCGCCGTCGGCACGCCGCCGGGCGACGACGGGTCGGCCGACCTGCAGCACGTGCTCGCCGTGGCGCGTGACGTCGCGCGCGCGATGAACGGCTACAAGGTCATCGTCAACAAGAGCACGGTGCCCGTCGGCACGAGCGAGCGCGTGCGGGAGGTCATCCGCCGCGAGACGACGCATCCGTTCAGCGTCGTCAGCAACCCGGAATTCCTCAAGCAGGGCGCGGCGGTCGAGGACTTCATGAGACCGGACCGCGTCGTCATCGGCGCCGAGGATCCGCGGGCGGAGGAGCTGATGCGCGAGGTCTACGCGCCGTTCACGCGGACCGGCGCGCCGGTGATGGTGATGGACTGCGCCAGCGCGGAGCTGTCGAAGTATGCGGCCAACGCCATGCTCGCCTCGCGGATCTCCTTCATGAACGAGGTGGCCAATTTGTGCGAGCTGGTCGGCGCCGACGTCGACCATGTACGGCAGGCGATAGCGGCGGACCGCCGGATCGGGTCGTCGTTTCTCTTTCCGGGCGTCGGCTACGGCGGAAGCTGCTTTCCGAAGGACGTCCAGGCGCTGATTCACTTCGCGGCGCAGAAGAACTACGAGTTCAAGATTCTCCTGGCCGTGGACGCGGTGAATGCGTACCAGAAGACGCGGCTGCTCGCGAAGATGCGCGCGCACTTCGGCAGCCTGAAGGGAAAGACGGTGGCCGTCTGGGGGCTGTCGTTCAAGCCGCGGACCGACGACATGCGGGAGGCGCCCGCGCTGACCCTCATCGAGGCGCTGCTGGCCGCCGGGGCGAAGGTGCAGGCGTACGATCCCGAGGCGATGCGCGTGGCGAAGGGGATTCTCGGCAACCGCGTGACGTTTGCGTCGGGGAATTACGAGGCGCTCAGGGGCGCCGACTGCCTCGCCATCGTGACGGAATGGAACGAGTTTCGCCGCCCTGATTTCGCGCGGATGCGCAAGCTGATGCGTACGCCGGTCGTCTTCGACGGGCGCAACATCTATACGCCGCAGCAGATGCAGCAGAACGGGTTCACGTACTACTCCATTGGCCGCGCCGCATCGTAGCGTCATCCTGGTGACCGGCGGCGCCGGGTACATCGGCAGCCACAGCGCGAAGGCGCTGCGCCGGACCGGCCACCGTGTCGTCATCTTCGACAACCTCTCGGCCGGGCACCGCGAGGCGGCGCTCGGCGCGCCGTTCATCGAGGGCGAGGTGCGCGACGTCGACGCCGTGCGGCGCGCGATTCGCGAGAGCGGCGCCGAGGCCGTGATGCATTTCGCGGCATGGCTCGATGTCGCCGCGTCGGTCCGCGATCCCGTCGGGTACTACCGGCACAACGTGGTGGGCGCGCTGGCGACGCTCGAAGCGATGGCTGCGGAGGCGTGCCGGCAGTTCGTGTTCTCGTCGAGCTGTGCGGTGTACGGCGAGCCGCTCGAGCTGCCGCTCGGCGAGACGCACCCGACGCGGCCGGTAAGCGCCTACGGACAGACGAAGCTGGCGGTGGAGCAGGCGCTGCCGCACTTCGAGCGGGCGTACGGGATCCGGTCGGTCAGCCTCCGCTATTTCAACGCCGCCGGCGCCGACCCGGACGGCGAGCTCGGCGAGGACCACACGCCCGAGATTCATGCCGTTCCGCGGGCGCTCGGGGCGGCGCAGGGCGGGCCGCCGTTCGAGATCTTCGGCGAGGACTATCCGACGCCCGACGGGACGTGCCTGCGCGATTACGTGCACGTGGCGGACCTGGCGGACGCGCACGTACGGGCGCTGCATCACCTGCAGGGCGGCGCGGCTTCAACGGCGTACAACGTCGGCACGGAGCGTCCCTCGTCGGTGCGCGACGTGCTCGCCGCGGTCGAGCGGGTGACCGGACGTGCGGTGCCGACGCGGGACGCGCCGCGCCGGCCCGGCGACCCCGCAGCGCTCTATGCGTCGGCGGCGCGCATTCGCGAGGAGCTCGGCTGGGTGCCGGCGCGCCCGGCGCTCGAGACGATCGTCGCCGACGCGTGGCGGTGGCATGCGGCGCACCCTCGCGGATTCGAAACGCCACGCCATCGCGCAGGCCTCCGCGATGGGGGCCCCGACATGGCGGCGGGGCCGGGCGGACGCTGATGTCGCGTCTGCGGGGCGTCCTCGCGGATCCCCTGCTGTCGGTCGTGATGCCGGTGTTCAACGAGGCCGCCACCATCGAGGAGATCGTCCGGCGCGTGCTGGCAGTGCCGCTGCGCACCCAGTTGATCGTCGTCGACGACGGCTCGACCGACGGGACGCGGGAGACGCTGCAGCGCCTGCACGGGGAGCTCGGGTTCACGCTGCTGATCCAGCCGTACAACCAGGGCAAGGGCGCGGCGCTGAGGCGCGGGTTTCGGGAGGTGCGGGGCGATCTGGTGGTCATCCAGGATGCGGATCTCGAGTACTCGCCGGAGGAGTTGCCGCTGCTCATCGAGCTCGTCTGCCAGGGCCGCGCCGACGTGGTCTACGGCTCGCGGTTCCTCGGCCGGCACCGGGTGTTTCTCTTCTCGCATTACCTCGGCAACCGGCTGCTGACGCTGATGACCAACGTCCTCTACAACACCATGCTCACGGACATGGAGACCTGCTACAAGGTCATGCGGACCGAGGTGCTCCGCTCGATGACGCTGCGCTCCAACGGGTTCGGCATCGAGCCCGAGCTGACGGCGAAGATCTTCAAGCGGGGGTTTCGCGTGTACGAGGTGCCGATTACCTACGACGGCCGCGGCTACGAAGAGGGCAAGAAGATCGGATGGCGTGACGGGGTGGTCGCCCTGTGGGTGCTGCTGAGGTACCGGTTCACGGAGTGAGCGTCTTCTTCCGGCTGCTCGAGTACGCGCGGCCGCACCGCGCGCGGCTGGCGGGCGCGCTGGCGGCGATGGTGCTGTACGGCGCCGCGTCGGCCGGGTTGGCGGCGCTCATCCAGCCGATCTTCGACGAAGTGCTGCCCAACCGGCAGAACCTGGCCCCGATCGCCGCCGCAATTCTCGTGATCTACCTGCTGAAGGGCGTCGGCGCCTACCTCTCCGGCTATCTGATGACCGATGTCGGCCAGCGCGTCGTCCGCGACCTGCGCAACGTCCTCTTCCGGCACATCCTCGGCCAGTCGGCCGCCTTCTTCTCGCTCCAGACGACCGGCCGTCTGATGTCGCGCATCACCAACGACGTGGGGCAGATCCAGCGTGCGGTGTCGGAGACGATCGGGGACCTCGCCCGAGAATCGCTGGCGCTCGTCGGCTTTGCCGCCCTGCTGTTCTACTACGACGCGCGGCTGGCGCTCGTCTGCCTGACGGGCGCCCCCATCGTGGTGTATCCGCTGGTGCGCCTCGGGCAGCGCATCCGGCGGACCGCCCGCCGGAGCCAGGAGGCGCTCGAGCAGATGTCGCACGTGAGCGCCGAGGCGATCACCGGCCACCGGATCGTGAAGGCGTTCGGCGCCGAAGGGCGCGAGACGGCGAAGTTCGAGCGCGCGTCGCACCACCTGTATCGGACCAACATGAAGGTGACGGGGGTCGTGTCGGTGCTCCCGCCGCTCATGGAGTTCATCGGCGGCGTGGCGTTCGTCGGGGCGCTCGTCTACGGCAGCCAGGAGATCGCGGCGGGGCGGCTGTCGCCGGGCGAGTTCACCGCCTTCGTCGCGGCGCTCTTCATGATGTATGCGCCGGCGAAGAAGCTGAGCCGCGTCAACGCCGACCTGCAGCAGGCGATGGCGGCCGGCGAGCGCCTCTTCGAGATTCTTGATTCGCACAACGAGGTGCAGCAACGGCCGGACGCCGTCGTGCTGCCGCCGTTCAGCTGGCGCATCGAGTTCCGCGACGTCCGCTTCTCGTACGGCGGTGACGGCCCCTCGACGCTCGACGGCGTGACGTTCGCCGTCCGCCAGGGGCAGATGCTCGCCATCGTCGGCCGGAGCGGCGCGGGCAAGACGACGCTCGTCAATCTGATTCCGCGCTTCTACGACGTGACCGGCGGGGCGATTCTGGTCGACGGCCACGACGTGCGGGAGGTCACGCTGGCGTCGCTGCGCGGGCAGATCGGCATCGTCACCCAGGAAACCGTGCTGTTCGACGACACGATCGCGGCGAACATCGCGTACGGGCGGCCGGAGGCGACGCGGCAGGAGATCGAGGCGGCCGCGCGCGCGGCGCACGCGCACGAGTTCATCGTCCGGCTCGACGGAGGCTACGAGGCGATGATCGGCGAGCGGGGGCAGCGGCTCTCCGGCGGGCAGCGGCAGCGCATCGCCATCGCGCGGGCGATCCTGCGCGACTCGCCGATTCTGATCCTCGACGAGGCGACCTCGTCGCTCGACGCCGAGTCGGAGATGCTGGTGCAGGAGGCGCTGTCGAATCTGATGCGGAACCGTACGAGCTTCGTCATCGCCCACCGGCTCTCGACCGTGCGCCGCGCCGACGCGATCGTGGTGCTCGAGCGCGGCCGCATCGTGGAGTCCAGCACGCACGACGAGCTGATGGCGCGAGGCGGCGCGTATGCGAAACTCTACGAGCTGCAGCTCCAGGAGGAACCGTCGGAGATAGAAATCTGACATGCAGGTTGATGATTGCAGACTGCCGGCTGTCGATGGATGTCGATTGATGAGTTCGGAGTTCAGTTCAGAATTCAACAATCGGCAGTCGGAAACAGTCATCAATCGACAATCTCGAATCTGCAATCCAGAGCAATGATCAAGTCGATGACCGGCTTCGCTTCGCTCACGCACGAGGACGAGTGCGCCACGATTGGCGTGACGCTTCGCGCGGTCAACCACCGGTTCCTGGATCTGCAGCTCCGGATTCCGCAGTCGCTTGCCGACCTGGAACCGCGCGTCCGGGCGCTGCTCCAGAAGCGGCTCTCGCGCGGGCGGGTGGAGCTGGCGATCACCGTGCAGCTGCGGACCGGTGCGGTGCCGGCGGTGGAGTTGAACGCGGAGTTTACGAGCGCGCTGTCGGCCGCGCTGGACCGGGCGCGGCAGCGGGGGCTGATCTCCGGGACCCTCACGCCCGGCGACCTGCTGCGGCTGCCGCAGGCGATCACGATTCGGGACCGGCCGGCCGAGGCGGATCCGGCGCTCGAGGCGCAGCTCGCCGCCAGCGTGGAGGCGGCCGTGGAGCAGGCGCTCGCCGACCTGGACGCGATGCGGGTGCGCGAAGGGGAGCACCTCCGCGTCGATCTCGACGCGCGGCGGCGGGCGCTTGCGGCGCTCGTCGAGGAGCTGGCGGTGGCGGCCGACGAAGGGCGCAGCGCGCTGGAGCGGCGGCTGCAGGACCGGATCCGCGACATCAGCTTCGAGCTGCCGGTCGATCAGGCGATGATTGCGCAGGAGATCGTCCGCGCGGCCGCGCGTTCCGACATCAGCGAGGAGCTCGCGCGCTTCCGCGCCCATCTGGCGCACTGGGAGGCGCTCGAGGCGGGCGACGAGCCGTGCGGCCGCAAGCTCGACTTCCTGCTGCAGGAGATGAACCGCGAGGTGAACACCGTTGCCGCCAAGGCGGACGGGCTGCGCGTCTCGGAGCTGATCATCAACGCGAAGGCGGAGCTCGAGAAGATGCGCGAGCAGGTGCAGAATGTCGAGTAGCAGGCGCGGGCTGCTCTTCATCGTGTCGGCGCCGTCGGGCACGGGCAAGACGACGCTCGTCGAGCGGCTCGTGCAGGTGGTGCCGAACCTGAAGATGTCGCGCTCCTACACGTCGCGGCCCGCGCGGGCGGGGGAACAGGACGGCGTCGACTATAATTTCATCAGCCGCGACCGCTTCGACGCGATGGCGCGCGACGGGGCGTTCCTCGAGTGGGCGGCCGTTTTCGGTCACTGCTACGGCACGTCGGCCGCCGATACCGACGCGCTGCTCGCGGCCGGGCACGACGTCGTGCTTGTCATCGACGTCCAGGGGGCGCGCCAGGTCCGCAGCCGCGGCATCGAGACGGTCGGCATCTTCGTGCTCCCGCCGTCGGCAGAGATCCTCGAGCAGCGCCTGCGCGGCCGCAGCAAGGACTCCGAGGATCAGATCCGGAGGCGCCTCGACGTGGCGTGCCGCGAGGTCCACGAGTTCTCGCAGTACGAATACCTGGTGATCAACGACGATCTGGAGTCGGCGGTCGGGCGGATGGCGGCCATCGTGGAGGCGGAACGCGCGCGGGTGAAGGTCATGCGCCGCGACGCCGAAGAGATCATCGAGACCTTCAACGTCCCGGGCTCCAGGGCCCAGGCCTCGGGAAAGGTATAGACGCGATCATGGAAAGAACACCCAAGGAGAACCGGTTCGAGTTCGTCGTTACCGCAGGCCTTCGCGCGCGGCAGTTGCTGGCGGGGGCTGCGCCGCGGGAAGCCGGTGAGAAGAAGATCACGATCGCGCAGCGGGAAGTGCTCAAGCGCAAAGTGGAGAAGATCGCGGAGGGACGGTAGGGCGGTCCCTCTCGCCATGTCACTGATCGCGCTCGGCGTCACCGGCGGCATCGGCGCCTACAAGTCGGTGGAGGTGTGCCGCGGCCTGCAGCGCCACGGCCACGAAGTCGTCGCCGTGATGACGCGGTCGGCGGCGCGCTTCGTAGGCCCCGTCACCTTCGAGGCGATCACGCGGCGGCCGGTCATCACGTCGCAGTGGAAGCCCGGCATGAACGCCCGCCTCCGCGCGGAGCGCTTCGGCGAGGCCTCGCCGGAGCCTGAGCGAAGGCGGGCCGATATCGAGCACATCGCGATCGCCGACCAGATCGCGCTGCTGCTCGTCGCGCCGTGCACGGCGAACGTCATCGGCAAGTTCGCCGCCGGCATCGCCGACGACTTCCTGAGCTCGCTGTACCTGGCGGCGCGCGCGCCGGTGCTGCTCGCGCCCGCGATGAACTCAAACATGCTCGCGCACGACGCCGTGCAGCAGAATCTCCGCACGCTGGCCGCGCGCGGCGTCCGCTTCGTGGAGCCGGGCGAGGGGTACCTGGCCTGCGGATGGATCGGAAAAGGACGGCTGGCCGAGCCGGCCGATATCGTCGCGGCGGCGCTCGCGATCCTGTCGCCGGTCGATTCGATCCTGCGTGGGCGCCACGTGGTGGTGACCGCCGGACCGACCTGTGAGGATATCGATGCGGTGCGCTATGTCGGCAACCGGTCGAGCGGCCGTATGGGGTTCGCGCTCGCGGCGGAGGCGCGGCGGCGCGGGGCGCGGGTCACGCTCGTTGCCGGTCCGACGGGCCTGGAACCTCCCGCCGCGGACGACCTGGTGCGGGTCCGGAGCGCCGCGGAGATGCATGCTGCCGTGACGAGGGCCGCGAGCCGGGCGGACGTGGTGATCATGGCGGCGGCGGTGGCCGATTACACGCCCTCGTCGCCCGCCACGCACAAGGTGCCGAAGACCGACGCGCCGCTGACGCTGACGCTCGCGCGTACCCGCGACATTCTGGCCGACCTCGGCCGGATGCCGTCGCGCGCCGCGTCGGGCATGCCGATCCTCGTCGGGTTTGCCGCCGAGACCGGCAACGCCGCGGCCAAGGCGCGCGAGAAGCGGGCGCGCAAGGGCGTCGACCTGATGGTCGCCAACGACGTGGCGCGGCCCGACGCCGGCTTCGAGGTCCAGACGAACGCCGTGACCATCATCGGCGCCGACGGGGAGCAGGAGCTTCCCGTACAGGCGAAGGACCGTGTCGCGGCGGCGATTCTGGACCGCGTCGAGCAACTGCTGCGCGCGCGCGCGGCATCGCCGGTGCGCGCGTAAATGGCGCACGAGGACCTCAAAGCCCATCTGGAATTCTTCGGTGAGCTGGGCGTCGACGGCGTGCGGCTGGAGCCCGACTGGCGCGTCCGGCCGGGCGCCGCGGCTGCACCCGCGGACGCTCCGGCGCCGGCGCAGCCGGCTCAGGTCTTCCGGTCGGCGGCCGGCGCGGTGGCGGCGATTCGCGAGGACCTGGGCGACTGCACTCGCTGCAAGCTGCATGGCCTGGGACGCCGGCAGATCGTCTTCGGGGTCGGCAATCCGGATGCGGACCTGATGTTCGTGGGCGAGGCGCCGGGCGCCGATGAAGACATCCAGGGCGAACCGTTCGTCGGACGCGCGGGGCAGCTGCTGACGAAGATCATCGAGGCGATCGGCCTGCGGCGCGAGGATGTCTACATTGCCAACGTGATCAAGTGCCGTCCGCCGAACAACCGGAATCCGGAGCCGGACGAGGTGGAGCAGTGCGAACAGTTCCTGTTCCGCCAGATCGACACGATCAGACCGAAGGTCATCGTCGCGCTCGGCAAATTCGCGGCGCAGTCGCTGCTCCGTACGACGGATCCGATTACGCGGCTCCGGGGGCGTGAGTACAGGTATCGCGACGCGATTCTCATTCCGACGTATCATCCGGCGTACCTGTTGCGCACCCCGTCGGCCAAGCGTGAGGTCTGGGAAGACATGAAGCGCGTGAGGGCAATACTGCGAGGGGGATAATGCGCAATGCCCGATGCCCACAACACCGCGCGGCTCACGCCGAATTCACCGCAGACATACTGGTACGTGTAATTTCAGCATTGGGCATTTTGCATTGAGCATTTTGCATTGCGCTTAATCTCCGTCGCCGTTCCGGTCCCCCAGCTCGACGCGCTCACCTACAACGTCCCGCACGCTTTTCCGGCGCTGCCGCCGATCGGCGCCCGCGTGCGCGTCCCCGTGGGCGCCCGTCTGCTCGTCGGCTGCGTAATCGGGCACGACGCGGTGGGCGAGCCGGGGACCGAGACGCGCGACGTGACGGAGATCCTCGATCGCGAGCCGTTCCTGCCGCCCGCGATCGTCGATCTCTGCCGCTGGGTCGCCGACTACTACATGGCGGGCATCGGCGACGCCATTGGCGTGGCGATGCCGCCGGCGTCGCGCCGCCCCTGCGGCTACAAGACGCGGCGGGTCGTCGCCGCGACGCCGCACGGGCTATCGACCCTGGGGTCAGACCCCGGAACGGCCGATCACCGGGGTCTGACCCCCAGACAGCGGGACGTCCTGGCGATGCTGGCGGCGGCGGCGCCGGGACTGCCCGCAACGGTGCTCCGCAGCCGCGGGGCGAGCGGCGACGTGATCGGGCGGCTGGCGGCGCGCGGGCTCGTCGCGATTCGCGCCGAGCGGGACGAGCGCGACCCCTTCGAACGCGCCGCCCTGGCGAACGTCGGGCGCGACGCCGATCGCGCGCTCACGGGCGAGCAGGATGCGGCCCTGGCCACGCTGTCCCGGCTCGCCGACGCGGGGAGGTTTCAGGTCGCGCTGCTGCACGGCGTGACCGGCAGCGGCAAGACCGAGGTGTACCTGCGGCTGGCCGACCATGTCTGCCGGCTCGGGCGGCAGGTGCTGCTGCTGGTGCCCGAAATCGCGCTCACGCCGTCGGTGGCGGCGCTCCTGCGGTCGGCGTTCGGCGAGCGGGTGGCGATCCAGCACAGCGCGCTCTCGGACGGCGAGCGCCACGACCAGTGGCAGCGGATCCGCCGCGGCGACGTCGATGTCGTCGTCGGCACGCGCTCGGCGGTGTTTGCGCCGCTGGCGCGGCCGGGGCTCATCATCGTGGATGAGGAGCACGACAGCTCCTACAAGCAGGAAGACGCGCCGCGGTACCATGGCCGCGACGTCGCCATCGTCCGCGCGAAGGCCGAAGGGGCGCTTGTCGTCCTGGGCTCGGCAACGCCCTCGCTCGAAAGCTACCAGAACGCGGCCGCGGGGAAGTACACGCGCGTGACCATCGAGCGCCGGGTGCTCGACCGGCCCCTCGCCGACGTGCGCCTGGTGAACATGCGCGAGGAGTACGCCGAGCAGGGGCCCGATGTGATCGTCAGCCATGCGCTGGCTGCGGCGATCGAGGATCGGCTCGCCCGCCGCGATCAGGTGGTCGTGCTGCTCAACCGCCGCGGCTATTCAACGGCCGTCTTCTGCCGGCAGTGCGGCGACACGTTCGAGTGCCTCAACTGCAGCGTGTCGCTGACCGTGCACAGGGCCCGCGCGGGCTGGAGGGCCCGCTGCCATTACTGCAACTCCTCGATGGACGTGCCGCGGGCCTGCCGGAAATGCGCCGCGCCGTACCTCGAGCAGGCGGGCTTCGGCACCGAAAAGGTCGAGCAGCGGCTGGTCGAGCTGTTTCCGGGCGCGCGCGTGCGCCGCATCGATCGCGACTCGGTGAGGCGAAGAGGCGCGCTCACCGCGATGCTGTCGAAGTTCGCGGCCGGCGAGGTCGACATCCTGGTCGGTACGCAGATGATCGCGAAGGGACACGACTTTCCACGCGTGACGCTCGTCGGCGTGATCTCGGCCGATATCGGGCTTGGCCTCGCCGACTTCCGCGCCGCCGAGCGGACGTTCCAGCTGCTCACGCAGGTGGCAGGACGCGCCGGGCGGGGCGAGCGCGCCGGGGAGGCGATCGTCCAGACGCTCTACCCGGAGCACTACAGCATTCAGGTCGCCTGCCGCCAGGACTATGCCGCGTTCTTCGGACGCGAACTGGCCTACCGGCGGAGCATGCGCTATCCGCCGGTGGTGGCGCTCATCAACGCGGTCGTTCGCGGGCGCACGTTTGCCGACGCCATGGACGCTGCAACCACGCTCGTGCGCGATCTCGACGCGGCCGCCGCGCGCGTGCCGTTCATCGTCCTGGGCCCGGCGCCGGCGCCGCTCGGCCGGCTGCGCGGCGAGCACCGCGTGCAGTTCTTTCTGAAGGGAACACGCCGCGCCGAGATGCGCCGCGCCCTCCGCGAGGCGTTGGCCGCGTACCCCCACCTCAGGAAGCGCGTGACGATCGACGTCGACCCGCTGAACGTCCTGTAACCCGACGGTCCCAGTCCTTTCCAGCGGCTGGCGATGGACCTATAATCCGGCTGCTCGCGGCTGCGCTCATGCCGTTGATGGCCGGCACACGTCTCGGTCCGTACGAGATTCAGTCCGCGCTGGGAGCTGGCGGAATGGGCGAAGTGTACCGGGCGCGCGATACGCAGCTCGAACGCGACGTGGCCATTAAGATCCTGCCCGACGCGTTCGCCCACGACCCGGAGCGCGCGGCGCGCTTCCGGCGCGAGGCCAAGACCCTCGCCTCGTTGAATCATCCTCACATCGGCGCCATCTACGGCCTGGAGCAGGCGACGGTCGGTCCGGCTGAAGCCGGACACCACGTACACGCGCTGGTGCTGGAGCTCGTCGAGGGGCCGACGCTGGCCGATCGCATCGCGCGTGGTCCGATCCCGGTGGAGGAGTCGCTCGGCATCGCGCGGCAGATCGCCGACGCCCTGGAGGCGGCGCACGAGCAGGGCATCGTGCACCGGGACTTGAAACCGGCCAATATCAAGGTGCGCGAAGACGGTACGGTCAAGGTGCTCGACTTCGGTCTGGCGAAGGCCCTTGGTCCGGCTGAAGCCGGACACCACGTACCGCACGGTGCCGAGGTCGATCGTGGCGTCCGGCTTCAGCCGGACCTGACTGCCTCGCCGACGCTGAGCATGATGGCCACACAGGCCGGGGTCATTCTGGGTACGGCGGCGTACATGGCGCCGGAACAGGCCAAGGGCCGTCCGGCGGATGCGCGCAGCGACCTGTGGGCGTTCGGCTGCGTCCTCTACGAAATGCTCACCGGCAGGCGCGCGTTCGACGGCGAAGATCTCCCGGACGTCCTGGGCGCGGTGATGCGGCTCGAGCCTGATTGGACCGCGCTGCCGGCGGAGGTGCCGCCGCCCGTGAGCACGCTGCTGCGCGCGTGCCTCGCGAAGGACCGCCGGAAGCGCCGGATCGAGGCGACCGGGGCGCTCTTCGTGCTCGACAACGTCGCGAGCCTGGCGGCGCCTGCCGCTACACAGGGTCCGGCGGCAGCCGGACTCGACGTACGTCGGGGGCGCTGGCGCACGGTATCACTCGCGGCTGCCGCGTTCGTGGTCGGCGCCGGCCTCCTTGGCGGTGCGGTGTGGTGGATGACGCGGCCGGCGCCGCCGCGCGTCATTCGTACAGAGATTACGACCGGCGGCACGACGGCGTTGAACGTTCAGGGTGTCGATCGAGATATTGCGATTACGCCGGACGGTTCGCATCTGATCTACCGCGGGAACAACCAGCTCCTGGTGCGCGCGATCGATCAGCTCGAACCGACTGTGCTGTCAGGTCTCGGCGCTCCGCGGAATGTGTTCGTCTCGCCGGACGGCCAGTGGATTGGGTTCTTCGATGAACATAGCCCCATCAAGAGGGTGGCCATCACCGGCGGGCCTGCGGTGGACGTGGCGTCGACCGACGGGAGTGCTCCACGCGGCGCGACGTGGGGCCCGGATGGGACGATCGTCTTCGCGACCGTTGCACCGGCGACGGGCCTTCTGCGCGTCTCGGCGGCGGGCGGTGAGCCGACCGTCCTCACGAAACCCGGTCGCGACGGCGATCACTTCTGGCCCGAGTTCCTGCCCGGCGGTGAAGCGGTGCTGTTCACGGTCGTTCCCGCCACTGGCGTTCAAGACGCGCAGGTAGCGGTGCTCGATCTGCGGACCGGTGCCTCGAAGGTGCTCATCCGCGGCGGCAGCCACGCCCACTACGTCGCGCCTGGCTATCTGGTTTACAACGCCGGCGGTACGTTGCGCGCGGTGGGGTTCGATCTCGAGCGGCTCGACGTGGTGGGGACATCAGCGCTCGTCGCCCAGGGCGTCGTGACGACCGATGAGGGCGCCGCGAACTTCATGGTGTCGGTGAACGGCACCTTACTCTATGTTCCGGGTACCACGGGAGGCGCACAGCAGACAGTCGTCTCCGTGGATCGGAACGGCCGTGCGTCGGCGCTGCCGGAGATTCCTCCCGGCGCATATCGGGACGTGCGGGTGTCACCGGACGGCACCCGGCTCGCGCTCGTCGCGCGAGGCGACATCTGGACCTACGATATGTCGCGGGCGACGCTGAGCCGTTTGACGACGGATCCAGCCGATGAGCGGTATCCGTTCTGGACGCCCGACGGCCGCCGCATCGGCTTCACGTCGAACAGAGCTGGGTACCCGGAAATCTTCTGGCGATCGGCGGACGGCACGGGCAGCGACGAACGTCTGCTTGCGCGCGGCAAGGATCTGCTCGACCTCGGTGCATACGGCTGGTCGGCGGACGACAGGCAGCTCGTCTTCTCCGACGTGATCCAAGGTCAGAGCTTTCAGTGTGTGATTCTGCACACGACGACCGACACCCGAGGCGATGCCACGGTGCTTGTGAAGAATGAGTCCTGCAATTACGGGAGCGTCGTCTCGCCTGACGGCCGTTGGTTAGCGTATGCGTCGAACCTGTCTGGTCGATTTGAGATCTACGTCGAGCGATATCCACAAAGCGGCAGCCGCCAGCAGATCTCGATGGACGGGGGTCTGTTGCCGCTCTGGTCGCGCGACGGCAGAACGCTCTTCTTCAGCAAGGACGATCGGCAGGTGTTGAGCGTCCCCGTGCAATCGGGCGCGACGTTCACGGCCGGGCGGCCTCAGATCCTGTTCGAGCTGTCGATGGCGCCAAATATTGTGGGATCCCGCCCCTACGACCTCGCGCCGGATGGAACATTCGTGGTCGTCCGCAACGCGCAGACAGAGAGCGCGAGTCAAACGCCTCGGCTCGTCCTGGTGCAGAACTGGACCGAAGAACTGAAACGACTGGTCCCTGCGCGCTAACCTATCCCCAAAGCCTAAAGCCTAAAGCCCAAAGCCCAGGATCCCGTCAAGGCCTGCTCACGATGTCGAACGGCTCGATCGGGGCCGGCGTGAAGCAGAGGATGAACATCACGAGCGCAAAGCCCGCCAGCCACAGGCGTCCCCGATCGAGGGGGATGTGCTCATCGATTGTGCGCGGGTGCCGGGGCCCGAATGCGAGCAGCATCACGGCCGTCAGCACCGTCCAGACGACCCACGAGCTCGACACGAACGTGAGCCCGATCAGCACGCCAAGCGTGCCGAGCGTTACCAGGGTGCTCTTGCGGCCGAGCACCGCGTAGGAGATGTGCCCCCCGTCGAGCTGGCCGATGGGGAAGAGATTCAGCGCCGTCGCCAGCAGCCCGAACCACGCGGCAAACGCCATCGGATGCATGTTGATCGAGTGCCCATCGGGCGGCGTGCCCCAGAACAGCCAGGCCGCCGCCTTGAAGAGCAGCGGCTCGCCGAGCTCGATGAACCCGCGTGTGTCGCCCGGCAGCTCCGACACCCGCGAGAGGCTCATGCCGATCAGAAGGATCGGCAACGCGACCACGAAGCCGGCAATCGGGCCTGCGATGCCGATGTCGAAGAGCTGGCGCTTGCCCGGGATGATCTGCCGGATCCGGATGAAGGCGCCGAGGGTGCCGGTGAGCGGCAGCGGCGCGGGCAGGAAGTACGGAAGCGAGGCGTCGACACCGTAGAACTTGCACGCGTAGTAGTGGCCGAACTCGTGCGCGCCGAGGATCGCCAGAATCGACGCGCTGTACCAGAACCCGTTCAGGAAGATCTCCCAGCCCGACAGGTCCAAGGTCCGGGTCCCGAAGTCGGCGTGGAAGCTGGCGAAGTGGTCGGCGCCGACCAGCATCGTCGAGACGACCGTCAGCAGGAACAGAATGACATGGCGCCAGGGGCGCTGCGGCCGATACGGCTCGACCCGCGCCGCGAATGGCGGTTCCAGCGGTGACGGCGAAGAAAACCCGTTCTCCGGGTGCTGGGTCGCAGAAAAGCCCATGCGGGCCGGTTACGCGATATTCTGGAGTTCTTTGCCAGGCTTGAAGCGGATGGTCCGGCCTGGCGGGATGCGCACTTCCTTGCCGGTCCGTGGGTTCCGGCCGATCCCGCGCTTGCGGGGCTTCACCTGAAAGACCCCGAAACCGCGGAGCTCGATCCGGTCGCCCCGCTGCATCGACAGCCGCATCGCGTCGAACACGGCATCGACGGCCACCTCAGCCTTGACCTTGGTGATATCGGCGATTTTCGAGACCTCGTTGACGATGTCGACCTTGATCATGCGCGGCGAACCCTTCGGGAAAAAACTGTAACTACTATAGAGAGAATCACTTACGCTGTCAAATGACTCCTCGCGAGCCGGGTCGTCCCCGTGGCCGGCGCCTGCCGACCGTCGTTGTCGTCGGCCGGCCCAACGTCGGCAAATCGACGCTGTTCAACCGGCTGAGCGGGAAGCGGCGGGCGATCGTGACGGCTGTGCCGGGCACGACGCGCGACGTGATCGCCCACCCGGCCGACTGGCGCGGCCTGCAGTTCGAGCTCGTCGATACCGGCGGCCTGTTCGGCGCGAGCGCCGATCCGCTGCACGAGGTGGTCGTCGCCCGGGGGCGGCGCGCCATCGCTGACGCCGACCTGCTGGTCTTCCTCGTGGACGGGCGCGAGGGGCTCGTCCCCGCCGATCGGGAAATCGCGCAGGTGGTGCGAACCGCGGGCGTGCCCGCGGTCCTCGCCATCAACAAAACCGACGATCGCCGGGCGAGAGCCGGGCTGCTGGATTTCGCCGAGCTCGGCTTCGACCCGATGTTCGAAATCTCGGCCGAGCACGGGGAAGGGACCGGCGACCTGCTCGACGCGATCGTGGAGCGGCTGCGGCCGGCGCCCGTGGCGGCCGGCGCGCCGGCGACCGCCGCCGAAGTCAGCGTGGCGATCGTCGGCCGCCCAAACGTGGGCAAGTCGGCGCTCGTCAACCGGTTGCTGCGCGAGGAGCGCATGATCGTGAGCGAGGTGCCCGGCACCACGCGCGACGCGGTCGACTCCGTCCTTCGCTGGCACCAGCGGCAGTTCCGGATCGTCGATACCGCCGGCATCCGGCGTCCCGGACGGGTCGCGCGCGCCGGGCAGGTCGAAGCGGTCAGCGTCGTCCTGGCGCGGCGCGCGATCGAGTCGGCCGACATCGTCGTGCTGGTGGTGGATGCGAGCGTCGGCGTCACCGATCAGGACGCAGCCATTGCCGGCGAAGCGGAACGGGCGGGACGGGGCATCATCATTGCCGCCAACAAGTGGGATCTGGTGAAGGAGCGCGGCCCTGGCTTCGTGAAGGAGTTCGACGAGGCGCTGCGCCGGCAGATGAAGTTCCTCGGCTACGCGCCGATCCTGCACATCTCGGCGCTGACCGGCGAGCGAACGCCGCGCCTGCTCGAGGTGATCGACCGCGTCGCCGCGTCGCGGACCGCCCGCGTCCGAACGCCCGAGCTGAACACGTTCGTCAGGAAGGTAACCGCGGCGCACCCGCCCCCCGCCCGGGACGGCAGGGGGGTGCGCGTTCTCTATGCCACGCAGACGGGGGTGGCACCGCCGACCTTCGTCTTCTTCACCAATACCGCCGCCGCGTTCCACTTCTCCTACGAGCGGTTTCTGGTCAACCAGATTCGGGACCGGTTCGGTTTTCTCGGCACGCCGATCCGGCTGTACGTCCGGCGCCGGCGCTCCTGAACAAGGCACAAGGCACAAGTCACAAGTCACAAGTCACAACGCCGCGTACGCGTCTTGTGACCTGAGCCTTGTGACTTGTGACTTGCTATACTTGGGCGGTGACTCCGAGGCTGTACAAGGCGGCGGAAGTCTGCGAGGCGACCGGACTGCAGCTCTACGTGCTGCGTTCCTGGGAGAAGGAATTCCCGGGGATCGGCGTCCAGAAGTCGCAGGACGCGCCGCGGCTGTACCGCGAGTCGGACGTCGAATGGGTGCGGCGCATCAAGGAGCTGGTGTTCGGCGAAGGGCTGACGCTGGCGGGCGCCCGCCGCCGACTCGAGGCGTCGCTGCCGCGGCCGGCCGCCGAGACGCAGGCCGAACTGGACGAGGTGCTCGACACCCTCGAGGCCGACGCGCGGGCGCGGATCGAGATCGTACGCAGCGGGCTGCGGTCGATTTTGGAAGTGCTGTCGAAGCGCGCGGGATCGATGCCGGTCCCGGAGCTTTCGCGGAATGGATCGTCGCAAGCGTCCGATCGTGCGGCGGGCACGCGCCGCCACGCGCGCGCCGTTTCATCGGCGCGGCGGGCGCCAGCGAAACGAGCCAAACGCGTGGCGTCGTCCAAGCGGCGCGCCGCGGGGCGGAAGGGAAGCAGCAAGCGGAAGCGCGCAAGCGCCTGACGGGACGTAGGATGACACCAGCAGAGCGCCGACGTCACATGGAAACAATTCTCGATCAGCACGAGGAAGCTATGCGCGCATTCCACGAGAGTAATGATGCGTTCGATCGCGCAATGCTTGGTCTTGATGACACGATGGCAGGACTGAAACGCACGATTGCGGCCGTGCTAGACGCCAATCGTGCGCAACGGGAGGCCTTGAATGGGATCATCGCCGCCAATCGGGCCGCCCTGACGCTGTACAACGAGGCGGAGTGACCCGGGAAGGACCCGATCTGACGGGACGTAGCGCAGCCTGGTAGCGCACCTGAATGGGGTTCAGGGGGTCGCGAGTTCGAATCTCGCCGTCCCGACCACTCACGCCGATGCGATTGACGCGCCTCGCGCTCTCCACCGCCTGCGCCGTTCTGGCCGTGACCGGCGTCGCGGCCGCTCAGGACACGCCCCTCGTCATACGCGCCGCCAGACTCATCGACGGCCGCGGCAGGGTGCTGCAGAACGCGGCGGTGACCGTCGAGCGCGGGCGCATCACGCGCGTCGAGGCCCGGTCGGCAGCACCCGCCACCTACGACCTCGGCACGCTGACGCTGCTGCCGGGTCTCATCGACACGCACGCCCACATCATCGCGCACTTCGGCCGGGACGGGCGCGCGTCGAACGAGGGCGAAAGCGACGCGGAGCGCGCGCTCCACGCGCTGCAGAACGCCTACGACACGCTGCTCGCCGGGTTCACGACGGTGCAGAGCATCGGCGCGCCGCTCGACAAGGAGCTGCGCGCGGCCATCGAACGAGGCGCACCCGGTCCGCGTCTGCTCACGTCGCTCGAGTCGTTGAACGATCCCGCGCTGTCTCCGGAGGAACTGCGTCGGCGCGTCCGCACGCGCGTCGCAGAGGGTGCCGACCTCATCAAGCTTTTCGCGTCGAAGAGCATCCGCGAGGGCGGCGGCCAGACGATGACCGACGCGCAGATTGCGGCGGTCTGCGGCGAGGCGAAGGCGCTCGGGAAGCGTTCGTGGGTCCACGCCCACGCCGCGACCGCGGTCGCCGCCGCGGCACGAGGCGGCTGCTGGGCGGTGACGCACGGGTTCTACGCCACGCGCGCCGAGTTTGCGCTGATGGCCGAGCGCGGCGTCTACTTCGAGCCGAACATCGGGCTCCTCATCCAGAACTACCTCCGCAACAAACCGCGCTACTTCGGGATCGGCAACTTCGACGAGACGGGGTTCGCGTTCATGGAGGCCGCCGTCCCGGTCAATCTGGCGATGTTCAAGGACGCAGTCAGGCAGCCCGGCTTGAAGCTCGTCATGGGCACCGACGCCGGGGCGGGCGCGCACGGCCGCAACGCGGACGAAGTGATCGCGCGCGTGCGTGAAGGCGGCCAGCGGCCGATGGACGCCATCACGGGGGTCACCTCGCTCGGCGCCGAGTCGCTGGGGCTGGGTGACCGCATCGGGACCATCGCGGCCGGCATGGAGGCCGACCTGATTGCCGTCGATGGCGACCCGCTGAGCGACATCACGGCGCTCAGCCGCGTGCTGTTCGTGATGAAGGGCGGGAAGCTGTATCGGAACGAGACGCGGCGACGGTAATAGGATGTGCTTCATGCTGAAGAAATCTTTCGTACTCATCATCATGGCGGCGTGCGCGACGGCTGTTGCGCAGTCGCAGGGCGCGCCGCAGGCAGGCCGGGGCGGACGTGGGCAGGGCGATCAGTTTCCGGCGGCGAAGCAGTTTGCCGAGTCGAAGCAGGCGCAGCAGCACGTGGCGGCGGCAATGAAAATCGCCGGCACGGATCTCGCGGGCGAGGCGCGGGCGTTCTGCACGCCGACCGGGCCGCAGCGGCCGGCGTTGGTCCGGCAGGCCGCGGGCCAGGCGCCGGAGCCCGATCGCCTGCTTGAGCCAATCCGGCTGTTCGAGAACTTGTATTACCTCGGCTTCAGCGACGTCGGCGCCTGGGCGATTCCGACGAGCGACGGGATCATCCTGTTCGACGCGCTCAATAGCGGCAACGAGGCGCGCGATGTGCTCGCTGCGGGGTTGAAGAAGGTCGGCCTCGATCCGGCGCAGATCAAGTACGTGATCGTCGGGCACGGGCACAACGACCACACCGGGGGCGGGGCGTACCTGCAGAACACATACAGGCCGCGCATCCTGATGGGCGCGCCCGACTGGACGACCCACGTCGCCAACCAGCGGCCCGACCGGCCGGCGATGAAGCGCGACGCGGACGTGACCGACCGTCAAACGGTGACGCTTGGAGATACGACGGTGACGCTCGCGCTCACCCCGGGGCACACGCCGGGCACCATCGCCATGCTGCTGCCGGTGAAGCATCGGGGTCGGACGCATACGGCGCTGCTGCTCAGCGGCACGCAGATGCCGACGCGCGCGTCTCTGGCGGCGTTCGAGCACGTCTTCAACGACCTGGCGAAGAAGCAGAACGCGGAGACGGCGCTCAGCTCACACCCCGACATCCTGGTCAACAAGCTGCCGATGATGGAGGCGATTGGCCGGCAGTACCCCGCCGGGCCGCATCCATTCCTGTACGGACCGCAGCGGTTCGCGCGCTACCTCGACATCGTGCTCGAGTGTGGGCGGGCGCGGCTGGCGGCGCTGGAAGGAAGTCGCGCAGGCTGAAGCCTGCGCGCTACACGAGCAGGGGAGCGCACGGAGCATCTCGTCGCCTGTAGAGCGCACGCTTCAGCGTGCGCCCGCTACGTTCGCGCGCGCCCGCGCGCCAGCAGGCCGACCCGGGCGCCCTGTCTGGCGAACGCGACGGCTGTGGCGCGGCCGACGCCGGCGGAAGCGCCCGTCACCATGACGACGGGCGGCTCGGCCGTGCCGCATCGCAATGCAACGGCGGGTCCGGACGGCCGCCTTCGCGCTCCGCGCTTCGGCGAGCCTGGCGAAGGCGGGCTACAATGGCTCAGGCGATGCGATATCTGGTGACCGCGCGCGTCCGGCCGGAACACCGAGCCGCGCTGGCGCGAGCGATCGGGGATGAATCGCTCGGTGCGGGATCGATTGCCGGCGACGAGTACCTGCGCGACATGGCGCACGCCCGCGAGCTGGCCGACGGCCGCGTGAAGTGGGTGGAAGTCTGCTTTTGCCCGACGCCGCTGGCCGAGGAGCGTCCCTACTGGGAGGAGTACTTCGAGCTCGTGACGGTCAAGGGCGCCCATGCGCGCAGCAAGTGCCGCGACCAGTCGGGCCGCGAGCCGTGGGCGTGCTGCGACTGCGACTGCACCGCCCGCCTGGAGGCATGGCTTGCACGGCAGGGGAAGCCGTTCGAGCCCTGAGGCGGCCGGTTTCGGTGTACATTAATCCGACGTGCTGATCCCCGTCCTCACAGTCGTGATGGTCCTCCTGGGCGAGCGGGCCGCGTTCGCCTACGTCGATCCGGGTACGGGAAGCCTGCTCTATCAGACCGCGCTGACAATTGTCCTGGGCCTCGGGGTCGTATTCCGGCGGGTGCGGGGATCCATTGTGCATTTCGTGAAGCGCCTCGGCGGTCGCGGCGGCGATCCCGAGGGGCAGTGACCCTCACGCGGCGGGTCGTCGTCTCTGCGTGGCTGGGCCTCGCGCTCGCCGCGCTCTTTTTTTATCCCCTGGCCGCGGCGGTCACGTCCGACATCTACTACCTGCAGTGGCAGACCACCGACGTCATCGAGACGGCGGTCGTTCTGGCCGCGCTGGCGCTCGCCTGTGCGGGGATCGTCTTCATGGTCTGGCCGCGCGCCACGCGGCTCGCCACCGCCACGCTCCTGCTCATCAGCGTCCTTCCGCTGGCGTCGTTTGCGGCCGGCGTGTCACGCCAGCTCCCGTACGAGGGCGCGCTCATTGCGGTCGCCGACAATCGCGCGCTCGGTATCGGTGTGTCGGCGCTCATGGCCGTTGCCGGCGCGACTGCCTTCGTCTTCCGGCCGGCGGCGCTGGGCCGGTGGCTCCGCCGGCTGCTCGTGCTCGTTTCGCCGGTATCGCTCGTCGTGCTCGCGAGCCTCGGCGCCTCCGCGGCGCGCGCGGGGGTCGTGGTGCAGATCGATCGGGAGCCCGCCGTATCCGCTGCCGTGCAGCGGACCTGCGCGCCGGTGCTGGCGCTGCTGTTCGACGAGCTGTCTTTCTCGTACCTCTACGATGACGATGAGAACGTCCGGACCGAGCTGCCGGCGCTCGGCCGGCTCGGCGCCCGGGCGACGCACTACCTGTCGGTTACCGCGCCAGGGCGCGAAACGCTCGATGCGCTGCCGTCGTTTCTGGCGGCCCGGCGCGTGCAGGAAATCGAGGTCGACGACAGCGGGCTGCTCGAGCGTCTGGACGACGGCGCGCTCACACCGTTTCGAGCTGCCGCACCGGACGGCCTGTTCGGCACGGCGCGCCGCCTGGGGTTCAGGACGGAGATGGCCGGGTACTATCTCGCCTACTGCGAGATGCTGGGGGGCATGGTCGATACGTGCCGCTCGCGCAGCTTCTACAACGTCTCGGCGCCGGAGGAGTTCTCCCTCGTCGATCCCGTCCGGACGACGCTCGTCCTGTGGCCGCGCCAGTTTCCGTTCGGTCTGCTGAAGAATCCGCCGTTTGCCGGCCACCAGCGCGAGCTCGTCGACGGGCTCGTCGCGTTTGCGCGCCGGCCGATCACGGAGCGGCCGCCGGTGTTTCGGTTCGTCCACTTCAGCGTGCCGCACCTTCCGTTCGTGTTCGATGCGGACGGGTACGGCCCCCCGTTCGATCCGCTCCGGACATCGCCGGATGCGGCATACGTGCGGCAGGTGGGGTACGTGGACCGCGTGGTGGGGGAGCTCGTCGCCGCGCTGGAGCGCACGGGCGCCTACGATCGGGTGGCGCTCGTCGTTCTGGCGGATCACGGGTACCGATTCGGCGGACGGGAGCGCGACCCGCTGCACATCCCGTTCATCGTCAAGAGGCCGGGGCAGACGCGGCGCGAGGACGTCCGTGCCGAACTTCACGGTGAAGTTCTGCTCAGGGACGTGCTCGAAGGCGCCTGTTCGTCCGGTCCGTGACTGGCATCCACGAGCCGGCGCACGATCAGCAGGCCGCGCGCCGCTTCGGGTGCCGCATAGCACGAGAAGCGCAGGACCCGCGGGCTCGTTGCCAGCGAGACGACGAGCTCGGGGCTGACGCGCTCGACGGCGGCGACCTCGCTCCAGGCGACGCTGACATCGAGCGCGCCGTGGAAGCGCAGGCGCTCGCTCGTGAGCTCCAGATGGCCGCACTGGTCGGTCCGTCCGGCGGCGGCCGAACCGCACGGGCGTGACAAAGTGCGCGCGCTCCGGCGGCGGCAGCTGCTCGAGCGGTTCGACGAGCGGCAGGCCGTCGCGCGCGAGCCGCTCGCCGAAGTCGATCGTTTCCAGCACGGCCCGGAGCTCCGCGAGCTCCTCGTGCACGTGCTCGTCGCGCAGGTGCAGGTCGCGCGCGGCGGTCAGGAGGCGTTCGACATCGGCGCGGGACGGGTTCGGCCCGATCGCGTGGATCTGACGGCGGAAGTTGTCGAGTCGGAAGGCAAGCTCCGCGTCGCGTGTCGCTTCCGATGTCAGCGTCCGCGCCGGAGCGTATTGGACCGCTATACGGCTCCAAGCGAGAATTCTGTACCCGCCGTGACAAGCCGTATAGCGGTCCTAGGGCTTGTATCCTCTCCCTCACGAGTACGGGGATATCAAGGGCGGAGCCCAGGGCGAAGCCCGGGCGAAGCCCTTGGCTGGTTCTGGCCACTCACGGGGGTTGAGCTCCCTTTCCCGCCGAAGATCGGCAAGATTGCTGCCCTCGCACGGTCGAGCTTCGGCGTCGCCAGCCGATAGAATCACATCCGTGCAGGCGGCGCCCCGGACCATCCTCTACGTCGTGATTGTCGCGCTGGCGGTCGCTCTCGGCGCCGCGCCGGCGGCGCCCGAAGCAACCGAGCGCTGGTTCTCGACCGGGATCTACCCGCGCGTGCAGCAGCTGCTGACGCCGGTCTCGAACGCGGTTCCGTTCGCGCTGTTCGACGTGCTGGCGGGGATCGCGGTCGCCGCGTTGGTGGCCGTGCTCGTCTGCGGCGCGCGTCAGGCACGGCGGGTGCGTCAGGCGGCGCCGATGCTTCGAGCGGTCGCACGGGTGGTGGTTGGCGCCGCGCTCATCTATCTGACGTTTCTGCTGCTCTGGGGATTCAACTACCGCCGGGTGCCGATGACCGAGCGCCTGCTCGTCGAGGCGGGCGCGCCGATGCCAGAGGCGGTGGTGCAGCTGGGGCTCGACGCGGCCGCGCGGCTGAACGCGCTGCACGACGCGGCGCATCAATCCGGATGGCGCGAGGCGCCGTGGCAGGATGCAACCCTCCGAGAGGCGTTCACCCAGGTCCAACGCAATCTGAGCGACGCCCCGCCGGCCGTTCCCGGACGCCTCAAGCGAACCGTCTTCGGTCCGTACCTTCGCTGGGCGAGCATCGACGGCATGGTCAATCCCTTCGGGCTGGAGGCGCTGGCCAATCCGGATCTGCTCCCGTTCGAGCGGCCGTTCATCGCGGCGCACGAATGGGCACACCTCGCCGGATATGCCGACGAAGCCGAGGCCAGCTTCGTCGGCTGGCTCACGTGCGTGCGTGCGGACGTCGAGGCGCAGTACAGCGGGTGGCTGGCGCTGTACTGGCAGGTCGCCAGCGAGGTGAACGAAATGGAACGCGCGCGGCTCGCCGGCGCCCTCGATCCCGGCCCGCGGCGGGATGTCGAGGCGATCGTCGCGCGCATCCGGCGGGGCGAGTGGCCGTGGCTGCAGCAGGCCGGCTGGAGGCTGTACGACCGGTACCTCAAGGCGAACCGCGTCGAAGAGGGCGTCCGCAGCTACGGGGCCGTCGTCACGCTCGTTCTCCGCGCGCGCTTCGCTGACGGCTGGGTGCCGGTCCGGCGCGGGTTCGATTGACGCTCCTGCTTCTGCCGCTTCGATGAAGCGGATGCGGCTGGTCTGCCCGCATGTCCAGGTAGAGGCTGAGCACGGGGCGAGGTGGTCGGCTCGAACGCGGCGAGGCGGTCGAGCTGATCGCGAAGTGGGGTGGCCAGGCCGGTCGTCGTTTTGGGCATGCCCGGCGAAATCGCAAGCCGCGTGCCTACTGCCTACTGCCTACTACCCGAGTTGCAGCGCGGCGAAGGCGGTCGCGGATCGCGCGCCAGAGCCCCTCGTCTGCCTCCGGGCTCTGGGCAACGATCATGTCCAGCTGCGCGGCGTCGAGCTCGCGGAGCGCGGCGTACAGCCGGGCAGCGATCTGCGCCGCGTCGCGTTCCGATCCGAGCTCGGCGATGACGACCGGCAGGTGCCGGAAGCGGTGCGCCTGCTCGCTCGTGGTGAGCAGGCCGACGCGCCGCCCGGCGGCGAGGGCGTCGGTGACCGCCTGCAGCAGCGCCGCGCGACTTTGGGCGGGGTCGCCGTCGTATAGCGTCATCGGCGTCCACGGCGCGTAGTGACGCTCGAGAAGACCGGGCGACGGCATGGCGCCGCCGGCTGGTGCGTGGGAACTGCGCAGCCTGACGGACGGAACAACGGCCCGCAGCGCCTCCAGCGGCACCGCGCCGGGTCTCAACACAACCGGCGGATCCTGCGTGAGGTCGAGCACGGTTGATTCGACGCCCACCGGCGTCGGCCCCGCGTCAAGCACCATGTCGATGCGGCCCTCGAGATCTTCGATGACGTGCGCCGCGCGTGTCGGGCTGGGCCGCGAGAAGAGATTGGCGCTCGGGGCCGCGACCGGCAGCCGTGCCGCGTCGAGCAGCGCGCGCGCGACCGGATGCGCGGGCACGCGAATCGCCACCGTGTCGAGTCCCGCGGTCACCTCGGCGGGCACGATTGCGGCGCGAGCGAGGACGAGCGTCAGTGGACCCGGCCAGAACCGCGCGGCAAGCGCGCGGGCGGCATCGGGCATACGCGTGACGAGCGGGGTCGCATCCTCGAGCGCGGCCACATGGACGATGAGCGGATCGCTGCCGGGACGGCCTTTGGCCTCGAAGACGCGAGCCACTGCCGCGCGATCGAGCGCATGTGCCCCCAGGCCGTAGACGGTCTCCGTCGGAAACGCCACCAGGCCGCCGCGGCGGAGACAGGCCGCCGCGCGGACGATCGCAGCGGGATCGGGCCGCAGAGGATCGACGACGATGACCTCGGTCATCACTACTAAAGTATCCTGTCGCCGTGCAGTTGCCGCTTCCCTTTGAGCCCAACCCGTCCGATCGCCTCGAGCCGCCGGCGCCTGCAGACCTCCAGTTCTACTTCGTGCGGTACCGGCGCGCGCGGCGCTACGTGCTCCGGGTCGATCACGACGGCCGCGTGCGGGTGACGATTCCGCGCGGCGGGTCCAGGCGCGAGGCGGTCGCCTTCGGGCTGCGGCATCTCGACTGGATCAGCGGTCAGCGGGCGCGGCTCGTGCAGCCGGCGCTCGGCATCGAGGAGCGGCGCAGATTCCGCGAAGAGGCCGGAGCGGTGCTCGCAGCGCGGCTGCGGGAGCTCGCCGCCGACCACGGGCTGCCGGTGTCGCGCGTCAGCATCCGCGATCAGCGGACGCGGTGGGGCTCATGCGGCCGCGACGGCCATATCTGTCTGAACTGGCGTCTGATGCTGATGCCCGCGTGGGTGCGCGACTACGTGATGATTCACGAGTTGTTGCATCTCAGGCACCTCGATCACTCGCGTGCGTACTGGCGGCTCGTGGCCGGCGCCTGTCCCGACTACCAGAAGGCGCGGCAGTGGCTGCGCGAGCGCGGACCGTCGCTGCGATAGCGCTACTTGGCTCGACCTTTGTAGCCTTCTGCGAGCATCGGAACCCTGTAGACTGCGCCGCGGGCGACGATGTAGAGCGTTGTTCTGTCGGGACCGGCAAAGGCCAGGTTGTTGGGATTTTTCGAGACCGGAATCGTGCCGAGGTGCTGGCCCCGTGGGCTGAAGACCTGAATGCCTGCCGCCGTCGCGGCATACAGGCGCCCCTGGGCGTCAATCGCGAGGCCATCGCCGCCAAATCTGACATCCGGCGTCCCGTTCGGCCGCTCGGTCACGATTTCATACCGCGCAAAGTTGCGCTGATTCGTCACCGTTCCGTCCGGCCGTACGTCAAACGCCAGGATGTACTCGCCGCCTTCCTTGGGCAGGTCGGCAAGAGACAATCTGGTTTTGGCCACCCGGCTCTGGGTGGCGACGTACAGCGTCTTCTCATCCGGACTGAGGGTAACGCCGTTGATTCGCTCGACCGGATGCGCAAACACCTTGATCACCTTCCCACCCGGACGAAGGTAGAGAACCGTGCCCGATCCCGAAAGCGTGAAATAGACGCCGTCGTGCTTGTCGACGACGAGATCGTTGGGGCCCTCGAACGGTTTCCCATCGAAGCTGTCGGCGAGAATCGCTTCGCTGGCCTTTGGCCAGATCGCACCGATCTTGTTCACCGGAGGCCGTTCCTTCAGTGTGGTGATCAGGCGGCCTTTTGAGTCGAAGCCGATCGCGCTCGAGCCGTCCGTATTGCTCAGAAACGTGGAAGGCCTTCCCTGCGGGTCGATCTTGCCAATGCGCCGATCCATGAAATCCCAGTACAGGAGCGTTCCGTCGGGCATGGCCGCCGGGCCATCGGTGTGCTTCAACCCGTCCACGACCACCTGCACGCGTGTGCCGCCTTTGACGACGCCCGGGATGTTGGGCGCAATCGTCTCGGTGGCCGCAGGGGGGAGCGGTGCGCCCTGCTCCTGGCCGAATGCGATCGCGGCGCACAGGGAAGCCATGGTCACCAAACCAAGGCTGACGCGGGAAGGAGAAGCAGCGGCGCGCGTCCGATGAAGCATAGACGCCTCCAGAGTGAGAGGAGGATTATACTTCCCCACGCCACGCATGCCTCTTGCGCCCGGTGCCTGTCTCGGCGCGTACGAGGTGCTCTCGCTCATCGGGGCGGGAGGGCGAGGTCTATCGCGCACGCGATACACGGCTCCATCGCGACGTGGCCCTCAAGATTCTCCCCGAACTGTTTGCCGTCGATCCCGACCGCCTGGCCCGCTTCGAACGTGAGGCCGAGCTGGTCCTAAAGCCGGACGCCACGTACGTTCCGGTTCGGCTTCCGCCTTCGCTGGAGACTTCGGCGGACAAGGAAGCCGGACGCCACGTACACCGGCCGAAGCCGCACGCTACGTGCGCCCGCGTCCTCGCTCCCGCTCCCGCAGCTTGCGCCGCCAATCGGGCCCGGCAATCTCCCCGTCAGTGAAGTTGGACCTCGCGCGCGCCGTGTTTCTTGTGGGGCTTGTGCCCCGACACGATGTGGCCCTCTTCGGCCGGGAGACTGCCAGCCGGATGCCATGTCTACTAGCCGGTAGCTGGTAGCCGGTAGGTAGCCGGTAGCCGGTGAGCAGCGGGTAGCCGGTAGTTGACCTTACGGCAGCGGCCGAGGGCCCTCGGACTTCCAGCTACAGGCTGCTACCGGCTACCACCTACCGGCTACTGGCCAGGATTGTGTGAGGGTGTGCCGTAATCGCACACGAGGCGTGCGGTTCCGGCGCTGAGGGGGTCGATTCCGCCCGCCGGGGCCGGCCGCCCGCATGGCTCAAGCCGCGGCGTGACAACCAGTTCCAGCCTGCCGGCGGACGTGCGCCCGGCAGATACGCCCAGCTGGCCTTCGGCTTGCTCAACAGGCGTCGTCGGAGAATGTTGATGGCTACCCAGCGTCCCCGCCTGTACGTCATTGACGACGACCGCGCCGTGCTCTCACTGGCCGGTACGGGCGTGAGCTGCCTCGACGTCCTGCGGGCGCTCCGGAGCATGAGCCCGCAGTGCGAGGCGGTCCTCATGACGGGCTACCCGACCTTCGACGCCGCGCTCGACGCGCTGAAGCAGGGACACGGGGCGGAGCCGCGCGCGACCCTGCCGGGAGCGGCGGAGGGCGGCGCTCCAGGCGTACCCGCGCCGCTCATCGACGTGCAGCGCGAGCACATCATCCGCACGCTCCAGCTGGCCCGAGGCAACAAGGCGGTGGCGGCGCGGCTGCTCGGCGTCAGCCGGCGTGCGTTCTACCGGCAGCTCGAACGGCACGGCCTGCACCAGCGTGTCCCGCTGGCACCCCGCGCCGAAGCGATTCCCGTCGGATCGGAGTAACGCTGTGATGATCGACGGCTCCCTGCATTCCCCCTCGCGGACCAATGTGCTCGTCGCCGACGACACCGCCAGCGTGCGGCTGCTCTTCCAGAAGCTCCTGACCGCAGAGGGGTATCACGTCATCAGCGTCACCGACGGCCTGGCGGCGCTCGACGCGGTGCGCCTCCACCGGCCCGACGTGATCCTGCTCGACGTTGGCATGCCTGGCATGAACGGGATCGAGGTCTGCCGCCGGCTGAAAACCGAGCCGGCCACCCGCCTGACGCCGGTCGTGCTCGTCACCGGGCTGTCGGAGCTGCAGGACCGCATCAAAGGGATCGAAGCCGGCGCGGACGACTTCCTGTCCAAGCCGGTGCATCCGCACGAGTTGCGCGCGCGTGTCGCGTCGCTGTCGCGTCTGAAGCACCTGACCGACGCCCTTGATTCCGCCGAGGCGGCGTTCATGGCGCTCGCGCTGACGATCGAGGCGCGCGACCCGACCATGAAAGGGCACTGCGAGCGGCTGGCGACACATGCCGTCACGGTCGGGCGCACGCTCGGTCTCCCCGCGGACGACCTGGATGCACTCCATCGCGGCGGGTACCTGCACGACGTCGGGAAGGTCGGCGTGCCGGATTCGGTGCTGCTGAAGCCGGGGCCGCTGACCGACACGGAATTCGCGCTGATGAAGCGGCACACCGAAATCGGCGACTCGCTCTGCGCGCCGCTGCAGTCGCTGCGGCACGTGCGCCCGATCGTCCGCTCACATCACGAGCGGCTCGACGGCAGCGGCTATCCGAACGGGCTGTGCGGCGACGAGATCCCCGTGCTGGCGCAAATCGTGGGCATCGTCGACGTGTACGACGCGATGACGTCGCACCGGCCGTACCGCGAGGCCCTCGATTCCGAAGCGGCCACGCGGCTCCTGGTGACTGAAGTGGAGCGGCGCCGGTTCTCGAAGATGTACGTCGAGGCGTTCCTCGATACGCTGCGGATGAACGCCGCCCCGCTGGTGCACTGATCAAGTCACAAGTCACAAGTCACAAGTCACAAATCACAAATCACAATAAAGCCCAAGTCACAACGATTTGTGATTTGTGACTTGTGACTTGTGACTTGGAGTTGACCCGGTTTCGTGGACACCGATCCCAAATGTGGGATAAAGGAGTTCACGATGCCGAAATCACATCGCCCGTATCCAGCGGAATTCCGGCGCCGTATGGTCGAGCTCGTACGGAACGGGCGGTCGCCGGAGTCGCTCGCGCAGCAGTGTGAGCCGACGGCGCAGGCCATTCGCAACTGGGTCCGGCAAGGCCGATCGCGATGAGGGCCGTCGCACCGATGGCGTGACCACCGCGGAACGAACCGAGCTGCAGCGCCTGCGGCGCGAGAATCGCACACTCCGTGAGGAGCGGGAGATCCTGAAAAAAGCCGCGGCCTGGGTCGCACGGGAGACCGGTTCGATTCCCCGCGGGTCTTCGAACGCATGAAGGCGTACCGGGCCGCCCATTCGATCGCCATCATGTGCTGCGTCCTGGACGTCTCCGCCAGCGGGTACTATGCGTGGCTCACCCGCGCGCACAGTGCCCGCGCCGCGGCCGATGCCCGCCTGACTGATCAGATCCACCGGATTCACGCGCGGTCACGCGGGACGTACGGTGCGCCGCGCATCCATGCCGAGCTGGCCGCGACGGGCACGCGTGTGGGCCGCAAGCGGGTGGCGCGGCTGATGCGTGCGGCCGGCTTGCAGGGCGTGAGTCGACGCAAGCGGATCACGACCACCGTTCGGCAGATGGACGCGCGGCCGGCGCCCGATCTGGTCGAGCGCGCGTTCACTGCGGCGGGGCCGAATCAGCTCTGGGTGGCGGACATCACCTACATCGCGACCTGGGGCGGGTTTCTGTACTTGGCCGTGGTGCTCGATGCCTGGAGTCGGCGCATCGTCGGCTGGGCCATGGAGACGCATCTGCGGACCGCGCTCGTGCTCACGGCGTTGGAGATGGCCGTGCGGCAGCGGCAGCCGCACGCCGTGATCCATCACTCCGATCAGGGCTGTCAGTACACCGCGCTGGCGTTTGGCCAGCGGTGTCGGGAGGCGGGCGTTCGCCCGTCGATGGGGTCGGTCGGGGACTGCTACGACAACGCGCTGTGCGAGAGTTTCTTCGCCACCCTCGAGTGCGAGCTCCTCGATCGCTCGTCGTTCCACACGCCCGCCGAGGCGCGGCTGGCCGTCTTCGACTTCATCGAAGGATGGTACAACCCGCAGCTACGCCACTCGGCGCTCGCCTACGAGTCGCCGCTCGCCTTTGAACAGCGGCGCGCCGCGACGCATGGCGCCGGCGGGCCCGTGCCGATCCGTGAGGCGGATGCGCGATGAAAGGGGGGATGGGTATACCCTTCGGCGACCGGCGATCGTCGTTCCTGGGGCATCCTAGACGGTCGACCTTCACGGGGGGCGCCGCCAGACGGCGATGAACACCCTGCCACCGCCGCCGAACGGGATCAGCGAACACGTGCGTGCCGCGACGCCCTGTGGAAGCTGCCGGAGCTGTGGACGCACAGAACGCGCCCACAGCTCCTCGGAAACCACAAAACGGTTTCCACAAGCTTCCACAGGGCCTCATCCTCGTCATGCCTGGAGGAGAAGACCGAAAGCGCTAACCTCTCCACGAAACCGGGGCAGGCTCACAAGTCACAAGTCACAAGTCACAAAGCACAAATCACAAGGCAAACACATGTGTGATTTGTGACTTGTGACTTGTGACTTGTGACTTGTGACTTCATGAATCGCCTACCCGCCCCGGGTGTGCATCTCGAGGTGCGGATCGCGGCGGAGCGTGTCGACCGGAATGAGCGGGGCGCGGTTGCGGGCCGCCAGCCGATCTTCGGCGCCGCGATCGCGCCGATCGCGCCAGGCGGCGCGGATCAGGCCGGCGATCTGATCGGCGCCGGCGCCGCCCCGTAGCGCGCCGCGGAGGTCGATGCCGCGCTGCGCATAGAGGCACAGGTACCAGAATCCGTCTGCCGTGAGTCGGCTGCGGTCGCAGGCATGACAGAACGGCGCGGTCGTCGCGGAAATAATCCCGAAGGTCGTCCCGTCAGGGAGCCGATAGCGATCCGCCGGTGCGGAGGAGGCTTCGACGACCGGCGTAATCGCGCCGTAGTGGCGGGACAGCTCCTGGAGCATCTGGGCGCGGGAGACGACCCGCTCCATCGACCAGTGCGTCGCGCCGCCGACGTCCATGTACTCGATGAACCGCACTTCCGCGCCGTACTGCCGGCCGAACTCGATCAACTCCGCAAGCTCGTCGTCATTGGTGCCGCGGATCACGACCGTGTCGATTTTCAGTCCCCGAAAGAGCGGCGCCGCTGCGGCGATCCCGGCGAGGACCTTCTCCAGGTCGTCCGTGCGCGTGAGGTCGCGGAAGCGATCCGGCCGCAGCGTGTCGAGGCTCATCGTGACGCGGTGAAGCCCGGCGTCGGCGAGCGCCCGGGCCTGCTGCGCGAGCAGCACGCCGTTGGTCGTCATCGCGAGATCCTGGATGCGGGGACGCGCCGCCAGCGCCGCGACCAGCTTCGGCAGGTCGCGCCGGAGCAGCGGCTCGCCGCCGGTGAGCCGGACCTTGTCGACGCCGAGGTCCAGGAAGACGTCGACGAGCTGCTCCATCTCCTCGAAGTGGAGGATGTCCTCGCGCGGCAGCCAGACGTACTCCGGCTCGGGCATGCAGTAGCTGCAGCGCAGGTTGCAGCGGTCGGTGACCGACAGCCGCAGGTTGCGCAGCGGACGCTGGTACTGGTCGAGGATCACTCGCCTAATTATTTCAGATAACCGATAGCCGCGTGCGGTCGTGAGGCAGGAACGGAAACGCCGTGCGCTGGCCTTCGAAGCGCCCGCTCCAGCGTCCCGGAATCGGCGTCGCGCAGTGCGGGCACGCGCCGGCCGGCGTGAGGCGATAGTCCTGAATCAGGTAGCCGTATCGCGTGACGACGCGCTCGCCGCACGCGTGGCAGCGCGTGTGCTCGAGGTCGCCGACCCGCCCGGGCGCGTTCCCGGCATACACGTAGCGAAGCCCCGCCTCCCGGCCGATCCGCGCGGCCCGCTGCAGCATCGCCGGCGTGGTGTTGGGCGGGTCCGTCATCTTGTAGTCCTGGTGAAACGCCGTCACGTGCCATGGGATGTCGACCGACACGCCGGCGAGGAACTCGGTGAGCCCGCGGAGTTCCGCCTCGCCGTCGTTGAAGCCCGGCACCAGCAGCGTGACGATTTCCACCCAGACGTCGTGGTCGTGCAGCCACGCGATCGTGTCGAGAATCGGCTGCAGCCGTCCGCCGAGCTCGCGATAGTGCTTGTCGTCGAAGCTCTTGAGGTCGACCTTGTACAGATCGATATGCGGCCGGAGGTACTCGAGCACGCGCAGTGTGCCGTTGCCGTTCGAGACGAACCCGGTGATCAGCCCGTGCGCCCGCGCCTCCTTGAAGATGTCGACCGCCCACTCCGCGGTGATGAGCGGCTCGTTGTAGGTGGAGACGACAATCTTCGCGCCCTGATCGAGCGCGTCGCGCACGAGCGCGGCGGGCGTGGCGTCGCGCGGCGGCACCACCGCCTGCGGATCGCGTAGCGCCTGGGACGTCACCCAGTTCTGGCAGTAGCTGCAGTGCAGGTCGCAGCCGAGCATGCCAAAACTGTAGGCGAGCGCGCCCGGATAGGCGTGAAAGAACGGCTTCTTTTCAACCGGGTCGCACTGCACGCCGCCGACGTACCCCCAGGGCACGTGCAGGCGTCCGCCCTCGTTGTAGCGCACCTTGCAGACGCCGTGCGCCCCTTCGGGAATCGGGCACTGGTGGCCACAGGCGTAACAGCGCAAACGGCCCCTCTCGATCCTCTCGACGAGCTCCGGCGCCGCCTCGCGCGTCCGGGCGGCCAGCACCTGTTCCAGGGTAGGCATCTCCTATCCATCGTACGATACCGGTCAACGGATGCCTTCGATTCCGCGCCCGGTCCGGCTGCTCGGCTGGTCGAGCCTCTTCACCGACGCCGCGACCGAGATGATCTATCCACTGTTGCCCGTGTATCTCTCGCGGGTGCTCGGCGCCGGCGCGTTCTCGCTGGGCGTCATCGAAGGCGTGGCGGAGGCGGTCAACAGCCTGCTGAAGGTGCTGTCCGGGTACGTGTCCGACCGCTGGACCCGGCGCCGGCCCATCGTCATCGCGGGATACCTGCTGTCATCGGCGGCGCGTCCGTTCATTGCGCTGACCGGCACCTGGCTGCAGGTGCTCTTCGTCCGCGCGCTGGATCGCACCGGAAAAGGGATCCGCGGCGCGCCGCGCGACGCGATGCTCGCGCGCTTCGCCTCGCCGGCCGATCGCGGCCGTGTGTTCGGGTTTCACCGCGCGATGGATCACGCGGGTGCGATCGTCGGACCGCTCATCGCCTCGGCCTTGCTGCTCCTGGCGCCTGGTGAATACCGTCTGGTCTTCGCGCTCACGATTGTGCCGGGCACCGTGGCGGTGGCGCTCCTCTTTCTCGTGCCGGAACCCGAGACGCCCGGTGCGCGCCCTCCGTACGGAGGGCGGGTCCCGCGAGGCGCGGCGTCAGAGACGTCGAGCGGACCCGCCGAAGAGGCGCGCGGACCCGCTGGAACGATGCCCCGACAGCTGTGGACGTTTCTCGCGATCGTGCTGCTCTTCAGCTTGGGCAATTCCGCGGACGCCTTCCTGCTCCTGCGCGTCTCCGAGGCGGTGGGGAGCGCTACATACATTCCGGTGCTCTGGTCCGCCTTCCACGTTGTGAAGGCGTCGCTGTCGACGTGGGGCGGAACGCTGTCGGATCGCCTCGGACGCAAACAGGTCATCGTCATCGGCTGGCTCGTCTACGCCGTCGTGTATCTGGGCTTTGCCGCGTCGGATGACGCGGGGGCACTCGTCGGCTGGTTTCTGATCTACGGCGTCTACTTTGCGCTGACCGAAGGCGCGGAGAAGGCACTCATCGCCGATCTGACGCCCCCCGATCGGCACGGCGCAGCATTCGGCTTCTACAACGCGGCGCTTGGCGTCGGCACGCTGGCGGCCAGCGTGACGTTCGGCTTCCTGTACGAGCGCTTTGGCGCCGCCGTGGCGTTCGGCGCCGGCGCCAGCCTGGCGGCCGCCGCCGCGATCGCCTTGATGTTCGCGCGAGTCGGCGCCTCGCGGGGTGCTATGATGGTAGGTTCAAATGTCCCGAATTCTGATCACCAATGACGATGGCGTGCACTCGGAGGGGATACACGCGCTGGTCGAGGCGCTCGCGCCGCTCGGCGAGGTCACCATTGTGGCGCCGGTGCAGGAGGCAAGCGCGATCGGGCATGCGTTGACGCTTCGGCATCCGCTGCGGCTCGAGCGGCTCCGGCCGTCCGTGTACACCGTCGACGGCACGCCCACCGACTGCGTCAACGTGGCGATCGCACACGTGCTGCACGGCAGGCCGGACCTCATCGTGTCCGGGATCAACAAGGGATGGAATCTCGGCGACGACGTCACCTACTCCGGCACGGTGGCGGGCGCGCTGGAAGGCGCGCTGCTGGGGATTCCGAGCCTGGCGATCTCGACGCAGAACAAGGACAACCAGTTCGAGTTCGGCCCTGCGGCGCGCGTGGCCGCGACAATTGCCGAAGCGGTGCTCGATCGCGGGATGCCGCGGTTCACGCTGCTCAACATCAACGTGCCGTTCGGACCGCATCGGGGATTCCGCGCCACCGTCCAGGCGCGCCGCAATCACGTGACGGTGGTGAGCCGGCGCGTCGACCCGCGGCACCGCGCCTACCACTGGATCGAGGAAGGGGAGAACGAGTGGGAGCCGCACGACCGGTCCGACTATCAGGCCGTGCGCGACGGCTACGTCTCGATCACGCCGCTTGAGCCCGACATGACGGCGCACGAGGCGTTGCGCTACGTTGAGGGGCTGCCGCTCGTGAGTCCGCTGGAAGTACGGTAGACTGAGCTGTTCGTCGGGGCGTGGCTCAGCCTGGTAGAGCACTCGGTTCGGGACCGAGGGGTCGCTGGTTCAAATCCAGTCGCCCCGACCAA
>JACPTI010000067.1 GCA_016192845.1 Acidobacteriota bacterium
GCGCACCCGCTCGTGGCGGGCATCTCGGCGGCGCCCGACGCGGTCGCGTCCGAGCTGTACGCGGACGAGCGGGGTCCCGTGCTCGGCGTCGCGGCCCACGTCGGGCCACTGGGGTGGACCGTGGTCGTCGAGCAGCCCCAGGCGGAGGCGTTCGCGATTCCCATCCGGCTGCAGTGGCAGCTCGGAATCGCCATTGCCGCCGCCTTGATGGTGATGCTCGGTATCGGCTACGTCTGGGGGTCCCGCTTCATCGATCCAATCCTGGCGCTGACGCGCGGCACCAGGGCCCTCGCCGAAGGCAAGCTCGACCAGCGCGTGGACGTCGCGTCCAGGGACGAGATCGGGCAGCTCGCCCTTGCCTTCAACAACATGGCCGACAAGCTCGTGGAGCTGCAGGAGGACGTCCGCAAGAAGGAGCGTCAGGCGCTGTTCGGCCGGATCTCGATCGGCCTCGTCCACGACCTCTCGCACCCGATCCAGAACATCGGCAACAGCTGCAAGCTGATTGTGAAGATGTTCGACGACCCCGAATACCGCGAGACGTTCAAGCGGACGATCGAGCGCGAGCTGGTGCAAGTCAAGCGCGTGCTCGACGACCTGCGCAACGTGGCGCGGCCGACCCCGATCCAGCGGTTCCCGATCGACGTCAACAAGGGGCTCGCCGAGCTGATCGAATCGATGCAGCCGACGGCGGAACGGGGCGGTTTGCGGATCGAAACGGAGTTCGTGTTCGGTCCCCTCTACATCGAGGGCGACCTGTACGCCCTGAATCGCGTGTACCGCAACCTGATCATGAACGCACTGCAGGCCACGCCTCCGCCACCGCGCGGTCAGGTCGTCGTCCGCACCTCGCGCACGGAGGGCCACGCGATCATCGAAGTGGCGGACACGGGCTATGGAATTCCAAAGGAGCGTCTCGCGACCATCTTCGAGGATTTCGTCACCACGAAGCGGCGCGGTCTCGGGCTCGGCCTCGCGATTGCCAAGAAGACCGTCGAGCAGCTGGACGGCACGATCGCCGTCACCAGCGAGGTCGGCGTCGGGAGCACGTTCACGCTCCGGTTCCCGCTCACCGAGGCGCGCCCCTCGCGTCTGGCCGCCGTCTGAAAAAGCAAACCCGGCGCCGTGCGCCGGGTTGGGGAAGCGCGGCGTCCGAGCCCCGGATTCGGGGCTACTTCTTCGGCAGAACCGTGTCCTTGAGCTGCTTGGCGATGCGGGCCTTGACCACGGTCTTGGCCGGAATCTTGATGGCCTCACCGGTCGCCGGGTTGCGCCCCATGCGCGCCTTACGCTTCTGCACCACGAGCTTCACCATGCCGGGGAGCACGAACTCGCCGGCGCGCTTGAGCTCCTTCTCGGCGAGATTGGTCAGCTCGTCGAAGAACTCGCGCGCCTGAGTGCGCTTCACCTCGAAGCGATCGGCGAAATGCGAGAAGAGTTCGGATTTGCCCATTCTCCGGGCCTCAGCCATCACGTCCCCCTTGCTGATGCGCGCCGACTCTCGGCCGCTCCGCAGCTCTGGCGCGCTGTCACACTGCGGCGGAAACTTGCGGCAAAACGCCCGTAATGCTATCGCGCGCGTCCGGGAGTGTCAACGAAACACACGACGCACACCGGCGATTTCCAGCCAAAGTGCTAGAATTTTTTTGTCATGTCAAGCGGCGGCGCGATCGAGACATTTCCGAATCCTCGTCCTGGCCGCGATTTCGAAATTGCGATCTCCTGCCCCGAGTTCACCTCTGTTTGCCCCAAGACCGGACTCCCCGACTTCGGCGAGATCCGCATCACCTACGTCCCGGGCGATCGCTGCATCGAGCTGAAGTCGTTGAAGTACTACATGATCGAGTTCCGCAACCGCGGCATCTTCTACGAGGCGGTCACCAACCAGATCCTCGACGACCTCGTGGCGGCGTGCCAGCCGCGGCGGATGACCGTGGTGGGTGACTTCGCCGTCCGCGGCGGCATCAAGACCGTCGTGACGGCGTCGTACGACGGGGAAACGCCCAAGTCCCAACTCCCAACTCCCAAGTAACGCTGCCTCTGGCATTTGGGGTATTTGGGAGTTGGAAATTTGGGAGTTGGGGGTTGAGTGGCAAATGACCCACCAGATCCCCATCGAAGGGACGCTCGACCTCCACGCGTTCGCCCCGCGCGACGTCAAGTCCGTGGTGGAGGAGTACGTCACGGCCGCCCATGAAGCGGGCCTCCGCGAGATTCGCCTGATCCACGGCCGCGGCAAGGGAATCCAGCGCGGCATCGTCCAGCAGGTACTCGACCGTCATCCGCTCGTCGAGGCGTTCTGGGACGCGCCGGACGCACACCTCGGCGCGACGGTCGCCCGCCTGCGCGAGTAGCGGGTAGCTGGCAGCTGGTAGTAGCCGGGGCCGCAAGCCGCGAACCCAGAACCTGCTACTGGCTACCGGCTACCAGCTACCGGCTGACACCGGGGTCTGCAGAAATTGCCTCGTCGCACCCGCCAGTAGGTGGCAGTTTTCGCACACACCTCCGGGAAACCCCCGATATTCCGGCCGTTTCCCGCCGGGAATGCCTCATGCAAACGGCCGGTGCATGCCGACCGCGCTTCGATGCGGCGACGTGGTACGCATCCGCAGTGAACGGTGGCGGATCGTCGGTCACGTGGGCTACGGCGGCGCCGCCCTCGTGGAAGCGGCGGGGTGCGACGGGAGCAACCGGAACGTGCGGGCGCGGTTCCTGCTGCCGTACGAGCCGGTCGATCGCCTTCCGTCCTCTCCGGCGCCGCGCCTCGTCCGGCCGACCAGGTGGCGGTACATCGCGCGCCAGACGCTCGCGGAGGCGTGCCCGGGCTGGTCGTCACTGCGCACGGCCGCGCGCGCCAGCCTGGACGTGCTGCCGTTTCAGCTCGAGCCGGCGCTGGCCCTTACACGCGGCGACGGGTGCCGGTTCCTGCTCGCCGACGCCGTAGGACTCGGGAAGACGATCCAGGCAGGCCTGATGATCGCCGAGACGCTCGCCCGTCGTCCCGACGCAAGAGCCCTCGTCGTGGCGCCGGCCGGCCTGCGCGATCAGTGGCGGGAGGAGTTGCGCGGCCGTTTCGGGGTGGACGCCGCGATCCTCGACAGCGCCGGCATCGCCCGCCTTGCGGCGCAGTTGCCGGCAGACGTGAACCCATGGGGCGTGCCGCGCGCGGTGATCACATCGATCGACTACGTCAAGCGGCCCGAAGTCCTCCGGGCGCTCGAAACGCTCACGTGGGATGTCCTCGTCTTCGACGAAGCGCACAACCTGACGGGCCGATCCGACCGCGCGGCCGCCGCCGCGATGCTCGCCGACCGCGCGCGCGCGCTCGCGCTGCTGACCGCCACCCCGCATTCGGGCGATGACGCCGCCTTCGCGCGGCTGTGCGGCCTCGGCAATCCAGATGGCGCCGAGCGGCTGATTCTCTTCCGGCGCACCCGTGGAGAACTGGGGATGGCCGGCTCGCGCCGCGCTCCGCTCATCCGCGTGCGGCCGACAGCCGACGAGCGCGCCATGCATGAGGCGCTGATGGCGTACGCGCGGCTGGTCTGGACCGAAGCCGCGGGCGGCGCCAAGCTCGTCGCCTCGGTGCTCGCGCGCCGTGCGTGCAGCAGCGCCGGATCGCTTGCGCGGTCGGTGGAACGCCGGCTCGCGCTCCTGACCGGCGCTGGAGTGCCCGACCATACTCAGCCGGCACTGCCGTACGCCGACAGTGGCGCTGACGACGACCAGCCCGAGGCGCTGCTCGCGCTGCCGGGCCTGCACGACGTCGGCGACGAGCGCCGCCGTCTCGAGACGCTTCTGCGGCTCGCGCGTGCCGCCGCGCAGCAGGAAAGCAAGATCGCCGCGCTCCACCGGCTGCTCTCGCGCGTTGACGAGCCGGCCATCGTGTTTACCGAGTACCGCGACACGCTGCGGCAGCTCGCGGCCGCGATCGGCCACGACCTCGTCGCCGAACTGCACGGCGGCCTGACGCCGCGCGAGCGATCCGACGCGCTGCACCGGTTTGCCGCCGGCAAGGCCCGCATCCTGCTCGCGACCGATACCGGAAGCGAGGGGCTGAATCTGCATCAGCGGTGCCGGCTCGTGATCAACCTCGAGCTCCCGTGGACCCCCCTGCGGCTGGAGCAGCGCGCCGGGCGCGTCGACCGCATCGGCCAGGCTCGTCGCGTTCACGTGGTGCATCTCGTAGCGGCGGGCACCTGCGAGGAAGCGACGCTCGCGCGGCTCGTGCGCCGCCTCCACCGGTCGCACGGCACCCTGAGCCTTCTCGCCGCCATGCCGGACGAACGGCAGGTCGCCGAGGCGGCGCTGACGCACCGGCCGGTGCCTGAGCCCATGCAGCAGCCGCCGGCCGTGCCGCCTGGCGTCGTGGCGATGGACCTCCGGCGGGAGGCGCAGCAGGAAGCGTTGTGGATTCGACAGGCCCGGGCGCTCGCCGTCGACTCCGAACGCCTCGAGAGACCCATCCGGCCGGTGATCGCGCGAGTGCGCAGCCGAGGCCGGCGCACGGCGACGCCACGCGGCGTGTGGCTGTTCAGGCTCGCTTTCGTCAACCGCTCGGACGACCTGGTCTGGGAGTCACTGCTGCCGCTGACGGCCGACATGCCAGGCGTGCGCGGCCGGCCGGAGCGCGCGCGGGCGGCTTTGAACGCCTGCCACCCCGCCGTGCAACGCGCGTTGCTGCACGTCCAGGATGGATGCCTCGAGGCACTGCAATCCACGCTGCGCCCGGCGCTGCGGCGGTGGCAGAACCGGGAGCGCGCCGTCATGGACGCGTTGCGGGGCCGTCACGCGCGGCTCTCTGCGGCGCTGGCGCAGCGCGGGTTGTTCGACCGGCGCCACGAGCGGCTTGCCGAGGCGCAGGCCGTGCTGCTCGATCGGGCGCTCTCGGACGCGGAGGATCGCCTCGCCGACCTGTGCGCATGCGAACAGCTTCGCGCCGACGCCTGCGAGCTGATTTGGGCCGTGGCGCTCGAGTGACATCGTGGTCGGCCTGCGCGGGCGCCTGATCAGTGCGAGCTTCGCGGAATCCGAACTGCGGGCGCTGCCCTGGGCGACACCACCGCCCGCCGCGGCCGTCCGGGCGCTCGACCGCTGGTCGGATCGGTGCGCCGCATCGCTCGGGCCTGCCTCGAGCGTCCGCGCGATTGCCGACGTCGCCCTCATCCCCCTGCTCCGCATTCTCGGCTTCGAGATCGGACGACGCGTCGACCGCGGCGCTGAGACGATCGTCGAGGCGGCGGCATCGCCGACGGCGGCCATACCGGTGGTCGTGTTGGCGTGGAATGTCCCGCTCGGTCAGGCGTGGCGCGACGCCGTGCTCGACGGCATCAGCGCCGACGCGCGCTGGTGCCTGTGCTCGAACGGCGCCGCCCTGCGCCTGGTCGACGCGCAGCACACGTGGAGCCGCCGTCATCTCGAGTTCGACCTGGCGCTGCTGGCACACGACGACGGGCTCCGCACGGTTCTGTGGACGCTCGCGCGTGCGGAGGCGATGGCGGCGCGCCCGCCTCTCCTCGATCGCGCGGCGGAGCTGTCGGCGAGGCACGGCGTTGCCGTGTGCAGGTCGCTCGGCACCG
Organism: Acidobacteriota bacterium; assembly: GCA_016192845.1. Taxonomy (GTDB): domain Bacteria; phylum Acidobacteriota; class Vicinamibacteria; order Vicinamibacterales; family UBA2999; genus MELF01. The sequence continues at coordinate 5,580 of JACPTI010000067.1, forward strand.
GCGTGCTCGAGGCGCTTACGGCCCTGTTCCGCGCGCTCGCGACCCGCTCGCGGCGCGCGCCCGAGGCGCTCTTCGAGCAGTCGCTCACGGTGGTGTACCGCGTCCTCTTCCTCCTGTTCGCCGAGGCGCGCGGCCTCGTGCCCATCTGGCATCCGGTCTATCGCGAGCGCTACACCATCGACGCGCTTGTCTCGTCGCTGCTGACCGGGCGCCGGTCCCGCGGCGTCTGGGAGGCGATCCTCGCCATCTCCCGGCTCGCCCATGCGGGATGCAGGGCCGGCGAGCTCACCGTCACCCCGTTCAACGGCCGGCTCTTCTCACCGGTGCACTCGACGGCGTTCGACGAGACAAGGATCGGCGACGAGGTCATGAGCGACGCCATCGTCCGGCTGGCCACGACCAGAGGCCCGGGAGGCGAGCGGGCGCGGATTCGCTACGGCGATCTCGACGTCGAGCAGCTCGGCGCCGTGTACGAGCGCGTGCTCGAGTACGAGCCGATCGACGCCGGCACGGACGCCGGCCTGACCCGGACGCGCGACGGGCGGCGATCGAGCGGCACGTTCTATACGCCGCGGCCGGTCACCGCCTTCCTGGTGGGGCGGACGCTCGAGCCGCTCGTGCGCGGCCGGACGGCCGACGAGATCCTCCGGTTGCGCGTTCTCGATCCCGCAATGGGGAGCGGCGCGTTCCTGGTGGCCGCCTGCCGTTATCTCGCCACGGCGGCCGAGGCGAGCCTGATTCGCGAGGGGACGTGGCATCAGGACGACGTCACGGCGGCCGACCGCGCGGCGCTGCGCCGCGAGATCGCGCAGCGATGCCTGTTCGGCGTGGACATCAACCCGATGGCCGTCCAGCTTGCACGGCTGTCGCTGTGGCTGGCAACGCTCGCCGCCGACCGGCCGCTCACGTTCCTCGACCATCACCTCGCCGCCGGAAACAGCCTCGTGGGCGCCACCATGGCCGACATCCTGCGGCAGCCGACGCGCGGACCGAGAACGCAGCGCCGCCTCGGCCCGTTGCCGCTCTTCGCCGACCTCGACACGTCCGGCGCGCTCGAGCATGCCGTCCGCACGCGCCTCCGGCTTGCGGTCGAGCCGGACGATTCGCCGGCAACCGTCAGCGCGAAGGAAAAGACGCTCGCCGCGCTGCGCGCGCCGGGTTCAACGCTGGAGCGCTGGTCCCGGGTCCTCGACCTCTGGTGCGCCGGATGGTTCTGGGAGGACGGTGCCCCGCCCGAGCCGGGCGTCTTCGGCGCGCTCTGCGATCGCGTCCTGCACGATCGCGACGCCCTCCCAGCCGCCGCGGCGTCGCGACTGCTGGCGCACGCGGCGGTGCTGGCGGCGCGCCACCGCTTTCTCCACTGGCCGCTGACGTTTCCGGAGGTGTTCGCCGACGATCGCGGCGAGCCGCTGGCGGCGCCGGGATTCGACGCGGTCGTCGGCAACCCGCCGTGGGACATGCTGCGGGGTGACAGCGGCGACGCCCCCGTCCGCGCCGAGCGAAAACGCGACGCGCGCCGGCTGGTGGAGTTCGCCCGGGAAGCCGGCGTCTACCGCGTGGAGGCGCGCGCACACATCAACCGCTACCAGCTGTTCGTCGAGCGGGCTCTGCAGTTGACCCGCGCCGGCGGACGTATCGGTCTCGTGCTGCCGTCGGGCATTGCGACCGACGCGGGCGCGGCGCCGCTGCGGCGGCACCTGTTCGACCATGCGGACGTCGATGGCGTCTTCGGCCTCGACAACCGCGCCGGCCTGTTTCCCATCCACCGAAGCCTGCGGTTCGTGCTGCTGACGTGCACGGCCGGCCGGCCGACGAGCGCAACGGCGTGCCGCTTCGGCATGTCAGGCGTCGATGATCTGGAGGCGGACCGTCGGCCGCTTCTCATCACGCGGGCGTTCCTCGCACGTCTCTCGGGCAGCGACGATCTCGGCCTGCCGGAAATCGCCACCGAGCGCGACCTTCGCATACTCGAACACATCAGCGCCCATTGTCCCTGGCTCGGTGCCCCCCCCGGCTGGCAGGTGCGGTTCGGGCGCGAGCTCAACGCGAGCGACGATCGGGGGCTGTTCAGACCGTTCAGCGGACGCGCCGGCGCCCGTCCGGTGCTCGAGGGAAAACAGCTCGAGCCGTTCCGCGTGGCGGTTGACAGCTGCCGGTACGAGCTGGCGGCGTCAGCCGGCGCCAGACACGCCGGCGGCAGGGCGCGCCTCGCGTACCGGGACGTTGCGAGCGCGACGAATCGCCTCACGCTGATTGCCGCGGTCGTTCCCGCACGCGCGGTCACCACGCACACGCTGTTCTGTCTGAAGACGCGGCTCTCTACGGACGCCCAGCACGTGCTCTGCGCGCTCTTCAACAGCTTTGTGGCCAACTACCTCGTGCGGCTGCGCGTGAACACGCACGTGACCGCCTCGCTCGTCTCCCGGCTGCCGGTGCCTGTCGTCGCTCCGCACGATCCCGCTTTCGCACGACTGGCGTCGCTTTCGAGGATCCTCACGGACGCTACCGCTCCGCTCGAGACGATGCCTGAGTACGCGGAACTGCAGGCGATCGCCGCGCGGCTGTACCGGCTGAGCGAGGCTGACTTCGAGCACGTCCTCGGGACGTTTCCGTTGATCCCTGATGAGGTGAAGAGGAGGGTCCTCATGGAGTTCAGCAGTCGCTACTGATCACGGAACACCGAGGCACCGAGGCACCGAGGATTAACTATGTACGAACACGACCCACTCACGCACACGATCATTGGTTGCGCCATCGAGGTCCATCGCCATCTCGGACCCGGATTATTTGAGTCCACGTACGAGGAAGCGCTGTGTATTGAATTGACGGAGGCAAACCTGCCGTACACGCGCCAAATCCGAGTACGTCGTTCTTCGTCAAGGCGTCCGTTGCCGCCCTGCGGGCGTTCCCGCAGCTCAACGCCGAAATCCAGGGCGACGAGATCGTCCTCAAGTACTACTACGACATCGGCATCGCCGTCGGCGCCGAGGGCGGGCTCGTGGTGCCGGTGCTGCGCGACGCCGACCGGATGTCGTTTGCGCAGCTCGAGCTGGGGATCCGCGATTTCGCCGCACGCGCGTCGAGCGGTCAGCTGACGCTCGAGGACCTGATGGGCGGGACGTTCACGATCACCAACGGCGGCGTCTTCGGCTCGCTCCTGAGCACGCCCATCCTCAACCCGCCGCAGGTCGGCATCCTCGGGCTGCACAAGGTCCAGGACCGCGCGGTGCCGCTGAACGGCCAGGTGGTGATCAGGCCCATGATGTACGTCGCGCTCACGTATGATCACCGCATCGTCGACGGCCGTGAGGCGGTCCAGTTCCTGGTCACGATCACGGACCTGATCGAAGATCCGGCCAATCTGCTGCTGGTGAGCTGATGATGCAACGACTTCTGACGACCATCACCCTGCTGACTGTAGCCTTGTCAACTTCCAATTTCCAACTCCCAACTCCCAAGTTCGCCGAATTGGGTGTTGGGAGTTGGGCGCTCGCACCCCACGGCGCAAGCTCGGGGTCCCCATCGCGCATGCCTGCGCGATGGGGTGGAGGTGTGCGCCGTGGGGGCCCCGCGTTGGGAGTTGTGAATGCGGCCGCGCAGACCCCTGGCAGCGTCCCGCCGGCGCCCCCTGACGTGGCCGCGCCGCCCGGCGACGCCGTCAAGAGCGCGTCCGGCCTGGCGTCGAAGGTCGTCACACCCGCGACGAGCGGGGAGCGGCCGACGCCGACCGACGTGGTCACGGTCCACTACACGGGCTGGACGCCGGACGGCAAGATGTTCGACAGCTCGCACGCGCGCGGCACGCCGTCGATGTTTCCGCTGAACCGCGTGATGACCGGATGGCGCGAGTGCGTCCAGCTGATGGAGGTCGGCGAGACCCGCCGCTGCTGGCTCCCGGAGGAGCTGGCGTACCGCGGGCAGGCGGGCCGGCCGCGAGGGATGGTGGTGTTCGACATCGAGCTGCTCGACACGCGGCGCGCGCCGAACGTGCCGCCGCCGGACGTCGCCGGGCCGCCCGACGACGCGAAGCGCACGCCATCGGGGCTCGCATACAAGGTGCTGAAAGCGGGGACCGGCGCGCGCCGACCGTCACAGTTCTCGCGCGTCACCGTGCACTACACGGGGTGGACGACCGACGGCAAGATGTTCGACAGCTCCGTGGCGAAGGGCATGCCGGTGACGCTGAGCCTCGACAACGTGATCCGCGGATGGACCGAGGGGCTCCAGCTCATGGTCGAGGGTGAGCGCACGCGCTTCTGGATTCCGCAGAATCTCGCCTACAAGGGCGAGCCCGGCGCCCCGCGCGGCATGCTCGTCTTCGACGTGGATCTCATTCGGATCGAGTAGCGATAACTCCCAATCCGCCAACTCCCAACTCCCAAGACCTTCCCCCGGCGCGGCGGCATGCATGATGCGTACGCATGCCTCTCCTTACTGCTGATTCTTCAAGTGCTCAGGCGCTCGGTAGACAAGCGGCGTCGTGCAGCTCGCGTCGCGTCGCCGCTCGCCCCGCCGGAAAACGCTGCGGCGGCACCCCCGACCGCGTGACGCTCGGGTCGCGCCCTACGCGTTCGCCCACGGGCGAACGCCGTCTCGCACGCGCGCCACAACCAGGTGCGATTCGTGGCGGCGCTCAACCTCGCGCATTCCCCGCGCCGCCTCGCGTTTTCGCCCCTGCCGCGTGTCGGCGTGGCTCGAAGGCGACGCGGCGCGAGCTGCCCGTCGCCGCGGCGCCCCTTTGCCCGCCGAGCCGTTCGGCGCCCCGGCGCCGCACGCGGCAAACCGGGATATCCTCGCCAAGCGGCGAATCACGCTTCGGGAGCTGAAAGAGGCACGATTCCGACTTCGCGTCCTTCGGCATTGCGACCTGCTCGACCAGGAACACGACCCGGTCATCGCAGAAAGCGACGAACTCGTCCGAATTGTGGCGACCCTGATACGAAACAGCGGAGAACCTAGGGTCACTCACCGCGGCTAACGGCTAGCACTGATCCGCGGCGTGCGAGGCCCACGCCGTCGGGTCGAGTCGGTGTTAGGCAACATCCGCACCGCGACCGAGTATTGCACCGATTCTGTTCGCAAGCTTTTTCCTCAATTCCTCGGGGTCTGTCCACGTGATGTGGTTGTACTGGCGAGTGTCGAAGTGAACCTTCCCAAGCTCATCGTTGCGAACAGACCAAATTACAGGAAGCCCGAGACCCATTGCGAACCCAGCCTCAAAGTAGACGCCGCCTCTGTTTCCCGTGAAGTCAGCCACGACGATTCCACTACGCCTTATCTCCGCGAGGATTCGATCGCAGATCTTCTCGTTGTGCTCGACTTTGTCGATCCGGATAGGCTGGTAGCCGGTTTCCTCCAATGCTGGTCGAATGCCATTCTGCCAAGCTGGCTCAAGTTCATCGGAGAAGGACATAGCGACGAACGCCCGATTCGTTCGCCGACCTGTCCTCAGTACATCCGAGAGACGGCGCCATCCTTCCCAGCTGCCTCTTGGACATCAGCGTAATGGATGTTTTGCAGTTTGCGCAGAAACCCGCGCAGCTCCTCAACAGATCGAAGCACCAACAGCGGATAGTCGTGACCAGTGACGGTGGCTGAATCGGCCACCGTATCCAACCGAGCATGGATAAGAACCAATAAGTTGTCGATTACTTCGAAAGGTGTCTTCGGTGCCGTCGCGTTACCGGCATAATCCTTGATGTTCGATGTCAGAAGTTTGAGCGGTTGCGCCGCGTCCGACGCGCGGCGTGTCATCGCGGACAGCAAGTATCGCCTTGCAGCCCAGTCAGATCCCCGAAGGGACATCTCGGCCTCGTAACTGACCTTGTAGGTGCCACAGCTGGCGCACGTGATTTCGGTCACGTCCGAACCGCCACCAGCACTTAAGCGGGCCGCAGCCGGTTCGCCGCACAACGGACATCCCTGCATAACAGCCTTCGAAAAAATGACGTTGAGCCGAAAGTGCTGCCTACTGTCTTATGGAGTAGA
>JACPTI010000103.1 GCA_016192845.1 Acidobacteriota bacterium
TCTTCAGACGTTCCAGCAGCTCCGACGTATGACGCTTGAAGTCGCTCAGGGACCGAATGTCGTTGGCAATGTCGAGCATGGTGGCCCTCACCAAATGTGCATCCAATTTGATGGTCCCATCAAGATCGCGATTCAGTCAACCATGAGCTGGGCCGCCCTGTGGGTCTATTGGCATCGGCGCGGATCGCACGTCTCCATATGTGATGCACGACTGGTCGGCACTGGAAGGCCCGCGGCTCCGCTCGATTCCCATCCGGCCACTCGCGAACAACGTGCCTCGCTGCGCACTTACGCTGACTACAGTTTGCTTCGGAGGCATCACGTCTCATGCCGAAGCGACGCGGCGAGAGGTGGTATGTCCGGAGGCAAACCGTGGGAGGCGTAAGTGCGCAGCGAGGCCTGACGCTCGGGTGCAGCTGGATGCATGACGAGCGGAACCTTCGAGCGGGGTCCCCACGGCGCACGCGTGCGCCGTGGGGTGCCTTTGACGGAGGACATGCCACCTCTCGCCGCGGCGGGCGGCACGTTATGAAACGGGTTCTACTGAGTCGTGCGCCAGGGTGTCAGAGTAGTATGACGAGCACAGCCCAGAGACTGACCGCGGCGACCACCCCGAAGAAGGCGAGAGCTGAAGTGCCTGGGTTCAATTGCCGTGGGGTGTCGTGCGCCGTTGGGGGTGCACACGACATCGCGTGCGAAAGTGCCACCCGGGAGGCCGGTCGCACTCGCCACGGCAGAAGGCGACCGTTGCCGTTTCCCCGCGACGTCTCGTGCTTGTCGCGCCGATACGCCGACAGGACGCAGACCCCATCAGCGAGCCGACGATGCGTGATGCCCGTCACGCCATCAGATGCTCGTGGTCGTGTACCCACCAGCGCTCCAGTTCGGACAAGAAATAACGAAGGCGACATTTCTTGAGCTCGCGCTTCGTCACCAGCACCGCGTAGTCGTCGGTGCCCACGATCGACGCCAGCCGAACCACCAGATCCCGACAGCTCGCATCGTCGGGACCATGGACCATGCTGTAGAGCGTGTACGGAAAGCCCGGAAGGCTCTCGCGAGCGTAACAGTGGCTCACCTGCGGCGCCCGTGCCAGTCGGCGCCCGGCTTCGTCGAGCGCCTCGCCGGACCCGGACACGTTCCACACGACCATGGCGTTGCCGCGCACCCCGAGACGCCGCTGGCGGAAGGTCGCCACATACCGCCGGATGGCGCCGCCCAGGTGCCAGCGAGCGAACTCGAGCAGCTCCTCCTCCCGGCATTCCGCAAGGTCCGCGAGCGCCGCAAAGGGTCGTTCGGCCAGTGGAAGAGGAGTCTGCAGCGCGCGGAAGAAGCGTTCCTGACGGGCCGAGAGATCGAGCGGCGCCAGGTCCGGCAGGTCCTGCGCCGTCGTCGAGTTCTCGCCGGCCAGAAGGTCGAAGTTGACGCCCACCTTGTACGTTCGCGTCCGCCGAGCCGGAAAGAAGCGCGCGTCGGCGCTGCGCTCGAGCCGTGCGAGGGTCTCGTCGAGCCCCATCGCCTGCGGCACGGCAATCGTGAACCAGAGGTTGTACGGGTGGTCGCGCAGGTAGTTGTGCGTCACCGTCGGATGGGCGTTGACGACGTCGATGACGCGGAGAAGATCCTGCTCGGGTACGGCTGCCGCGCACAATGCGCTTTCGTACCCGAGCAGGCTCCCTTCGAGGACGGCCGAGATCTCCCGGAGCTTGCCTTCCGCGCTCCACGTACGAAGCTGTCCCAGCACGTCGCTCGACTGGAGTTCGAGACGCCGACCCAGCTCGTCGAAGGGGTGTGCGCACAGGGGAACGCCGTCCTGGACGGCTATCGCCAGCGCGTTCTCGTCCTGCGGCGGCAGCTTCACCGACATGTCGTCACAGTCCGATTGTGAACGCCCGCCACAGACCGAAGACACCGGACGGGGAACGCAACGTTTCGCTGTCCTCGATGGCGTAGGTGCGCGCATTCACGAGGAGGAGCTTGTCTTCTGCGTTGGCCGTGATGAGCGCGTGGCTCCCGCGCGGCGTGAACTCGACGTGATAGATCCGCGCGCCGACGCGGAACGTGTGGACCACCTCGAGCGACTCGACATCCACCACCTGTACGAATGCGTCGTCCGCTTCACCCGAGAACGTCACCCACACATGGCGCTCGCCAGGAGCCCGCACGGCGTAGACAGGGTGGCCTCGCAGCTCGATCGAGCGCTTGAACTTCCACGTGTAGCGATCGAGTACGGCCAGGCGCTTCTCGCCGACGAGTGGCACGAAAACGGAGCCCTGGGCCACCGCCCAGGAGGCGAGGTGCGGCAGCTTCTTCGGCGCGGTCCGGTCGACCTCGGCGCCGGGCTCGCGCAGCGAGATGATGCGCGGCGACGGGACGGGGGCGTCCAGATCGAGCACCGTCACGTCGGCCGAGTCGAGGTGCCCGACGACATAGAAGCGGCCGTCGGGCGTGATCATCGCGTCGTAGGGCTCTGCGGCGGCCGTTGGAATCCGGCGCTCCAGGACGGGCTCCGGGCCCGACGCATCGATCACCCAGATCTCGGCTCCCTCGATGAGCACGCAGACGAAGCGGTTGCCCGGCGCATCGACGATGCCGGTGACGCGAGAGGGGAGCCGCCGGCCGTTTCTCTCGAACTCTCCGGGAATGCGCCGGACGACGCCGAGCGTGCGGGCGTCCAGGATCGTGACGCCGCCCGGCGCATATTCAGCCGTCGCCACGAAACGCCCGTCCTGGCTGATCGCTATGTCGATGGAGCTCTTCGACGTCTGCACCTCGCCCGCGCGTTCGAGCGACTGCAAGTCGATGCGCGTGAGCTTGCCGCTCCGGGTGGCGATGTAGCCGTAATCGAGCCAGCGCGAGAAGGTCATCAGCGCGTGCTGCAGGTTTCCGAGGCCCTCGATCCGCCCCACCACGCGACGCTCCGCGAGGTCGTAGACGGCGAGGCTGGCGGAGTTCCGTTCGACCACGAAGACGCGCGAGCCGATGCCGCCCGATCCGCTCGAGTCCGCCGTGACCCCCGCGCCCGCAAGGCAGCCGATGGACGCCGCGAGCAGCGCCGCGCCAGCAAGTCTCACGCTCATACGACGGCCTCCCGTGCTTCGGCTTCGGCCGCTTCGACCGCACATTCCTCGGGCGGGACGCCGATTTCCCACTCGGTCATCACGCAGGCCGGGTCAGGCGCCCAGAGTGCTCCGTACCGGGCCAGGGCGCGCTCCCGATGAGATCCACGGCAAAGGGACTTGTACGCGCACGACCCACACCGCCCCTCCAGGAGCTTCTCGCGATTGCGCAGCGCCTCGCGGAGCGGATGCGCGAGGATCTCGGCGAACGGCTGGAGCCGGACATCGCCGAGAACGCGCGTCGTGAAGAACTGATCGGGATGCACATGGCCGCGATGGTCGATGGCAAGGATGCGCTCTCCCGCCGAGTTGCCACCGCGACGCCGAAGAACGGCCTCCACGCGCTCGGCGGCGCTACAGCCATACCGCGACCAGACCCATCGGAGGAAGTAGGGGCCGTCCGAGTCGTTGCCGCCGGTGACGATGCGAAGAGAGGCCCCATCGCGTACCAGCCGCTCCGCTGTCTCGAACACGTAGCCGAGCAGCACCCGGCTTTCCTCCGGGTGAAGGTCGTCGCAGGCGAGTTTGAGCCCGCGGCCGGAGTACAAGAGATGCGACAGATAGAACCGGTCGACGTCTCTAGCGACCGCCCATTCGACGAGCGGCTCCACGTGAGTGGCGTTCAGGCGCGTCACCGTCATCCGAACGCCCACGCACATGCCGGCCGCCTTCGCGCACGCCAGGCCGCGGGCGGCGCGCTCGAACGCTCCACTCATGCCGCGGTAGGCGTCGTTGAACGGCGCCAGGCCATCCAGGCTGATGCCGACGTACGAGATGCCGGCGGCGGCGAGCGCGGCGGCCATGCGCCCGTCGAGGAGGACGCCGCTCGTCGACAGGATCGGCCGGAGACCGACCGCGCGCGCATGCGCGGCCAGTTCGACGAGATCTTGCCGAAGCAGCGGCTCGCCGCCGCTCAGGATCAGGACGCGGACGCCGGCCTGTGCGAGAGTCTCGATCAGCCGTCTCGCCTCGGCCGTCGTCAGGTCGTACGGTGAAGGCGTGGGCGTGGCGGCGGCATAGCAGTGCGGGCACCGAAGGATGCAGTGACGGCAGACGTTCCACACGACCACGGGCGGTGCCGGAACGCGCGCCGCGTAGCGCGCTGGTGCGCGAGCCGCGACTCCCTCAGGCGCGGCTCGCCCCAGCGCAACATTGACAAGCTCGGTGACCTCGAGCATGGCGCACCGTCAGTAGACGTCGCCAGCCGTGTTGAAGACGTTGAACTTGCCCGTGGGCGTGACGAGCCAGTCGCCCTTGATTCGGGTCTTCTCCTTGAGCGTCTTGTCGTCGTAGACGATGAGCTCGCCCTCTTTGTCCCAGACGGACACCCAGACCTCGGTGCCGGCCTTGTTGTACTCGAAGTGAACCGCGCGCCCGCGTTCGGAGGCGGTGAAGCACCGGTCGATCTTCGCCTCCTTCTTCGAATAGATGCAGATCTGGCGCGTGCCGTTCGGATCGTTCGACAGCGGCGAGTCGAGCCATACCCATGGCGACTTCGGATGCGTCTTGATGAAAAGGCCTCCCGGCTCTGTAAGCGGCAGCTCACGCACGACCTTCCAGGCATGCTGCGGCTTCCCGACCGGATCGGCGCCGTAGATGACGAGCTTGCCCTCGCCCAGGTGGGTGGTGCCGTTCACCCAGCCGTACTCGGGATCCTCCCAGTTGGCCCCGCGGCCCGGATGCGGCCTGACGCCCGTCTTGAACTTCGTGACCAGGGTGCCGTTCTTCACGTCGATGACCGCCATCTGATCACGCATGTTCGCGGCGACCATGAAGTACTGCTTCGTGCGGTCCCAGCCGCCGTCGTGCAGGAAGCGCTCCGCTGCGATCTTTTTCGTCACTGGAAAATCGGGCTTCGAGTAGTCGACGAGCGCCACGTGCCCGGACTCCTTCAGGCTGACCACCCACTGCGGCCCATGGTGGGAGGGCACGATGGAGGCCACGCGGACCTCTTTCAGCTCTTCGCCCGTATCGTAGGCCGGTGTCGTGATGTCCACGATCTTCTTGGGCTCGAGCGTCTGACCGTCGAAGACAACGTACTGCGGCGGCCAGTAGCACCCTTCGATGAGCAGCTTGTCCTCGTACCCCTTGTACTTCGAGGCATCGATGCTCCGCGCGTCGACGCATCCTTTCACCTGAGCGACGAGCGTGGGCTTCTCGGGCCAGAGGTCGATCATCGACACGCGGCCGTCGCGGCCGACGGCGTAGAAGTAGCGGCCGGTCGACGAGGACCGCAGGATGTGCACTGCAAACCCTGTGTCGATGACACCCGCGAGCTCCTTGGTATTGCCGTCGACGATGGCGACCTTGCCGGCGTCGCGCAGGATGACCCCGAAGTAGTTGTCCCACTGACGCTTCGTAACCGGAGCCCTGGGCCGGCGCGCGACCGGCACGAGCAGCTTCCAGCTCTCGCGGACCTCCTCGAACGACACCGCAGGCGGGTCGGGCGCCGGCATGAGCAGGTACGACGCCATGAGCCGGACGTCGTCGGGCGACAGAATCTTCTCGCTGCCGAACGCCGGCATGCCGCCCGGAGTGCCGTTGGTGAGGATCGTCTCGACCGCCTTCACGCCGAGTTCAGAGGTGCGTTTCGGCTCGATGTTGGGTCCCGTCGCGCCCTTCCGCAGCAGCCCGTGGCAACCGGCGCAGCGATCGAAATAGAGCTCCTTGGCCTCCTCGAACGCTTCTCCCCTCAATCCTGAAGGGGGTGCCTGAGGCGGCGGCGCCACGATCGGCGGTTGTGCACTCCCAGCGTCGGTCCTGGCGAGCACCGGCTGCACGGCCGCTGCGCCTGATGCCTTCGTACTTGCCATTTCGATATAGGCAAGGACCTGTCGCGCTTCTTGATCCTTCAAGTGAAGAAATTTCATCCGGGACTGGCCGCCCCGTGCTTCGACAAGCTTGCGAGCCTCGGGATCGGTCTCCGTCATTGCTGCCGGATCGATCAGCCATCGGACGAGCCACCCGTGCTCCCGGCGTTTGTGCACGTCGCCGAGATCCGGACCGAGAAGCGCCCCCTCGCCGATCGTGTGACAGGCGACACATTTCTTCTGAAAAATGGTCCCGCCTGCTGCGATGTCTTCCGTGGTCGAACCGGCCGCAGCCGACCTTTCGACAGCGCCAAAGGCCACGAGACCAAGAAACGCCGCCAGCAAGGTGGCGAAGCGCACGAAGCGTCGCACACCGCACCGCACCGAAACTGTATTCGTCGTCATACCGATCCTCCGTTGCTTACACGGCCAGCCCACGCGCGGCAGTTGAGCAAGGCGCGAGCCAGCCGGCGGCGGCGCGAAAATCGTTGATATTCAATGAGTTCGGGATCGGAAGGCGCGCGGGCCTGGCTAGCGGCGGTTCCGAGCTGTATAGGGCCCTATACGAGCGAGTCCTTCGGTAGGCGGCCCGACGGATGCACGCCGACGACGCAGTTCGAGGTCAGCTTTCGACGTGCGAGGCGGTGCAGGCGCAGGTTGGCTCCGACGCATCGGCTCGACGCCGCCCCGGGGGCCACACGAGCGAGGCGAGAAAGTGATACATGGCGAAGGCCTCCAAGGCGAAAGGCGGGAAGCCCAAGTAGCCGAGGAGCGGCATCTCGAAGAGCTTGACCGTTCCCCAGTACGGGACTGTGTACGTCCACCTGGTCACCGCCCAGAAGTTCCAGAACTCCCAGAGGAAACCGCAGATGAGGCCACTCCCGACGAGCGAGGCGAGCGTCCGGTAATCGCCCTGGGCGGCCTGCCTGAGCCAGGAGGGACTGCCCCGCCGGCAGTTGATCGGTTCGAGCAGCAGTATGTATGACACCCAGAGGAGTGGTACCAGCCAGGGCGAGGCGACAAGGAGCGGGACGAGCGCCGACACCCCACCTAGCGTCACGGCCAGAGTCGTGGTCCAGCCGGGGAGGCGCAGCGGCCGGAGTCCGCCGAGCCTGCGGAACGCGCGTGCCTTCAGGGCATCGGCCGTGAGAAAGAGCGCGGGGAAGATCGTCGCAAACGCCCAGTCGTACCCCGCTCGCCGGAGGTACGGGTTTGGCTCGAGGTTGTGGTACTGCCACCACAGCCCGTCGAGGTTCTCACCGCCTCTCCAGAAACGCGGCGCATTGTAGAGCTCGAACAGCCACCAGCACCCCACCGAGGCCAGGACGACCATGAGTAGCTCGATGCGGCGGGTAGTGAAGTAGGATTGCCCCGTCCAGCGCGCGACAAGCGCGTCGATGAAGAAAACGTAACCCGTCCAGACGAGCGGGGTGAACCACTCGCCGACCAGCCTCACGCCGGCGATCACGAGGGCCTGGGCCAGCCCGATGACCGTCAGACCGAACCACCCATAGATACGCACGGGATTACTCCGACGAGGCCTTGCGCGGCTCTCACCTCGCAAACCAGTTCACATCTCAGGTCCTAACCTTGAGTCCACTGAGAGCGTCGGGTCCTATTGCTGCGGGTACCGTGAAGTGGAAGGTGCTGCCCGTACCCACCTCGCTCTCTACTCCGATCTGTCCGCCGTGTGCCTCGACGATCCCTCGGGCGATGGTCAAGCCGAGCCCGGTGCCGCCGTCTGGTCTGAGCCGCGGCGGGCATGCGAAACGATCGAAGAGATGGGCGTGTTCGTCCGGAGGAATACCCGGCCCGGTATCGGCCACCGACACACGAACGGCGGCTCCTTCCCGGGTCGCCTTCAGCGTGACTCGTCCACCCCTCGGCGTGAACTTGATCGCATTGGAGAGGAGGTTCGAGAAGACTCGACTCAGTCGGTCGCGGTCTGCGAGCACCGGCGGCAGGTCTTCGGAGATCTCGACCTGAAACGCGAGCCCCCGGTACTGGAAAGTGGACTCGAGCAGTTCCGTGGCCTCTCGGATCAGCGGGGCCAGATCGCAAGACTGGCGCCGAACCACCAAGCGCCCCGCTTCGATGCTCGCCACGTCCAGGAGATCCCGAATGAGACGGTTCATCCGTTCTGCTTCCCGCTCGATCGCCGAGATCACCTTTTGGGCCTCCGGGTCCGCGACGTTCCTCAGTACCGCCGCCGAGGCCAGCGCGATGCCGGCCAGGGGACTCTGAAGGTCGTGCGCGACCGCGCCCAGCACCTCATCCCGTTGCCTCGTGGCTTTGCGAGCGCGTTCGAATGCCGCCTCCGCCTCCGCTCGTGCCTCTCGTTCGCGCGCCAGGAGTTGCCGGCGCACCTCTTCCAACCGCTTCCGCTCGATGGAATACCGGACCACCCGCGCGAGCAGCGGGCCGCTCACCTCGGCCTTCACCAGATATTCCTGGGCACCGGACCGGACGGCCTCGACGGCGAGATTCTGGTCGTCCAGACCGGTCAGGACGATGAGCGGGGTGAAGGGGGCCGCCGCCTGGGCTCGGGCGACGCTCCCCATGCCATGTCCGTCCGGTAGCGAGAGGTCGAGCAGCACTGCGTCGAACGTCGCATTCGCCAGGACAGTCTCGGCTTTGCCGAGGCGTTCCACCCACACGAAATCGAAGGAGGGGGACTTCAGCTCCCCCAGTAACTCCTGGAGAAACCTCGCATCGGCGGGGTTGTCCTCGACCAGGAGCAGGCGGATGGGACGTGTCGCCATGGGTGTCGTCACTCGGGCGGGAGTTTCACGATGGCGAGCCAGAAGTCCTCGATGGACTTCACCACATGGACGAACTGATCCAGATCCACCGGCTTGGTGACGTAGCAGTTCACGTGCAGGTCGTACGCCCTGACGATATCTTGCTCGGCCTGCGAGGTCGTCAGGACGACGACGGGGATTCGCTTGAGGGCGGGGTCGGACTTGATCTCCGCCAGCACTTCCCGGCCGTCCTTCCGCGGGAGGTTCAAATCGAGGAGGATCAGGTCGGGCCGTGCAACGGACGCATATGCCCCCTCCTTGCGGAGATAAGTCAAGGCTTCCACCCCGTCCCACGCCACGTTCAAAGTATTTCTGACTTTGGCCTCCCTGAGCGCCTCCTGCGTCAGCCTGACGTCCCCGGGATTGTCCTCCACGAGAAGGATCTCGATGGCTCTGGCGTCCCCCTGAACTCGGTTCATCATCAGCTCCCGTCCGGAATGGTGAAGTGAAGCGTCGATCCGCGGCCCGGCTCCGACTCGGCCCAGATCCGCCCTCCGTGCCGCTCGACGATCTTCTTGGCAATGGCAAGCCCGATCCCCGTGCCTGGATAATCCCGGAGCGTATGCAGTCGCTGGAAGATCAGGAAGATGCGCTCCAAGTACTCCCGCTCCATCCCAATCCCGTTGTCACGGACCGAAATCACCCATTCGCGTTGCGCCTCGTCCCGTGCCGCCGAGATGTGGATTCGAGGCTGGTCCTCGCGCCGGAATTTCAGGGCGTTCCCGATGAGGTTCTGAAAGAGCTCTCTGAGCTGAACCTCATCCCCCCGCACCGTGGGGAGGTCGTCACAGCTTACCGCGGCGTTGTTCTCCTTAACGGCCACGCTGAGGTTGTCGAGCGTACGGTCCACCACCACTTGTAGATCCGTCGGCTTGAAATCGGGCTCCTGCCGGCCGACTCGAGAATAGGCGAGCAGGTCGTTGATGAGCTCCCGCATCCGGGCCACGCCCTCCACGGCATACCCGATGAACTCGTCGGCGTCCTGATCCAGCTTCCCTCGGTAGCGACGGCCGAGGAGCTGCGTGTAGCTGGTGACCATCCGGAGCGGCTCCTGGAGATCGTGCGACGCGACGTAGGCGAACTGCTCGAGCTCGGCGTTCGATCGCTCCAGCTCTTTTGCGTACTTGGCGAACTTTGCTTCGGAGGACGCCAGCCGCTCCAGCAGCCCCTCTAGTCGTTCGGCGTAGCGATTGAACGCCCGGGCGATGGAGACGAGCTCGGAGGGACCTCGTTCGTCCAGGCGCGCGGCTCCGGTCCCGCCATGCTCACCGATCTGCTCGAGCGCCTGCTGGAGCCGGCCCAGTGACCGGCGGATGGACCGGGCCAAATGTGAGGCTCCCGCGAGTGTGAGCAGCGCGATGGTGAAGCCGGCCAGGCCGAAGGTGGTGCGTTCCGTGCGCGCCAGGGCCGACAGTCCGGCGGCCGCCTCCTCCAGATCCGCGAGCGCGCGATGTTCCAGCTCCCGGAGACGGTCGATTCGTGCGGTCTGCGCCTCGAACCACTGCTCGGGGCCGAGGCCCGGGACGCCGGGTCCCTCGCGGAGCGCGCGCTCGCGCATGTCGCGGGCGCGGGCCACGGCCGGATGATCCGCTTCCCGCGCGAGGATGTCGCGGGCCTGGGTTTCCGCTACCGCGGCCAGCTCGGTCCATATGGTGTCCTGGCGCGCCACCATGGAAACCAGGGAATCGCGTTGTCCCGGGAGGAACTCACCCGATGTGAGGGCGGCAACCAGGATCGCCCGCTCCAATCCTGCAGCCTCCTTCGTTCGAAGGATGGCAGTGTAAGCCGCGCCGTAAGGCGCCACGCGCGAGTCTGTCACTTGATGAGCCGCTACCCGGACGACATCCAGGAGGGCCGCGTTCACGCGTGTATACGAGGTAGTGGCCTCCGGGCTGGGGAGCGTCCGTTCGTCCACGGCCAGACGAATCGCCGAGACGGAGTCGAGCGCAGCAAGGGCCACTCGGCTCGGTTCCGCCAGCGGGCTTCCCTCGCGCGCGGCCGCGATGGGCGCAAAGTGAGACCGGAGCTCGGCCACGCGCTCATCGACCGTACGCCGTGCCTCGAGGAGGGCCGGGGTGGCTTCCCCGTCGAACCGTTCCAGCCACGTGGCTGTCCGTCCACGCTCCAACTGTATGGCGTGGATCGACTCACCCCCCGCCGCCAGGAGCCCGACCCACTCCATGGCCCGCGACGCCTGTTCCAATGTGCCCGATCGCTCCCTCCAGCCCCAAGTTACGAAGAACGCGAGCCCGGCGAGTGGGAGGACGACGAGCGCGTAGGTCCTGGCCCTGATGCTCATGGGTACGCAAGGCCGTTGCTGAGACTCTCACTCGGTACCGGACAACGGGTCGCGCGGTCCTTCAGAGAGCATCGCCGGTTGCTCGTTGCGTCCCTCTTCGGCGTCGCCGTCGGCGTCGATTTCGCCCTCGGCGGCGAGCCCGAGCCGCTTGAGGATCCGGTGGAGCGCGGCGCGCGTCATGTCGGCCTTGCGCGCCGCGGCGCTGATGTTGCCTTCGGCCTCGTGCATGAGGTGCTCGACGTAGCGGCGCTGGAACCGCTCGATGGCCGACCGCTTCGCTTCTTCGTACGGAACCGACTCCGCGCCCTCGGGCTGCCAGTCGAGGTCGTCGTCTTCTAGCGTGATATCGGCGGGGCTGACCTCCTCACCGCGCGCCATCAACGCCGCGCGCTCGACGACGTTCTGGAGCTCCCGGACGTTGCCGGGCCAGTCGTGCGAGATAAGGAGCCGCAGGGCGCCGGGTGCCAGCCGCTTGGCGACCTTTTCCGGCGACGTCAGGCGCTCGAGGAACACCTCCGCGAGCAGCGGGATGTCCTCGATCCGCTGGCGCAGCGGCGGCACGGCGATCCGCATGACCGAGAGCCGATAGTAGAGGTCTCGTCGCAGCCTGTTCTCGCGGAGCAGGCGCCGGGCATCCTCGTTGGTCGTGGCAATCACGCGAACATCGACCTGGACGGGGGTCGCCGAGCCGAGCGGCAGGATCTCTCGTTCTTGGAGCGCGCGCAGGAGCTTGCCCTGAAGCCCGATCGGCATCGACGCGACCTCGTCGATGAGCAGCGTCCCTCCGTCGGCCTCGAGGAAGAGTCCCTTGCGATCCCGGTCGGCGCCCGTGTACGCCCCTTTCTTGCAGCCAAAGAGCTCCGCTTCGGCGAGCGTCTCGGGCACCGCTGCCGCGTTGAACGCGACGAAGAGACGGTTCGCCCTCGGGCTCTCGGCATGGATCGCCCGCGCCACGAGCTCCTTGCCCGTGCCGCTCTCGCCGCAAATGAGGACGGTGGCGTTGGTCGGAGCCACGCGCCGAATCGCTTCGATGACGGGTTGCATGTGGCGGTCGCGGCTGTAGATTCCGTGAAAATCGTAGGTGCCGCGGAGCTCCGCCCGCAGACGGGCGATCTCCTGTCGATCCTGAATCTCGTTGAGCGCCCGCTTGGTGACCACCAGCAGTTCGTCGTTGTTGAACGGCTTGGTGAGATAGTCGAACGCACCGCGCCTCATCGCGTCGACGGCCGAGTCGATCGTGCCGTAGCCCGTGAACAGGATGACGTGAGCCTGAGGCCACCGCTCGCGCACGCAGTCGAGCAGCGACAGGCCATCGCGGCCCGGCATGCGGATGTCGGAGAGCACCACGTCCGCCGGGTCCCGCTCGAGCAGCTCGAGCGCCTCTTCGGCCGAGTGGGCGATGGCAATCTCGGCCGGCAGCTTGCTCAACACCAGCGCGACGCCGCGGGCCAGGTCACGCTTGTCATCGACGACGAGGATACGCGCGCTCATGACGACGATACCTCCGCAACATCCGCGCTGGCGTCGCTTGGGTCGAAGGCCGGGAGCACGACGGTGAACGTGCTGCCTCGCCCCGGGGCGCTCTCGACCGCGAGCACGCCGCCGTGGGCAGCGACGAGATCGCGCGCCACGGTGAGGCCGAGGCCCGTGCCCTCGGGTTTCGTCGTGTGAAACGCGGTGAAGATCCGCTCCTGCTCCGCGGGCGGAATGCCGACGCCCGTGTCCACGACGTCGATGCGCAGCCGGCCCTCTTCCGTTCGCCCGAGGCAGAACGACAGCGTTCCTCCGTCAGGCATCGCCTCGATGGCGTTCAGTCCCAGGTTCACGAGCACCTGCCGGAGCTGGTCCGGGTCGCCGTACACGCGGGCGCCGGCCTCGGTGACCTCTTCGCGCTCGAGCGTCACCCGGGAGGCTTCCGCCTGCGGCATCAGCGTCCGTTCCGCATCGGCGACGATTTCCACGAGCGAGACCTGCCGTCGCTCGGGCGGCCGCTGCCGCCCGTATTCGAGCAGATCGCGCACGATCTTCTTGCACAACTTGGCGTTCCGGAGGACCGTGCCGAGATGCTCGTGCAGCGGGTCCTGCGGTTGCACGCCGTCGAGCGCATGTTGCGCGAAGAGTGCGATGGCGCCCAGCGGGTTGTTGAGCTCGTGGGCGAGCGCTGCGGCGAGCTTGCCCACGACAGCCATTCGTTCCTCCTGCATGCGCCATCGCTGCGTTTCCAGACGCTCGGTCACGTCACGCGCCTCCATGACGACGCCCAGGATCTCGCCGCGCTCGTCGTCTACGCGGGCGTAGCTCCCCTCGTAGAAGCGCCCGTCGGCTTCGAAGACCGGATGCACCTCCGCCGTGCCGGGCGCCGACGCGGCGTTCAGAAGGTCGTGCCATGGCTCGGGCAGGCCGGCCGCGTGCCGGTCGCCGTTGGGCGGCGCGGCCTCGGGCCAGAAGCGCTGCGCCGCCCGGTTCCGCAGTTCGACGGTGCCGGCAGGCCTGACGTAGACGACCGCATCAGCCATGCAGTCGATGATGGCCTGGAGCTTCTCGCGTTCTTCGAAGACCTGAGACCTGGCGGCGGCGAGGCGTTCGCGGTCGGCGTGAAGCACCCGCACGAGGCTGGCGACAATCAGACCGCATACCACGACCATCACAGCAATCGCTGTACCGGTGGCCGCCTGCAGCATCCAGTCGGCCGGCGGCGCGACGCAGGCGCCGTCGCCGTCCAGCACGCACCGTGGCGGGAGCCACCCGGTGACTTCGGCCACGCCGAGCGCCAGGACGAAAAGCGCGATACCGACGGCGGCGCGCCGCGGCCACGGCGGATCGAGCACGACGGCGGCAATGGCGGCGTGGAAGACGAAGAAGCCCGCAAACGGGTTCGAGAGCCCTCCAGCGTGGTGGACCAGCCAGGCGAGGATCGCGACGTCGACGGCCACCTGGCCTACCAGCGCGTTCTGAGTACCAATACGCCGTGTTCCATACACGCTCAGGACCGTGTTGAACACGAAGAGGAGCGCGACGCCGGCCCACAGGTACGGGGCCGAACCGGCCTCGACACGGGGGCCATACCTTGTCGCAAATGCCACCACGGCGACCGAAACCAGCACGGCCACCCACCTGAGGCCCAGGAGCCACCCTGCGAGCGCTTCCCGGAGCGAGGCGGCCGCGCTCTCCGGGCGTGCCGGGGTCTCGAGGCCTCGATCCAGCGATGGGAGCACACGTCCGAAGAGGTAGAGGCCGGCGGCAACGCCGCCCGCGAGGGCGGCCGTGAGGTCGCGGCCAATGTGGGCGAGGCGGCGTGTCTCGAGAGGGTAGTGCCAGAGCCAGAGGCCCTCGATGACCCCGTAGGGCGCCGTGTTGACCGATTCGCTGCCTGTTCCTTGTTCGCTCATCCTCCGCGCCTCTCGCCCCTCCAGCCGCCTTCACGCCCCGCCCCGTGATGGCGGCGCCGATTCGACGCGTAAGTGGAACAGTACGCAGATTGCAGGCCAGAACGATGACCTCGACTTTGGCCCCCGTCCTCCGGCTTCGGGGGGCCTGACGCCGGGAACCGCTGTCGGAATAGGCCGCGGCCTATGGGGAATAGTTCACGGTTGCCGGAGCCGCGGCGCCCGGACGCGCGCGCCCGGGCGCCGCGTAGACGGCCGCGGTGGTACGGTTGATGCTCAATGTCCGCGAAACGTCGATGCCGAAGCGCTGGTCACGGGCGGATCCTCGACCGAGCGCACCGGAAAGAACTGAAACGCGCAACCGAAGCGGCGGCTGCGTCGGGTGAATTTCCCCAGGGGCTGCGAATTGTTCATGACGCCATCTCCTCACCTCTGCGTACTTGTCGTCGAGGACGAGACTCTCATCCGCTGGTCGATTGCCGCGACGCTGACCCAGAAGGGACATACCGTCATGGAGGCCGGCAGCGCGGCGGCCGCAGTGGAAACCCTCAGCCAGACCTCTCAGCCGGTCGACGTGGTGCTTCTGGACGTCCGTCTGCCGGACTCCAGCGACCTGGGCCTGCTGGCGGATATCCGGCGGATCGCGCCTCAGAGCGCGGTGCTGATGATGACCGCGTACGGAACGCCGGAGCTCACCAAGGGCGCGCTGGCGCTGGGAGCGTGCCGGGTGCTGAACAAGCCGTTCGACATGCACGGGCTCGAGTCGCTCATTCTCGAGGCGCACGGGGCGCGACTCGACAACCTACCGAGCAGACGCTGACGTCGCCTCGCCGGGCTCACTAATGGACGTCGACATCCGGGCATTGCTGGTCGTCGTGGTCTTCATCGCCATTTACTTTGCCATTCCTCTTGGCGTGGTGGCGTTATACGTCTCGCGCGTGCGTCGACGAAAATCAAAGGAGCAAATCAGCCCTTCAGGAGGTGGGGAGAGTAGAGATGGCAGACGCTGAAATCTACTGGGAGGGTCAGTCCGGAAAGGAGTACCTGTACTGGATTCACCGGATCGGGACGTTCTTTAACAACGACCCCGGGAACTACATTTACGCGAAAGAGGTCGAACCGGGATCGTGGGTCGCGCTCTACATCGGTCACACGGCAAGTCTGCAGAACCAGCTCGCGGACCCTGAGAAGGACGCGTGCGCGAAACGGAACGGGGCGACGCACGTGCATGTGCACACGACGCGGGCTGGAGAGGCGAGGCGAGCCGCCGAGCAGGCCGACCTCGTCGCGAAATGGGAGCCGGCCTGCAACGACTGAGTGGTAGCCGGAGGCCTTTAGGCCTCCGGAGCGGCTCAGAATTACGTGCCCAAGTAATACCAGGCGAGAATACCGACCAGCGCGAGGATCATGACGAGTCCCTCTGCGCAGGCGACCAGGATTATGACCTTGCTCCCGCCATCCATTGGCGGCTGCTGCGGGCCGACGGTCCGCGTCAGCGGGCCTGTCGGCCTCGGCCCTCCGCCGCCGCTTTGGTCTCTTCCTTCGGGGGGTCCTGCTCCCACCCAACCTCGACGTTGACCGCAGGCTCCATGTGCGCGATCCGGTTCACGCAGGCCACGGCCTCGAGCCGCGTGTGCACCTTGAGCTTGCTGAAGATGTTCTGGATGTGGTTCCTCACCGTGGCCTTGCTGATGCAGAGCTGGTCGGCGAGCGCCGCCGTGCTCGCGCCCGTCCGCATGATGGTGATGACCTGCAGCTCCCGGTGACTCAGCTGGCTGATCGGGGCCAGGACCTCCTGGCTCGTCGCCAGTTTGAGTTTCGTCTGAGCCAGCTGCTGGCGGACGAGCAGCTCGATCTGGTGCGCCGCCGTCACGTCGCGAAAGAGGTGAACGATCGTCGGCGGCCCGTTGTCGCCGGAGGGAACCGCCACGCAACTCACGTCAATCCACAGCGGCTGCCCCGTCTTGGTCTGCGTGGCCATGTCGAAGTGCTCGACCAGATCGCCGCCGTGCAACAGCGTCTTGATCGGGCACGGCCAGCCACACACGCGGTTTCCGTTGGCGTCGCAGCCGCCGAACACGTCGCGGCAGCACCGCCCCACGACCTGCTCGGCCGGATAGCCCATGATGGCTTCGGCGGCGTGATTCCAGAAGAGAATCTCCCCCTGCTTTCCGCTCACCCATACGCCGTCGGCTGTATTGGCGAAGAGCTTGGCGACCGACGCCAGCTCGCCCTCGGGCGGGATGCCCGCGGGCTTGTCTAGCGAGACCGCGCCCATCGGTTCCGGCTGCTGCGCGGATTCCCTATCGACAGGGCCCGCGGTCGCGCCGCCCTCGCGAGATCCGCCGTGCTGCCCGCGCCCTTTCCATCGGGGTCGTGCCAAACGCTGCGGTCCGCTGCGTGCCTGTGCCATCTCGTCCTCTCTGTTTACATGACGCAACCAGAGTCGCTCATGCCGGTACGATCCGTCTCGGATCGGAGGAACCCGGCTTGCCGGCCAACGATCGTTGGAAGGGGAAAGGGGACGGGGGCGTCTGAGCTTGCCGGTGCGAGAGGCTCAGATGATAGTCGATATAAGGGAAGCCCCCCCAAACCACACCACTCTCACCGCTCCCCGTCCCCAGCTGAAAGCCCGAACACGTGAACGGCACTGTCCACGACATGCTGCTCGGGCTGTCTCGCGAGCAAGCGCACGGCGTCGGCCGCGAGAGCCTCCACGACATGCGCCACCACGCCCTCCACGATCGCACGCTGCTGCGCGTCGAGCATGGCGAGCTTTCGCCGCAGTCGGACTATTTCAGCGCGCCCCACGCGCGCAAAGTCCTCCTGGAGCATCCGCGCGGCGGCTATCCCACTCACACGGCAAGTGCCCATGCTCTTCGCCTTTCCCCCGGACCCGCGCATGAGTTGCAACCCGGGTACCAGCCTCGTTCGGCCCTTGCCGCGAGCGTTGCAGATTCAGGGCGCGCTTTCATGCCCCGGAGCGTACGATGCCGCATAGCGCCTGTAAATCCATCGGCCGCCTCAATTGCCTGATGTAAACGCACTAGGGCTGGGCCACCACGCCCATGGTCCCGGAGCGGGAGTATTGCCGCTGGGGCAAAAGTCCGCGGAGCATGCGGAAAAATCCGCTCAGGCTCCGGCCGTCATGAAAAAGCCCGGTACGGATCCGGTTCGTCGGCGCGCGATGGCGGGGTTCGCCGATGTGCGGGCATGTTTGTTGCTCCCCGGCGCACTCGTCTAGCTCTGTCAGTGCGGCGAGTGCATGGGGAACCGACGTTTCACACAGGCCATTGCGGCCGCTACTGCCTGCACCCTCTGGGTGAGCACGGCGCCGGTGTCGGGACAGGAAATCCCCTCCATTCCTCGCGTCCAGCAGTCGGTCTGTCCTGACGGCAATCCGGTCCCGCTCCTGGCCTGCGCGCGCGAGCAGATCAAGACTTTCACACCGCCGCGTACGCGTGACGGCAAGCCGGATCTCTCGGGTTACTGGGGTGGAACGCAGGTGCCGCACGAAAGTCTCGAAGCGCACCCGCGGACGCTGGACGACACTGGCGGCCCCAGCTTCGTCGTCGACCCGCCGGACGGCAAGGTGCCAATCCAGCCGTGGGCGGAGGCCCAGCGGGCCGAGAACTTCGCGAAGTACATCGATCACAACGGGCAGTGCTTCCAGTCGGGCGTGCCTCGGCACCTCTACATGACCTCCGCGCACCAGTTCATTCAAACGCCGACGCGTCTGGTGATGCTCTCGGAGGAGGCCAACGCATACCGGATCGTGATCCTCGATGGGCGCCCGCATATCGGCCGCGACATCGTGCTGTGGCAGGGGGACTCGCGCGGCCGATGGGAGGGCGACACGCTCGTGGTGGAGACGACGAACCAGAACGGGCGGGCCTGGCTCGACCAGCGGGGGCGTTTCCTGACGGATGCGGCGGTCGTCGTGGAGCGCTTCACCCTCTTCGAGAAGGACTCGATCCTCTGGGAGATCACAATCACCGACCCGCTGGTGTACACCCGCCCGTTCACGATGGTGTCGGCGCTGCGGCGCAACCGGCGGCCGGGCTTCGAGATCTGGGAAGAGTCGTGCTACGAAGGCGAGGCCACCGCGAACGACCTGCGGGGCCTCGGTCTCGGTACTCATCCAGGCATCTCGTCCAGAGAGGCACAGATGCACAAGGAGGCGTACGAGCAGGCCATTTCGGGCCGGCGCGCCAGGTAACGCCCGGGAGGCTGATCGTCTGTGCGCGTCGAACGAGGAACACCGAATCAGCCGGGAGACCAACGTCCAGAACCCTCACAGGAGAGCTCACACGTGAAGAAGCGCACGATCATGCTGTTGGCCGTTGCCTGCGCCGTGACCGCTACGCTGGCGTTGACGCCGGCGATTGGGTCGGGGCAGACGCCGGCGACCTCGACCTACAAAGCGCCCCGCACGCCGGCCGGGCAGCCGGACCTCCAAGGCATCTGGCAGGCCGTGAACACCGCCGTCTGGAACATTCAGGATCATCCTGCCACGCTCGGCATTCCCGCGGGGCTGAGCATCGTGAACGGCAACGAGATTCCTTACCTGCCCGGCGCACTCGCCAAGCGATACGAGAACTACCGGAACCGCATGACGGGCGATCCGGAATCCAAGTGCTTCATGGTGGGGACGCCGCGCATCAACTACATGCCGTATCCCTTCGAGATCGTGCAGACGCCGACGCAGGTCACCATCCTCTACGAGTACGTGCACACGACGCGGTACATCTACCTGGCCGGCAAGCATCCGCCCGGCCCGATTCAGTGGTACATGGGGGATTCGCGCGCGCGCTGGGAGGGGGACACCCTCGTCGTCGACGTCGTCCATTTCACCGACACGAACTGGCTGGATCGGTCGGGCAACTTTCACAGCGGCAACATGCGCCTGGTGGAGCGGTGGACCCGCATCGGCCCCGACCACATGATGTACGAGGCGACGATCGAGGACCCGACGGTCTTCTCCCGTCCCTGGACGATCCGCTTCCCGCTCTACCGCCGGATCGAGCCCAACGCGCAGCTCCTCGAGTACGAGTGTCCCTCCTACCTGGAGCTGGAAAAAGATCAGCGGGTCGGCCTCCGGCCGACCGATCGGTAACGAGCTGGGATCCATTTGGGAGGGCGCATGAGAAACCTACGTTTCTGGGTGGCCGTTGGCGCTGTGGGCGCTGCCGCCTGCACGCTTGGGGTGGGCACCGCATGGGGACAGGAGGAGGGGAAGATCCCGTCCGTTCGGCGGTATGAGCAGTCCGTCTGCCCCATGGGCGACCCGGTCCCGCTCCGGGCCTGCGCGCGCGAGCAGGCCAAGACCTTCACACCGCCGCGGATGCCCGACGGCAGGCCGGATCTGTCCGGCTACTGGAACGGGACGCACCCGTGGTACGAATCGCTTGAGACGCACCCGCAGACGTGGACCGACAGCGGCGGCCCCAGCTTCATCGTCGACCCGCCGGACGGCAAGTTGCCGCTCCAGCCGTGGGCGGCGGCACATCTGGTCGAGAAGTACGCGCGGTACATCGACCACAACGTGCAGTGTTTCCCGTCGGGCGTACCTCGTCACCTCTACTCGGGGAACTCTCATCAGTTCATCCAGACGCCGACGAAGTTCGTGATGCTCTCGGAGGAGGCCAACGCGTACCGGATCGTGATCCTCGACGGCCGTCCGCACATCGGCCGCGACATCACGCTGTGGCAGGGCGACTCCCGCGGCCGGTGGGAGGGGAACACGCTCGTCATCGAGACCAGGAACCAGAACGGGCGGGCCTGGATCGACCAGAAAGGGCGTTTCGTGACGGATGCGGCGATCGTGACGGAGCGCTTCACGATGTTCGACAAGAACTCGCTCCTCTGGGAGATCACGATCGACGACCCGCTGGTCTACACCCGGCCGTTTACGCTGGCGGCGGGGATGCGGCGCAACCCGCGGCCGAACCCCGAGCTCTGGGAGGAGGGGTGCTACGAAGGCGAGGCGAGCGCGGAGGACATGCGGGGTCTCGGGTACCGCACGACGCCGGGCCTCTCGTCCAGGGAAGCACAGATGCGCAAGGAGGCGTACGAGCGGGCTATTTCGGGCGCGCCCGTCAAGTGATCAAGAGGTCAGAAGGAGCGCCCTGAGCGTCATCGGCGCCGTTGCCCGCGGGTGGCGCCTCCGTCTTCCTGCCGGATGGAGGATAGACAGCAGTTCGACACCGCCGAAATCGGCTCGTGCCAGAATGGCTACGCGATGGCCCGCGTTTTCTTAAGCGTACATGCACACCTGGACGCCCAGCATCGAGCCGTTCGACGGCGATACGCAGGTCGCGTACGAGTCGGTAAGCCCTTCGTAAGTTAGAGGCTTCGGTAGATGTAGGCGTCCTCGATGAAATCGTTATCCGCCACGCTCGAGGATGAACGCACGTCCTCGCCCGCTCTGTGCGCCTGATGTGTGGCCCAAATAGCGAGGGGGTCATCCGTGCTTAGAACTGAGATGCGCCAGAGCGGTAAGTCGACACGGCCTTTCTGGAGGACGCGCTGCACCTGTTCATAGGCGCGCTTCGGACCCTCTCGGTCAAATGTGGGTAGGGCAACAACGAATCGCCAATCGGACGACTCAGGCCAGTAGCGCCAGAACGCTGCACGCGGACGGATACCAGCCTCGTCAAGAGCGCGTAGTGCCTCTCGTCCGCGTTCGATGTCTTCCTTTACCAACGTGATCGTAGCCATGCCAATACCCCGGTATTTCTTTGCGTCACGGCGCCGTAAAGGTCCAGTGCCTCCTGCGCCGTCACCAGCCGATTGTACCGCGAGTCTACATGCCAGTCCTTGACCACGGTCCAGTTTCTGTCCAGGGCCGGGCTGGACTTCATGTCGTGTTCCAATCCTGTCCAAAGTCCGGCTACCTTCATGAGTTCGGTGAGGTCGTGGCTGTAGATCTTCTCGACTTGCTTCCTGTTTGGAGGGAAGTCGTACCTTTGTGTCGCTCGAGCGATGCGCGCTTTGATGGCACACTCAACAGCGATGCCAGACAAGTAGTAACACCCGCTCCAAAGCCCACGGTCACGTAGTGCGCGAGCCTCCCGCAGTCGGTGCCGTGCCAAAGCCTGAAAATCAGCACGATTCATGGCCAAAAGGCCCCTGGGTTTAGGTTCACCGTAAGAAGTACAAGTGGATAGTATCCTGTGGGTCCACGCAGGGAACCACAACGCTGAAAGCCCTGGAAGTTCGCGGAGTCGCGAGCGTTCTGGGCGTATGGCACGATGCGCAAACCTCCATCTTCGGTTCAGGTCCGCCCTTCGACAGGGCTCCGGCGTGCAGAGCCAAGTCGAGGCACGGAAGCCGCACTGACACACGACGCCCGAGTTTGCGCTCACGCTGGCCGCGTGGGCTAGACTACGCGGAACACATTCGCGATCCGAAGGAGACGCATGAGGCTCGGGGGTGGTGGTCTTCTGTATCTCGCGGTGGCGCTGTCGCTGAGTCAGGTGCCTGCCGCTGCGCAGACGGCGGGCAGCGGCGCGCAGGCATCTCAACGCGCGGGCGTTCCGCGCGCGCGTGACGGCAAGCCCGACCTGTCGGGCATCTGGCAGGCGTTTGGCACCGCCACCGACAACCTCCTGTCCCATTCCGCGAGCAAGGGCGTTGCCGCCGGGCTCGGGGTCGTCGAGGGCGACGAGATCCCGTACCGCCCGGAGGCGCTGGCCCGGAAGCAGGAGAACTTCGCCAATCGAGCGACGCGGGACACCGAGGCGAAATGCTACCTGCCGGGCGTGCCGCGCATCACCTACATGCCGTTCCCGTTTCAGATCATTCAGACGCCGGACGTCACCACGATCTTGTACGAGTACGTCCACGCGGTTCGCTACATCTACACGAACGGGACCCCGCATCCGCCAGGGCTCATCGAGTGGTGGATGGGGGATTCGCGCGGCCGCTGGGAGGGAGACACGCTCGTCGTCGACGTCGTGCATTTCAACGCGGACACCTGGTTCGACAGGACCGGCAACTTCCATAGCGAGGCGCTGCACGTGGTCGAGCGGTACTCGCTCATGGATGCCGATCACATCAACTACGAAGTGACCATCGAAGACCCAAAGGTGTTCACGCGGCCCTGGAAGATGCAGATGGTGGTGTACCGCCGCAAGGAGCCGAACGTCCAGCTGCTCGACTACGACTGCTATGCATTCGAGTGGGAGAAGTACTATCCCTATCCGGGACTGTGAGCCGGTCCGGCTGAAGCCGGACACTACGTGGGAAACGGAGCGTGCCGATGAGAGTGCACCAGACGGTGAAGGTCCCGGCGATTGGCGTGGCGCTCGTCGCGCTGTCGGCGTCGCTGGCAGGCCAGACGGTCAGGCCCGACGGCCAGCCCGAGGTGCAGGGAGCCTGGCGCCCTGTCATCGGCGGAACCCATTCCCTCGACCCGGCCAAGAGCGGCGCTGCGGATTTCGAAGAACGGATCGGCGGAGTCGTCAGAAACAATCCGAGCCGGATCGTGGACCCACCCGATGGACACATTCCGTATCAGCCGTGGGCGGCAGCGCTGCAGAAGGGACTCGAGGCCGTGTACGAGACTCCGACCCGGCCTGAGCACATCGATACCCAGACGCGGTGCCTGGTGCCTGGGGTGCCGCGTCTGTACTACTTTCCGACCTTTCGGATTCTTCAACCTCCCGGCAGCGTGGTGTTCGTCTGGGACGAGTATCACGCGTTTCGAGTCGTCCCGCTGGACGGCCGTCCTCACGTCGGAGGAAACATCAAGCTCTGGATGGGCGACGGGCGCGGCCGGTGGGAGGGAAACACCCTGGTTGTGGACACGGCCAGTCTCAAAGCGAAATCGCGGCTCGACGTCGTCGGCGACTTCTTCAGCGACGAGGCGCACATCGTGGAGCGCTTCATCTTCGCCGACATCAACACGATGACGTACGAAGCGACCATCACCGATCCGCACGTATTTACCCGGCCCTGGACGATACGTGTCGCCCACAGGCGGATGCCGGACGAGGAGTTCTGGGAGTGGGCGTGTCACGAAGGTGAGCGCGACGCGGCCAATTCGTCGAGCAGAATCGACTCCGATACCGAACGAAAATAGCGACTGGAGGTCGGCCATGAGAAGACTCGCCACGGCGCTGACCCTGCTGTTGCTCCTGTCGCTCGCGCCCGTCAGGGCGCAGCTCGCGTCTCCCAACCCGACGGGCGTCTCCATGGGGCATCTCCATTACGTCGTCCGCAACGTGGAAGCGAACAGGAAGTTCTGGATCGACTTCGGCGCGACGCCGGTGAAGTTCGGCGACAGGGAAGTCCTCAAGCTGCCTGAGGTCTTCATCTTCCTCGACCGCGGCGAGCCGTCCGGTGGCACCGAAGGATCGGTGGTCAACCACGTGGCCTTCCGGCTGCCGGATATTCCGAAAGCGTTGACGAGATTCCGGTCGCTGGGGGTCAGGGTGCTTCCGCAGAATCCCGGTTCGCCGATCGGCAATATCCTCACGCCAGAAGGCGAGCGGATCGAGCTGTTCCATGACGGCACGGAGAATGTGCCGTTCCATCTCGATGACGGCCGTCGCGATGTGGTCGCCGAGCGCCTCGGGCGGCCGATGACGACACCGGTGACGACGCATCACTTCCATCTGCATCTGCCGGTGGGGCAGTCGAAGGCAGCGAAGACGTGGTACGTGAGGATGTTCGGCGCGCTGCCGGGGACGCGGCGGGGCTCGCGTCGAACCGACGGTACGCCGCAAACCGTTTATCTGGCGGCCGACATCCCGGGCATGAACATCAACTTCCTCGACGTCGAGGAAAAGCTCGCTCCCACCAAAGGGCGGATGCTCGACCACATCGGGTTCGAAGTGCGGAACCTCGAGGCGTTCTGCAGGAAGCTCGAAGCCGGAGGGGTGAAGTTCGCCAGGCCCTATCGCAGGAATCGGGGCGATCCGATTGCGACCGCGCTGCTCGTCGATCCGTGGGGGACGTCCATCGAGCTGACCGAAGGGCTGAGCCGCTACTGAGGCCGTTCCGTTCGCCGTTTGCGCCTCCGATCTCCGTGTGACTACAATGTACTTACATGGCGACCAGAACGCGGCTCGTTCGGATCGGCAACTCGCGGGGCATCCGGGTGCCGAGGGCGCTGCTGGAGCAGGCCGACCTGCCCGAGGAAGTCGAACTCCAGGCGCAGCCGGGCCGTCTGATCGTCCGCGCGGCGCGCCGGCCGCGGGAGGGCTGGGCCGACGCGGCGCGCCGGATGCGCGAACGCAACGAGGACCGGTTGCTTGACCCTGTCACGCCGACCCGGTTCGACGAGAACGAGTGGAGGTGGTAGCGCGTCGCGCCGTCGCGCGTGGCGACGTTCACCTGGTCCGCCTCGACCCGACGCTCGGCAGTGAGATTCGAAAGAGGCGCCCTTGCCTGGTCGTATCGCCAGACGAGCTCAACGCGCATCTGCGAACGGCCATCGTCGCTCCCATGACTACCAGTGGACAGGCGTATCCGTGGCGTGTGCCCTGCAGGTTTCAGCGGCGCGACGGCTTTGTGGCCCTCGACCAGCTCCGGACGGTCGATACGGAACGACTCGTCAGGCGCCTGGGGCGCCTCTCGCCCGAAACGACCGCCGCGGTCCTCCGCGGTCTGCAGGAGATGTTCGCCGAATAGGCGGGCAGCGTCCGCGCCGTCCTCGATTTCCCGCCGAGCCGTACGGGCACGCAGCGGCCGAGAGCTGTTTGAGATCTCCGGGCGTGCGCGGCGCGACAGGCTCAGCGATCCGCCGAGCCTGCCGGCCACTCTCGCACTTCAGCGCGCGGCCGTCGCGGCAGGAGGCTTTGCGAACTTCGAGTCCTCCACCGCCACCGCCCGCACGTTCTGCATCGCCCAGGTGAACTCGCGGTTGCGCACCTGCGAGATCACCCAAATGAAGGGCACCTTTCTCCCGCCGACATCGCGGAAGTCACCGTAGTCGACCTGCGTCGGGTAGGGGCCGACGGACGAGTCCATGGTGTAGACGATTCGGCGGAGCATGCCGCTCTCTTTTTCGAAGTACAGCTTGACCAGGGGCAGATTCGGCATGCGCGCTCGCACCACGTTCAGCTCGCGGCCCATCACGATCTCAGGCCGATCCATCCTCGGTTCCATCAGGATCTGCTTGATCTGCGCCGGCAGGTTGAAGACGTCCTCGAGCATGGTGGCGTCGCCTTCGCCCCTGCGCAGGTCGCGGGGCGCGCCGTTGCCGGCCTTCGCCCACCGTCCGCTGGGGCCGTAGGCCACCAGGTTGTCGGCCTGTCCCGCCCGGGTCGCGATGGGCTGCATCCCGGGCGCCTTCGACGAAATCTCCACCTGCTGCGCCGGGAACGGACGGCCAATCCGGCGCTGCGTGACGGTGCCGTTCGCCACCAGGCTCGGCGTCTTCTGCACGGCACCCGCGCCGCCCACGGCGGCGATGTACTTGTCGAGCACCTGGCCCGCGTCCATGTTCGGCACGGGGGGAGCGGGCGGGAGGTTGGCGAAATAGTCCTCTCCGAGCGCGGGCGGCAGCGGCTGGCCGACGACGTTCGGCATGCCGATCGGCGTCGGACGGCCCGAATGACAGGTGAAGCAGGTTACGCGGGGCGCGCCCCCGAACGAGTTCTTGTTGAGCGCGTTCACCATTTCGATCATGCGCCGCGCAACGTCCTTCTGCGGCTTGGTGTCGAGCTCCCGCTTCGCGGCGTCGTTGTCGTGACAGTACGGGCAGCCAACGCCGAGGGCGGCTTCGAAATACACCATCGTCGGGATCAGATGGTCCGCCGGCTGGCCCCTGAGAGACTTGATGTTCTGGAACGCGTCCTCCATCTTCTGCTCGGCGGCTCCCTGAGCCGCCACCGACGTCTCCGTGAGACCCACAGCCACGAGGGCTGCCACGAGCGCCGCCATGAGGACGCCCGTCCACCGCCATGGAATTAGTTTCATCGTCATGCCTCCTGGACGTGACCGCATCCTATACCTGGCGGCTCGATTTTTCAGCTAGAATCCGCGGCAGGATGCGAGGGAGGTCCGCCCTGCTCGGCCTCGTCCTGCTGGCGTCGATTCCGGCGTCGGCTCGCGGCCAGGCGCCGGCGTCGCGCCTGGAAGGCATGTGGAGCGACCCGCCCGTCACGCCGGAAGGGCTCTTCTGCTTCTTCGCGTGCACCGACGCGGGCCTCGCTCGGCTCAACGCGCTCCTCGACAATCCGGCCAACGACGCGCGTCCGTTCCAGGAGCTCCAGAACGAGGCCAAGCAGTTCGAACGGCAGTATATCCGCGACCAGCTCTCCCCAGCCGCCCGGAAGCGCTATCCGTTCGACCCGGCCGAGGATCCCGGATTCCTGCGCTGCGAGCCATGGGGGATGGCCCGGCAGATCTTCGCGCCGCATCAGCTCGAGATCCGGCAGCGCGGCGCGGACCGTCTGGAGCTCCGCTACGGCGAATGGGACGGCCGGCGCACCATTTACCTCGACGGGCGGCGTCCCGCCGCGCCGGCGCCCAGCGCGATGGGCCATTCGGTGGGCCGCTGGGAGGGCGACACGCTCGTCGTCGAGAGCTCGGCCGTCGCAGCCAACATCATCATGCTGCCGGATCTCAACGCCATGGGCGAGCACAGCGGCGAGCTGCGCGTCGTCGAGCGCTATACGCGGTCGACAGACGGCGGTACGCTGCACCTGACGGCGACGCTCACCGACGCGCGCACGTTTCGCCAGCCGCTGGTGCTCAAGAAGCTCTGGCGGTGGGCGCCGGAGCAGCAGATCGCGCCGTACGATGCCTGCGAGCGCCCGACCGAGTTCAAGAAGGGAGTGACGCCATGAGCTGGCCGCGCGCGGTGGCGGTCGCTCTGCCGATGCTCCTGCTGGCGGCGGCAGAGGCGCGCCCGCACCATGCGTTCTCGCCCGTCTACGACGACAAGCGTGTGATCTCGGTCACAGGTGTGGTCACCGAGTTCCGGTTCGTGAACCCCCACGCCATGATGTTCATGGATGTGACTAACGACACGGGGAAGCTCGTACAATGGACGGTCGAATTCGCGGGGCGCCTGAACCTCTCGGAATTCGGATGGACGGCGGACTCCATCGAGGCCGGAGAGCGGGTCACGGTGACGGGCAATCCGACCCACACGGGGTCCGCGCGGATGTTCTTCCGGAAGATCCTCCGGGCCGACGGGACGGAACTGCTTCCGGGGAACGCGCAGCGCCTGGACACGATTGAAGAGCAGCGCCGCCGGCGGCGCCAGAACAGTCAACAACCATAGGGGAGGTCAAGCCATGAAACGGATTCTTGTCGCAGCAATTGGTGTGCTGGCCCTGGCGACCAGTCTCGTGGCGCAGGGGGGCCGGGGCGCACCGCCCCCGCCGCCGCCGCTCGAGCCGGGGGCGTCGCAGGCCGACGTGGACACGGCGCTGCTCGCCGCGCCGCCGAACCTGGCCGGCCAGGCGACCGTCATCAAGTGGAAGGCCGGCTTCACGTACGACACGCTGCGCAAGGGCACGAACCGGCTGGTGTGCTACGACCGGACCGGACAGCCCGCGCAGCCGCCGTTCTCGGTCGAGTGCACGAGCCTCGGCAACCTCGAGCGCGTCGCGCAGAACATGCGGTTCGAGGCGATGGGCGACAAGCGGCAGGCGGCGCTCGAGGCGGCCGAGAAGGACGGCACCCGCGTCAAGCCGGAGTACGGATCCATCTTCTACAACTTCGGCGGCCCCAGCCGGGAGCAGGCGCGCGCGCACATGACCGTCGCGGTGCCGGGCGCGACGACGCAGTCGACCGGCCTGCCGGACAACAACAAGATGGGCGGCGCCTGGATCATGAACGCGGGCACGTCGACCGCGCACATCATGGTGCCGGGGCACTGAGAACATGGTTCTCCGGTTCGGTGGTGCTCAGGTGCTTGGGTTCCGGTTCGTAGGTGCGTCGGTTCTGGTTCTGGTTCTGGGTGCGGTGTCGCCCACGGCGCAGGACGTCCAGACGTTCACGGGTGTCATCACCGACGACATGTGCGCGTACACGGGTCACGCCAGCATGCGCATGGGGCCGACCGACGCCGAGTGCACGCGCGCGTGCGTGAGCGCGCACAACGCCCGGTACGTCCTGCTCGACGGCAAGAACGTCTACGGGCTGAGCGACCAGCGGACGCCCGAGCAGTTTGCCGGCGAGAAAGTGAGGGTCACCGGCACGCTGGACGCGAAGACGAAGACGATTCAGGTGAAGTCGATCAGCGCGGCAAAGTGAAGCAGATGTGGGCGCGTCCGGCGTGCCCGGTGCGCGCCCACAACGCCAGAAAACAGCGGGCCACAGAGCGGGTCGGGGTTCAACCGCCAGTTGACCGCCGGGATCGCCGGCGGGTAGGGTAGGCGCCTGCCATGGCCGTGGCCCCCCTGGATTCCTCTCCAGGCGGTCGGCGGGTGATTCTGCCGTACGAGCGGCCGCTGGCGCGGCGGCGGCTTCTCTCTCCCGCCCAGGCCGCTGCGCTGCCGTCGGGATTCACGCTCGCCCTACTGTCGCTGGGCGGGTTCGACGTCGGGCGCCAACCGCCCGGCCTCTTCGCGTCGATCGTCGGTGGAGCGGCGACGCTCGTCGCGTGGACCGTCGTGTGGTTCTGGCTTGCCCGGCGGCAGCGCCGGACGCTGACGCTCGAAATCGTCCTCCGAAAGCAGCACTACCTGCAGGCGTGCGCGCAGGCAGTCGTGCTCTGTTACTGGGGCTGGTCGATCTCGAATCCGACTGCGCGGAGGCCGCGATCTGGCTCCAGCAAGGATGCCAGCTCGGCTTTGCGCCCGCGTGCGCCAATGAGGAGCGGCTGGCTGCGGGCGATCCCCCGGTCAGCGCCCCACCGACCGTCGATGATTTGCGGATCCTCTTGAGGGGAAGCAAAGCGGGGATCACCGATCGCCAACCGGCTGCGCTGTACGCGCTCGCCTGCAGACAGGGATGGCCCGACTCGTGTCATCGAAGCGCGCAGACGGGCTCGCCGTGACGTCGGCTGGCATCGAGCGCCCGGGTGTATCATGGACGCTCCAGTTATCCCTGGCGCACACCACGCACTCTTTCAGGAATCCGCTGCTAGCCCCCGACGCGTAAAAGCCGCGCGTTCGGAACCCCGCTAGTAGTCAGCGCGTGCCGAGGAGGATCCCTATGATCCGTCGATACCTTGGATCCAGGGCAGCCGTGGCGGTCGTCACTACGCTGGCGGCGCTCGCCTTGGCGGTCGCATTGCTCGAGCTGTCGTCCACGCCCGCCCAGGAGGCGTCGCGGGGAGCATTCACGACCCCGTGGGGCGAGCCCGATCTGCAGGGCATCTGGAGCGTCGAGGTCCAGATCCCGTTGGAACGACCCGCGGGCGTAACCAAGCCGTTCTACACCGAGGCGGAAGTCGCGGAGATCGACCGAAAGCGCGCCGCCGCGGCTCACTTCGGCGATCGCATCGCGCCACGGGGCACCGAAGCCGACGTCAGTGGCGCCTACAATCCGGTGTTCACGTCCGTGAGACCAACGGGCCGGCGCACGTCGCTCGTCATCGATCCACCGGACGGAAAGATTCCTCCGCTGACGCCGGAGGCGCGCGAGCGGCAGGCGGCGTACCGCCAGTATCAATGGGCCTTGCTGCAGGCGACCGAGAGCTGCAAGAACCGCCAGCCCGAGTGCGCGGGGGGCACATACGGGCCGCCTTCACCACGGCTGTTCGAGCCGCCTCCGGTGTACCCGGCGGCTGGGATTGGCCCCTTCAACCGGGCCGACGGTCCGGAAGATCGCGGCCTGAGCGAGCGGTGCATGGGGGGCAGCCTGCCGGAGTTCCGCGGCGGCTTTACCGGCATTCACCGCCGGATCGTGCAGTCGCCCGGCGTCGTCTACATCTTTTACGACGCAGGGCAGGGGCAGGGGTGGAGTCGCGTCGTTCCCATCACGACCGCTCCGCATCTGCCGTCGCACGTCCGACAGTGGTGGGGCGATTCGCGCGGCCGCTGGGAAGGCGGCACGCTTGTCGTCGATGTCACGAATTTCAGTCCGAAGACGGACTTTCTTGGCTCCGGCGAGAACATGCATTACGTCGAGCGCTGGACGCGGACCGGCGCCGACACGCTCGAGCTGGTCGCCACGATGAACGATCCGACCACATGGACACGACCGTGGACCGTGCAGCAGGAATTCAACCTGCAAAACAACGAGGCGAACAGAATCTACGCCGAACCGCGCTGTCACGAAGGCAACTATGGGCTCATGGCGCTGCTGTCCGGCGCGCGTGCCGCTGAGAAAGCTCACGCTGAAGGTCGCGGCCCCCACCCGGCCACGGCATGCCTGAGCGGATGTGGCGTGGACCCCGACGGGGTGCTCGATCCGTTGGCTCTACGCTAGGGCACCCCAACGCGCACAATCCGCGCGACGCCATCCCATCGCGCAGGACCGGGGCCCCCACGGCGCCTGCGCCGTGGGGTGGGAGATGCGATGGGGGCCCCGGCCGCCCCAGCTAGGCAGCAGCGACCGGACAGACGTCGAGCGAAGAAGGAGAGGGAACATGCCGATTCGGTTCAGAGGCTCCGTGATCGGGATCGCGCTGGCGTCGGCGGCCGTGAGCGCCGCGATCGCCGTGTGGCTGATACGGACCGTCCTCGTCGCCCAGCCGTCGCCGCTGCCACGCACGGTGGACGGCCAGCCTGATTTCAGCGGGATCTGGCAGGCCAACAACGAAGCCCACTGGGATCTGGAGGCGCACGAGGCACGCGCGGGCGCCGTGGTGCAGCAGGGGGCGTTTCCGTGGGAGTTCGTCAAAGCGCCCGCCGCGCCGTCGCTGCCGTTTGGAGCGGCCGGCGGTGTGCCGGGATCGATTGGCGTGGTGGACGGTGACGGCCGGATCCCGTACCGGCCGGAGGCGCTGAAGATCAAGAACGAGAATGCCCAGAATTGGATCGACCGGGACCCGGAGCTCAAGTGCTACCTCCCGGGCACTCCGCGGGCGATGTACATGCCGTACCCGTTCCAGATCGTCCAGGGCACAAACAAGATCGCGATGACGTTCACCTTCTCGAATGCGACGCGCGTGATCCACCTGGATCAGGTCGAGTCGCCGCCGGACACGACGTACATGGGCCACTCGGTCGGCCGCTGGGAGGGCGACACGCTGGTGGTCGATGTCACGCATTTCAACGGGAGAACCTGGTTCGACCGCGCCGGCAACTTCCACAGCGATGCCCTGCATGTAGTCGAACGCTTCACGCCGATGACGCCGAATGTGTTCCGCTACGAGGTGACGATCGAGGACCCGCAGGTCTTTACGCGTCCGTGGACGATTTCGATGCCGATCTATCGCCGGCTGGAGCCGAACATGCGGCTCATGGAGTACCGCTGCATCGAGTTCGTGGAAGAATTCCTGTACGGCCATCTGCGCCGCGAGCAGCTGGTCAGGCACTGGGAGGGCGAAACGATCGCCATTGACATCAGGCGGAAGGTGCCGCCCGGCGACAAGCTCTACGAACGGATCGGGCAGTGATCTACGGCAGTTTTCAGGATGCTATAGCGCCGAGACGACGGAGGACACGGTCCTGAACACGGAGGAACGGCGCAACGGGGACGAACGGAGGACGAGGGGCGCGACGCACGCCGGTGAACCGGCCATTCGGCGGGCACATGGATCGAGGCGCGACTCTCGACGCAAACCGCCGGGCCGTTGTGTGCGGCTTGCGATCGGAGTCGTGCCTCGATCCATCTCGCGCGAAGCGCGGTCACCGGCGTGCGCCTCCGTGCGTCTCCGTTTCTCTGAGCCTCCGTGTTCAAACCGTGACCTCCGTCTGCTCCGTTCCCTCGCCAGACGATTCTGCAAACGCTCTAAAAGCTCACGAGCGCGCTGAACTGGAAGATCCGCGGGTCCAGAATCTGCAACGGCTGGCGCCACCGCGGGCCGAAGGTGGTGTTGATCGCGCCACCAGCAGCGCCAGAACGAATCGAGCTGGAGTTCAGCGCGTTGTACGCATCCGCGTTCAGCTGCACGCGGAGCCGTGCAGTGAGCCGCACGATCTTGCTCACCCGCAGATCGAGGCGCGTAACCCGATCCTCGAAGTACTTCTGAGGTTCCAGCAGCGGCACGACGATACTGCGCACCCCACCCGACAGGTTCCGGCCCAGTGACGGCGCGATCTCGGTCGTACTCGCCGGGTAATCTGCCACGATTTCCGGGCCCGACAGGTTCTGGTATGCGCCGCTCACGACGAAGTCGCCGGGCAGCGGAAGGCTCCCGTACAGTTTGACCTGTGTCTGGGCCTTGAACGGCCTGACCACATGGCAGAAGTCTATAGGCGGGAGCGGGGCTCCAGGCACGAGGACTGCCCGAGAGAAGGTTAGTTGCTCCGGGGAATCGACCACAAAGCACCGGTCCTTCACCGAGCGCCCGGTATCGAAGCCGCCGCCGAACTGGGTTCCACCGGCGAAGCGCGTGGTGAAGTTCACGCTGAAGAAATCGTTGATGCGCTTGTCCTTCCCGTAATCCGAGGCTTTCGTCACCAGATTGTCGACCAGACCGAACTTTTCCGGCTTGATGTCGTACAGGCCGCAGACCTGATAACCCCCGCCGCCGGGCAGGCGCGGATCGCGCGGCGCCGTGATGCAGTAGGGATCGTAGTCTTCCGGACCGACGGCCAGGTTATCGGTCACGCGGGTCTTGCTGTCGTAGAAGTAGTACCCGCCGTTGTTGCGATAGTAGCCGCCGGTCACCGACAGCCACGAGCTGACCTGGCGCTGCAGCTCTGCCGAGAAATCCCAGTTCGAATCCCGGACGCCCCACCCACTGAGCACTTCGTCGGACCAGCGTGTGGCGAGCGGGTTGTTTTTCCCGAAGTTCCGATTCGCGATCGCCGCGCATTCGCCGTTCGCGTCGAAATTGCCCAAGTCGCAGTCCGGGACGTAATTTCTGTTGGCGTCGGTCCACGCGCGGGCGACCCGGTTGACGGAGGTGGTAAGCGGGTTGTTTTCATTGGCGATATCGACCCCGGTCTTCCGCACATACCGGCCCAGCGACACCTTGAGCGCCGTCCGGCCGTCGCCCAAGAGGTCGTACGCCGCACCCAGCCGCGGATTGATGTCCTTCCACAAGGGAACGCCCGTCACCTTGTCGAAGGTCCGTTCAGGAAGCCACCCGGATGGCGTGGCCGCTATGTGTTGGGCCGGCACCCACCCGTTGAAGTAATCGAACCGAAGGCCCAGGTTGAGTGTCAGGCGATCGATCTTCCACTGATCCTGGGCATAGATCCCGAGCTCGTTGAATCTGCCCTGCAGTTCATACGGGGTGGCAAACTGGTTCACGCCAATCGGCACCCCGTTGAGGAACGTGTAGGACACGTCGCCTGCCTGCCCCTGGGTGAATGTGTTCAGCACGCCCTGCTGCATGTCGAACCCGGTCTTGAAGGCATGCGACCCGGTGACGTAGGACACCGAGAACCGCTCGCTGTAACGGTCGCTGTCGTTAGGGTGGCCGATGTACGTTTCGCGGGCGCCGGAGGTGGAGCCCCGCCCGACGTCGCGAATCATGACGTGGTTGGGGGTCACGCCTGGCATCCGGAACTGATGCCAGTGGGAAATGGTCCCTCCCGCGCCGGCTTCGAACAATAGCCGGTCCGTCAGCGGACTGCTCCAGGCCACCTGATACAGACGGTTCGGATCGAAGCGATAGGAAAAACTCTCTTCGTGCGCCTGGGCCGAGCTCGTCGATCCGCAGTTGCAGGCCTCCTGGGTATCGAACGTGAGGTTGACCTTGTGTTTCTCTGCCGCCTGCCACGTCAGCCGCCCGAGGAACGACTGGGTCCACTGCCATCTCCCGCTTCTCCCATCCAGCGGCCGATCGACCCACGGCGTAAAGGGCACCACGATCCGTTGTGCCCCCGGCGGCGTCAACGCAAACGACGGGTCCTGGGTCTCGTTCCAGAACACCCCTGCGTGGATTCGCCGGTAGCCCCAGGCTCGCGCGGCGCCGAAAAACCAGAGGCGGTCCCGCACGATCGGTCCACCGAGGGTCACCGCTTTATCCCAGATGGCCAGCGTTGTGTTGGAGGTCGTCAGGCCTCGCGCCCGCAGCTCGTCGGTCAGGTTGTCGCTTTCGAGCGCGTCGTTGCTGTAGACACCCAGGAGGCTTCCGCTGAAGATGTTGGCTCCCTCCTTGGGAATGATGTTCAGGACCGGGCCGTCGGCATTCGTGTCGGCCGAGATGCCGCTGGTTTGCAGCACCAGCTCCTCGACGACGGCGGCGTTGAGCTGGTAGCTGCTGTTGCCGACCCCGGCCATGTTTTCCATCCCCATGCCGTCAATGTTCACTTTGCTGCCCGCCTTGCCGTGGAAGCCCTCCGACGTGCTGCATCCGCCGCCGATCTGACAGGTGTATTGCCCGCCCACATCCGCAAGGCCGGTAAATCCAGCCGTCAGCGTCACGACCGTATTGATGTGCTTGTTACTGGTTGGCAGCACGTCCAGCAGTTCGTTGGACACGATGTTCTGTCGGCGAACGTTCTGCGTGTCGACGAGCGGAGACTCGCCTGATACCGTAATGGTCTCCGTGAGCGTTCCGACGGCCAGCTCCGCGTTCACCGTCGCCGTGAACCCCGACGTCAGCTCGATGCCTTCGCGCCGGAATCCTCTGAAGCCGGGGAGCGTGAACGTCACGGTGTAGGTGCCCGGCCGCAGATCGACGATGTTGTATCGGCCCTCGCCGTCTGTGACGACCGTGCGCATTTTTTCGATGAGGGCAGGGCTGGAGGCTTCGACTGTGACGCCGGGGAGCACCGCGCCCGACGCGTCTCTGACGAGCCCCGCAATGCCGCTGGTCTGTTGGGCCGATACGGCCCCAGGAAGTAGCAGCGCCATCACGCCTGCTACCAATGCGAGACGCACACCGGTCCGTCCCATGGCGACCTCCTTACAGGCGATCGATCGATCTATCGCGAGGGCGTGCGCAGTGTTCCCCGGATATGCGGGGGCATGTATATATACCCCGCCGCGTACGGCGTCAAGGCGGCGGTATCGGGCTAGCTATCGCTTCAGGTTTTCGGGCGTCAGCTCGTATGGAGCGCCGGTGCCTGGGCTGCCGAGAAACAGCATCTGCCCGCTGGGAAGCGTGAGGCTCCGGCCGTTGGCTCGGCGCGACCCGTCCCTCGACTGATAGCCGTCGACGACGATCTCGGTTCCGACCGGCAGCGCAGCCCTGGTGAAGCCGCGCCGGAACAGCACGCTCGGGCTGCCGGCTTCTATCGCCCAGTTCTCCACCGTACCGTCCGGCTTCTTGACCGCCACGTGGAACCACGTGTGCGGATTGGTCCATTCGACTCTCGTGACCGTTCCGCGGAAATTCACCGGCCTCTTTGCGTCAAACTCTGCCGAAAACGAGTGGTGCGCCAGAAGCGGTACCACGCCACCAATGGACGCCAGACCGATGATCCCGAATGCCACTGCCAGTTTCGTTCGCATGGACTTCACCCTCCTGCTCTTCTAGGGGCCCGCCTGTCCATCATCTGCGGCGATGGTTCGCCGACGCTACTTCACGATGACCCGTACGAGCGCGGTGGTCCAGCAACACTGCTCGCCGCCGCCGCCGTCGCCGGACGTGTCGTTGACCTGCGCGCGGACGACGTACTCGCCGGGCACGCTGAAGGTAGCGGTCGTCGAGGACTCGGCGACGATGTTTGGGTTGCCCTTCGTGACGAGCGGAATCCGTGCCTGCGCGAACGCGACCCGCGCCGGGCCGCGGTGCTCGCGCCAGTTGACGGTGAGGTCCGGCCTCGGTGCGGCCGCCGTGCCGCCGGCCGCGCCTGCGGCTCTCGCGCCGCCGATGCCGATGATCTGATCGCCGACGACGGCGACCGCGTCGGCAGCGCGCGCCGCAGGGCTCGTCGCGCGCGCCCGCGCGGTCAGCTCGGCTTCCACGTCTCGTTCCCGCATCGGCACATCCGACGCCCAGACGGTGAGCGGCACCGGCTTGCCGACCGTGCCCGCGAGCGTGAGTGCCACGCCTGCTGGCGGCCCGGTCATCGTTGGCCCGTCGCGCGTGAGCCGGATCACCGGCGGCTCGTTGGCGTTGGCGGAGTGCTTGTAGAAGTTCACCCAGTACGCCGGATTCGTCCAGAACGAGACGACGGAGGTCTGGCCGTTCGCCGTCAGCGTCCAGGTGAGCCGCCTGTTGCCGAAGTCCTTCGGCACCCTGATCGCAAACACGCCGTGCTGGCGCCCCGGATAGAAGTGCGTCGGCTGCCCGTAGTCGGGGCCGTCCGGCTCGATCCGGTTGTCCGGCCCGATCGGGATGTCGAGCTCCTGGTTCTTGTTGCGGTTGTAGTAGCCGAGGAGCAGGAGGGTATCGCCGTTCTTGTCAGGGCCCCAGCTTTCGAACGCGGGGAAGATCGCCTCGCCGGTGATGCCGAGCGGCTCGAGCGCGAGCGGCGGGCGGCTGATTTGCGCACGGTCCGTCGCGACCGCGCCGAGCGCGATCGCGACGGTCAGCAGCGACCGCACCGCCACGCCCCGGAGGTGCGGTCGCATGGCTACCTGGTGCCCCGGGTGAGCTGCGTCCGCCGCGACTCCACCTCGGCGAGGTACTCCTCGTCGCTGAGGTAGGTCACGTTGACCCACGCGTGCCCCATCTCGTCCACGGTGCGGTCCCCATAGCCGACCCAGACGTTCGGATCGGGGTTGTTCTTGTTGGCCACCGTGTTGTCGTGCCACGCCGTGACCTTCAGCATCGTCCCCTTCGGCAGCAGCGGCGCGGCGTGGTCGGCGTAGACGTAGGCGTTGTGCCAGTTGAACGTGAAGTTGTCGACGTGGCTGATGATCACGGTCTGCCCGCTCGGCAGGATCGCCTCGAGCGACATCGCCTTGCCGCGCAGGTGCATGTGCGGCTGGAAGCTCTCGAGGCGGGCCGCCTGGCGGAGCGGATAGAAGCTCTCCGTGGTTTTGATCGTGTTCGGTGGAATATCGATGGCGCCATCGCCGGTGTTCCCCATGCGGAGCAGGTGCTGCCGGTACTTCGGCTCCTGCCCTTTCGCATAGAACCAGATCGCCATCTCGACGTGGTCGGTGACGTCCTCGTTGGTGGCGGAGTAGTGGATGTCCCAGGCGATGCGTGCGCCGGGGAGCAGGAGCTTGCCGGCGTTCGGCCGCATGATCTCGCCTTCTTTGCCGACCGCCCACTCCATGAACCGCCCCGGACCCGCCTGGATCAGCTCACCGGGCTCGTCCTGCAGCAGGTCGGAGTTGGCGTGGTGCGTGATCTTCCGGCCCTTGACGGTGCCGGGGCGCACTTCAATCGCCCGCACCCAGCGCAGCTCGGTGAGGTCGACGGACACGACCGGCTTCCACCACGTGTCGTTCGCGCCCGCCTTCTGTGTCCACGGCGTGGACCGGACGATCATGTCGGGCTCGCCGTACACCTTCGCGTAGCTCCATCCCTGGCCGTCGGGCCACGTCTTCGAGGACGGCATGTCGGCCGGGTTGCCCTGCGGTGCGCCGCTGTCGACCCACCGCACGATCGTTGCGAGCTCCTCGTCCGAGAGTGATCGGTCGTTCTTGAACTCCTGGATGCCGACCGTCTTGTCGATGTGCCACGGCGGCATCTGCCGCGCCTGCACCCGCTCGCGGATCGCGCGTGCCCAGGGACGGACCTCGTCAAAGGTCCGGAGCGACATCGGCGCAATGGAGCCGGGGCGGTGACACGCTTCGCACTTGGCCTGGAAGATCGGCGCGACGTGTTTGGTGAACGTCGGATTCTGCGGCACCTCGGCCGAGAGGGCCGCCGGCGTCAGCCAGACGAAGCCGAGTGCCAGGGCGGCAGCACCGAGTCCCCTGGATAGCATCGTGCGCATCGCGCAACTCCTTTCAGAGCTTCGAGGGCGATACCGGGGGGTCGGACGGACGAACTCGGGCCATCTTAGCGCCGGTGGACGGCGTTCGTCTACGGTTTCGCCGTCTTTCCGGGCCTGGCGCCCTTGTCGACGAGGTAGCGAACCACAGACTCGTACTTGAGCGCCTGCGCGGCGTCGAGCGCCGTGCGGCCGTCGGCGTTGGCCGCATTCACGTCGACGCCCAGCTCGACCGCCAGCCGCGCCGCCTCGAGCGTCAGCGCCTCGCGCGCCTCGCGCGGCGGCGG
This sequence comes from Acidobacteriota bacterium, assembly GCA_016192845.1. Lineage (GTDB taxonomy): Bacteria > Acidobacteriota > Vicinamibacteria > Vicinamibacterales > UBA2999 > MELF01. Next base: position 38,510 of record JACPTI010000103.1, read on the forward strand.
CACCCACGCCGTGCCGCCCACCCCCATGCCGGTCGCCGCCATGAGGGCGGTCGTCGCCTCGGTCCGCCGGTCGTACAAGTCGTTCAGGTAGTACTCCGACCGGTGGACGATGGACGGGTGGGCGCCGTGTTTGACGAGCAGACGCATGATGCCCGGATGGATGACGCGCGCCGCCAGCCAGAACGGCGTCGCGCCCACCAGCGCCGGCGGGAAGTGGTAGTCGGCGGACGCGCGACGCGTCGGCGTCCAGACACGGAGCGGTGCGTTCGGGTCGGCGCCGCGGGCCAGGAGCGCCGCCGCCATCCGCTCGTTGCGCCGCATGATGGCGATGTGCAGCGCCGCGAACCCGGCGGCCGAGGAGTTCGGGTCGGCGCCCTGTTCGAGCAGGAACTCGACGAGGGCGCGGTGCCCGGCGTGCGCCGCCAGCACCATCGCGCTGATGCCCCACGCGTCGGCGGCGTCGACGTTCGCGCCGGCCGAGAGGAGCAGCTCCGCGGACTCGAGGTCGCCGGCGCGCGCCGCGAACATCAGCGCGGTCTCGCCCCCGTACGGGATCCAGCGGTTGTAGTCGAGATGCCCGTGCGGCGGCACCGCCATCACCTGGCCCCGCACGTCGGACTTCGCGTGGACGTCGGCGCCGGCCGCCAGCAGCACCTTGACGACGGCCGGGTGGCGCTGTGCGACGGCCCACATGAGCGCTGTCTGGCCGCGCGCGCCGCGCGCGTTCACGTTGGCGCCTTTCGCGACGAGCGCCTGCACGACCTCCGCGGCGCCGCTGCGCGCGGCGACCATGACAGGCGTTTCACCACTGAGGAGCGCGAGGTTCGGGTTGGCGCCCGCCTGCAGCAGGCGCTGGACCATCGCCAGGCTGCCGTTCTGGCTGGCGATCCAGAGCGGCGTGGCGCCGAGGTCGTTCGCGGCGTCGATGTCGGCGCCGGCGCGGATCAGCCGCTCCGCAGCGTCACCGTCCTCCCGGTAGGCGGCCCAGTGCAGAGGCGTGGTGCCGTCGGCTGCGGCCGGGCCGGTTTGCGCCGCGAGAGCAGGCGCCGTGATGAGGGCTCCGAGAAGTATTGCGATCACGGAACACCGAGGCACCGAGACACCGAGAGAACAAAGCCAAAATCGCCTCGGTGCCCCGGTGCCTCGGTGTTTCGTGGGAGCGACCATCTCTTCAGACTCCCGGCAGCGTGTCGATCGCGAGCTTCCCGGTGCTCCCGCCGATGCGCTCGACCGGCACACCCAGCTTGTCCATCAGCGTCACCAGCAGGTTGGCCATCGGCGGCTTGTCCGCGAAGGCGAGGTACTGGCCGCCCCTGAGCGTCCCGGCGCCGCCGCCGACGAGGAGGATCGGCAGGTTGTCGCCGGAGTGCGCGTTGCTGTTGGAGATGCCCGAGCCGTACAGGATCGTCATGTTGTCGAGCAGCGATCCGTCGCCGTCGGGCGTCGCCTTCAGCTTCGCCAGGTAGCCGGCAAACAGCTCCACGTGGTACCGGTTGATCTTCGACATGTGCGCGACGAGCTCCGGACGGTTGCTGTGGTGCGACAGGGGATGGTGCGCCTCCGGGACGCCGATCTGCGGATAGGGGCGCGCGCTCTGCTCCTTGCCGATCATGAACGAGATGACGCGCGTGAGGTCCGACTGCAGCGCGAGCCGCTGCAGGTCGAGCATCAGCGCCAGATGATCCTCGAAGACCGGCGGGACGCCCTGCGGCTGCTCGATGGTCGGCAGCTCGACGTCGCGCTGTTCCTCGGCCTTCTGGATGCGCCGCTCGACGTCGCGCACCGACTCCGTGTACTGGTCGACCTTCGTCACGTCGTAAGGCCCCAGCTCGCGCCGGAGCCGGGCGAGCTTGTCGGCTACCGAATCGAGGATGCTCCGGTGCTGCCGGAGGCGCGCCTCGCGCGCCGCGCGCTCGGTGCTGCCGCTGTCGCCGAACAGCTTCTCGAACACCGCGCGCGGGTTGTGCTCCATCGGGAGCGGCTGCGTGGGGCTGCGCCAGCAGAGCGTATGGGTGTAGACGCAACTGAGATTCCCGGTGCAGGCGCCGGCGTTGTTCGGCGGGTCCATCGCCAGCTCGATCGAGGCGACCTGCGTCTCCTTCGCGAAGTGCCGCGCGAGCAGCTGGTCGATGGAGACGTCGGCGATGATCTCCACCTCGTTGCGGCCGCCGCGCGTGGTGCCGGTCAGGAACGACCCGGAGGCGCCGGCGTGGATGTAGTTCCAGTTCGCCTTGAGCCCCGAGAGCACCGTCACCTGATTGCGGAACGGCGCCAGCGGCTCGAGGATCGGCGAGAGCGTGAAGTCGCGCCCGGCGCCGCTCGGCAACCAGTACTCCATCGCCATCCCGTTCGGCACGTAGAAGGTCTGGAACCGGCGCACCCGCTTCGTCTGCGCGCGCAGCCCGGCGGGAAACATCGCGTCGAGCAGGGGCAGCGAGAGCGTCACGCCCAGTCCCCGCAGCACGGTGCGCCGGGGAAGCGACTTGGTGGCGAGCAGTGGCATCGGGCGTCTCCTGTAGGGGCCGACCTTTAGGTCGGCCCGTAGCTCCTCATCACAAACGCCGGGCTCTTCACAATCCCGAGGATGAGCGACGACCAGCGGTAGCCGTCTCCCGCGGCGTCGCGGACGATCTGCCGCACCGACGGCCGGTCGTAGTACTCGAGTCGGCGTCCGAGCGCATACGCCATCAGCTTCTCGGTCACGGTGCGCGGGAACTGGTCCGGCTGCTGGAGCAGCAGCGCGCGCAGCCCCGACAGCCCTTCGACGCTGGCGCCGCTGACGGTCGTGCCGGTCGCATCCACCGGCGTGCCCGATTCGTCGATGGTGCGCCAGCCGCCGATCGCGTCGAAGTTCTCGAGCGCAAAGCCGAGCGGATCGATGACCGCATGGCAGCTCGCACAGACGGCGTTTCGGCGATGCTGCGCGAGCCGCTCGCGAATGGTCGGCGGCAGCGCGCCGGCCGGCGGCTCGGCCAGCGTCGTGCTCACGCCGGGCGGCGGCGGCGGCGGTGGCGTGCCGAACATGTTGTCGAGCAGCCATTTGCCGCGCAGCACCGGCGAGGTCCGGTCGGGATACGACGTCGTGGCCAGAATCGAGCCGTGCGCCAGCAGCCCGCCGCGCTGCTCCGGGTTCGGCAGGCTCACGCGGCGGAAGCGGCTCCCGTAGATGCCCGGGATGCCGTAATGCCGGGCGAGCCGCTCGTTGACGAACGTGTAGTCGGCGCGCAGCAGGTCGAGCACGCTGCGATCGTCCTGCAGCGTGCTGGCCAGGAACAGCTTCGTCTCCCGCTCGAATGCTTCGAGCAGGCTCTCGTCGTAGTGCGGGTACAGATCCGGGTGTACCACGACCTCGCGGACGCGGCGGAGGTTCAGCCACTGCGCGGCAAAGTTGTCGACGAGCGCGCGCGCGGCGCGCGGGCCGGCGAGCATCCGCCGCACCTGCTGCTCCAGCACGTCGGGGCGCGCCAGCTGTCCGCGCTCGGCGGCCTCGAGCAGCCGCTCGTCGGGAATGCTGTTCCACAGGAAGAAGGAGAGGCGCGACGCGAGCTCGAGGTCGCTCAGGCGATAGGCGCCCGCCGCCCCCCGGCCGCGTGCGGGATCGCGATACACGCGCAGCAGGAAGTCGGGGTCGACGAGCACACGCTCGAGCGCGAACTGGATCCCCTCGTCAACACTTCCGCCTTCGCGGCGGCCGTGCTCGAAGAACTCGACGAGCGTCTGCACGTCGGCCGGGGTCGTCGGCCGCCGGTAGGCGAGCCGGGCAATGCGCGACAGGATCGTTGTTGCGCACGCGCGCTCGTCCGGCGCCTGACGCGGCTCGCAGACGAAGATCGCCCGGCGGCTCGGCGTATCCGTCGCCGGACGCTCCACCGCGTACGGGCCGCCGATCTGCACCGAGCTGACGGCAGCGTAGCCCATGTAGATCTGATCGTTGGTGATCACGCGCCCGCGCTGGAGCGGCTGCGGCAGCCCTTCCGGCTCCCACAGCTCGCGCACGAAGGAGACGCTGACGACTCGCGGCCCCGCCTTGATTGGCACGCGGAGCTCGAGATGGGCGTCGCCCTCGATCTGCATGTACCGTTCCCACTCGGGGTCGCCGGCAAATCCCGGCTCGCCGTCGCCCGCATAGCTCGCCGCCGCAGGGCGCCCCTTCGCCCCGCCACCCACGGTGAAGCGCTTCAGCAGCCGGCCGTCGAGCCGCACGTCGAGCTGCTGCGGCCACCCCATGCCCATGATGTAGTCCTGGTACTGGCGCCGCAGCCGCACCGTGATCAGGTACTGGCCGTCGACGGGGAAGTGATGCCGCACCGCGATGCCGCCGCGCGATCCAAACGGCAGGTCTTCGCTCTGGCGGTCGTCCTGCACGATGTGGAGCGGAATCTGGAACGTGTCGACCGCGGGGCGCGACGGCGGGAGCCCGGTGGCACGCCGCGTCACCTGGCGCGCCACCGAGAGATACCGCTCGAGATGCGCCGTGGAAATCGTCAGAACGTCCGCGAAGTTGTCGAAGCTGCCGTCGGCGGTCTCGTCGCCGGGGAGCTCGGACGCCACGTCGACGTCGAGCGCGAACAGATCGCCGATGGCGTTCGTGTACTCGACGCGGTTGAGGCGGTGGACGGCGTTGATGCGTCCGGGATTCGGGTTGGCGGCCCACGCGCGATCGATCTCGGCCTCGAGCGCAGCGGCGACAGCATCGTAGGTCGCCGCATCGGGCCGCGGCGCTCCGGCCGGCGGCATCGACTTCGCGCGCAGCCGTGTCACCACGCGCTCCCAGACGTCCGGGTGTGCGGCGGGCCGCGCGGCGTCCATGGTGTCGAGCGCCAGGCCGGCGGTCTGCAGCTGCTGGTTGTGACAGGAAACGCAGTACTTGTCGATCACAGCCGGGATCCGGGATGCGGGATCCGGGATCCGGGGTTCGGGGTTCGGGGTTCGGCTGGGCGGTGGCGTGCTGGTTCGTGGCTGAGGCGGAGCCTGCACAGCGGCAAGCGACACGGCCATCCAGCCGCCGAGTACGAGGACGAAGAGCGCCGCCCGGCCATGAGGCTGCATTCGCGTCCGGCGCCATTGTGCCTGAGACGCCGGCAATTTGGTAGCCGGAGGGCTTCAGCCCTCCGGACGGCGGAAACACAGCGTGAAAACCGCCGCGGCCGGGAGTATCCTGTGCCAGCCAGACAGTCCACCGCTGGAGGATCCATGCGTACGCGCCTGTTGCTTGTCGTCGGGGCCGTGGCCGTCGCGGCGGCCCTCGTCGTGTTGGGGAGGCCCTGGGGCACCGCCTCGGCGCGGGAAGACATTCCTCGCACGCCGTGGGGCGAGCCGGACCTGCAGGGGATCTGGACCAACGAGTACGACACCCCGCTGCAGCGGTCCGCGAAGTACGGCGCCCGCGAGTTCTTCACCGACGAAGAGCGCGCCGAGCTGGATCGCCAGCGCGCGGCGCTCCTGGGGCGCGATCGCCGCGTCGAGCGCGGTACGGAGCTCGACGTCGCCGGCGCCTACAACTCGGTGTTCATGTCGATGAAGCGCACGGGCCGCCGCACCTCGCTCATCGTCGATCCGCCCGACGGCCGGATCCCGCCGCTCACGCCGGAGGCGCAGCGACTGGCGGCCGAGGACCGCGCGTTCCGGGTGGCGCTGCTGCGGGCGACGGCCACGTGCAGGAACAAGTCGCCTGCCTGCGAGGGCGGGGTCTACGATGCGACGCCGTCGCCGCGCCGCGACGAAGTGCTCGCACGCTACAACACGGCGCGCATGAACCGCCACGACGGCCCCGAGGACGGGAGCCTGTCGGATCGGTGTCTCTCGGGCGGGATTCCGGAGTTCGGCACGGCGTACGGCGGCAGCTTCCGCCGCATCGTGCAGGCGCCGGGCGGCATCACGATCTTCTACGACGTCGGCCAGGGCCAGGGCTTCCAGCGCAACATCGTGATGAACGGCAGCCCGCATCTGCCGCCGCAGGTCCGCCAGTGGCACGGCGACTCGCGCGGGCGGTGGGACGGCGACACGCTGGTCATCGACGTGGCCAACTTCAGCCCGAAGATCGACTTCCGGGGGTCGCGGGAGAACCTGCACCTCATCGAACGGTGGACGCGGATCGGGCCGAACACGCTCGAATACCGGGTGACGATCGAAGACCCCACGGTCTGGACGCGCCCCTGGACGGTGGTGGAGGAGTTCACCAGGCAGAACGACAAGGAGAACCGGATCTACTACGAGCCGCGTTGCCACGAAGGGAACTACGGCTTCCCGTCGCTGCTGCTCGCGGCGCGTCTGGCGGAGAAGGCGTACGCCGAAGGGCGCGGCCCACATCCGGCGCTGATGGACAATGCCACCGACTTCGTGGGCGTGGAAGAGAACCCGCTCGGGCAGTAGCGCGGGTCCTTTTGGACCCGCCGGGAGATCGAGATGCGCATGCAACTCAACGGCTCGATGATCGTGGTGGCGGTGGCCGCCGCGGTGGTGGGCGCCGCCATCTCCCGGTCGCTCGCGCAGGACGCGGCGCAGACTTCGCGGCCGAACGCGCGCCCGGAGCGGATCGGGGCGCGGCCGAACTTCAGCGGCATCTGGCAGGCGAACAACGAGGCGCACTGGGACCTGCAGGCGCACGCGGCGCGGCCCGGCGCCGTGACGCAGCCGGGCGTGTATCCGTTCGAGTACGCCCGCGTGGCCGCCGCGCCCGTCGTGGCGCTCGGTGCCGCCGCGGGAGTGCCGGCGTCGCTCGGCGTGGTGCAGGGGGACGGCGACATCCCGTACACGCCGGAGGCGCTCGCCATCAGGAAAGCGAACGCCGAGAACTGGATCGATCGGGATCCGGAGCTCAAGTGCTACCTGCCCGGCATCCCGCGCGCAATGTATATGCCGTATCCGTTCGAGATCACGCAGAGCACGAACGAGATCCACGTCGCCTACGCCTTCGCGAACACCGCGCGCACCATTCACCTGGACGAGGTGGATCCACCTCCGGCCGAGACGTGGATGGGGCACTCGGTCGGCCGGTGGGACGGCGACACGCTGGTCATCGACGTCAGCCACTTCAACGACAAGACATGGTTCGATCGGGCGGGCAATTTCCACAGCGACGCGCTGCACCTGACGGAGCGCTTCATGCTGCTGACGCCCGACGTCATCCAGTACGAGGTGACGATCGAGGACCCGAAGGTGTTCGCGCGCCCCTGGCGCATCGCGATGCCGATCTACCGCCGCATGGAGCCCAACATGCAGCTGCTCGAGTATCGCTGCACCGAATTCGCTGAAGAGTTCCTGTACGGGCACGTCCGGAAAGAGCCGCTGGTGACGCGCTGGGAAGGCGAGACGATGGTCGTCGAGATCACGCGCAAGGTGCCGCCCGGCGATCGATTCTATGAATGGTTACGAAAATAGTCATGGACCTGTAGCGCGCACGCTTCAGCGTGCGCGGGAGCTGAAAAGGTGATGCCAATGCGAACACAGCTAACCGCCGTACTCGCGGGTGTGGGTCTCCTGCTGGCGGGCACGACCGCGCCGGCGTCGGCCCATCACTCGTTCGCCGCCGAATTCGACGCGAACAAGCCGGTCACCTTCAAGGGGCGGGTGACCAAAGTGGAGTGGGTGAATCCGCACGTCTGGATTCACGTCGAGGTGCAGCGGGCCGACGGCAGGGTGGAGCCGTGGGCGATCGAGGGAGGCACGCCGAACGTACTGTTCCGGCGCGGCTTCACCAAGCAGGCGCTCGCGCCGGGCACCGAGATCGTGGTCGACGGCTATCAGGCGAAGGACGGCACGCGCCGCGCCAACGGCCGTGATCTGACGCTTGCCGACGGCAAGAAGCTGTTCCTCGGATCGTCAGGCACCGGCGCGCCGTACGAGCTGCGGCCCGGCAGCCAGCCGTAGTAGGCAGTAGGCAGTAGGCAGTAGTTGCTGCCTGTTGCCTACCGCCCACTACCGACCGGCGGGCGCCGTGCCCTGTCCGGTGCGCAACGGATGTGGCGGGAACGTGTCCGGCCACTCGGCGTGCCGGTTGGAGTACACGCTCTGATAGCGGACGCCGCGGCCGTCGGGCTCGACGAACCCGAGCGACTGCTGGAAGAGTGCCGGCGGGGGGTGGTCCTCGGGGGCCGTCCCCTCCAGGATGTACAGGCGGTTGCGGTGCATCGCGATGTACGCGAATGTGCGCGACCGGTCGGCGTTATTGACCAGCTGGATCTCGTGCCCCTCGACCAGGTCCTGCCATGCCCACGCCAGGTGGGTCACTTTCGCGTCACGCTTGATGAACTCGAAGGAGGCGTGGTGCAAGAACGGCGACAATGATTGCTGTGGCGCGCATGGGGCTCCTCCGGGCCTTAGCGGGGTCCCCAACGCGCGGTTTTTGCGCCTTGGGGTGCCGCGGGGTGCCTTAGAATAGGCGCACCATGAGGGTATTGGCAACCGGCACGGCCGCTCTTGTGACGATGACGATGCTTGGATCGAACGGTCACGCGCAGATGGCCTCGTTCTACGATCTGAAGATGAGAACGCTCGACGGCAAGCCCGCCGACCTGTCGCAGTATCGCGGCACCGTCAGCCTCGTGGTGAACGTCGCCAGCTACTGCGGCTACACGCCGCAGTATGCCGGCCTCGAACGGATCCACCGCGAGTTGAAGGGCAAGGGCTTCAACGTCCTCGGCTTTCCGAGCAACGACTTCGGCGAGCAGGAGCCCGGAACGCCGCAGGAGATCGCGGAGTTCTGCCGCCTCACGTACGACGTCACGTTCCCGATGTTCGAGAAGGTCGTCACCCGAAACGGTCCCGCTCAGTCGCCGGTCTACGCCTTCCTCGGCCGGTCAGGCCATCTGCCGGCGTGGAACTTCAGCAAGTACGTCATCGACCGGCAGGGGCGTGTCGTGGCGTTCTTTCCAAGCGATGTAACGCCCGAGGATGCGAAGCTCCGCGCCGCGATCGCCCGCGCGCTCGCCGCGAGCTGAGCACGACTCAACTCAAAGCCCGAGGCCCAAAGCCCAACGCCGAGCGCCCCTTGAGTTTTGCCGGCAGCGGTGCGACACTCTGCCGCACACAGGAGGCGCGTATGCGAGGAATGCTGTTGTTTGCTGCCGGCTTGATGGTGGGCGCGGCCGTGCAGGTACCGCTGGCGCAGTCGTCCAGCTCCAACGTGGTGATGATGAACCACGTCGGCATCAACGTGCCGAACATCCCCGAGGCGATCACCTACTACACGCAGAAGATGGGGTACAGGGAGGCGTTCCGCGCGACCAACCCGCAGGGACAGCCGACGCTCGTCTACCTGCACATCAGCCACAACACGTTCCTCGAGCTCGGCCAGGCCAACGCCGAGCGGCCGGCCGGGTTCACCCATTACGGCATTCACGTCCAGAACATCAAGGATGCCGTGTCGATGTACCGCCAGCGGGGCGTGACGGTCAGCGACGTCAACAAGAGCGCGGGCACGAACGCGCTCCTGGCGAACATCACTGATCCGTACATGGGCCGGATCGAGCTCGCCGAGCTCACGCCCGACTCGCTGCACCGCAAGGCGCTCGACGCCTGGAAGCCTTAGAACCGCTTCTATCCGGCTTCCGCGACCGACGTATCGGGCCAGCGCACCTGCCGCTCGCCCGCCGCGACGCGCCGCAGTACCGACAGCAGGTCCCTGAACGGGCACGGCTCGGCGACGACCGCCGCGCAGCCGGCGAGCAGATACCGGTCAATCAGGCTGCCATGCGCGGGCGCGACGAGCGCCACGATCGGGGATCCCGACGCAACCAGCCGCGTGCACTCCTCCCACGTCGCGGTCGTCGTCGGCACGACGACCGCGCCCGCCTGGAATTGACGCAGCAGGTGCCGCGCCGCGTCGATCGAGTCCACGGGGACGGGAAGGAACTGCGCGGCGCGGAGCCGCGCAATGTGCGAGCGATCCTCGCTGCGGCCTCGCTCCGGCTGAATCCAGATGATCGATCGGTTCATAGGCGTGATCCGGAGTGCCGCAGAACCCGAAATGTATCATTCTGATTTCGCGGCAGCCATACCTTTTTCTCCAGATAAGATTGGGGCGTGAAGAAAAAAGAGCCCTCGATGCTGTGTCGCGCGATCGCTTTCGCGTGCGTCGCGCTGCTGACGGCGACCCTTGTTGCACAACAAGTGCGGCCGGCCGGCCCGGTGCTTTTCGAAGGGGCGCTGCTCATCGCGGGCGACGGCCGGGCGCCGCTTGCGAACGCCGCGTTCCTCGTCGAAGACGGCACGATCCGGCGCGTCGGCCGGCGGGACGAGGTGCAGGCGCCGGCGGGCGCCGCGCGCGTCGACCTCTCGGGCAAGGTCGTCATGCCGGTGCTCATCAACGCGCACGGCCATCCGGGATTTCAGAAGGGGCTGACCTTCAGCCGCGACAACTACACGCGCGAGACGTATCTCGACGACCTGCATCGCGCCGCGTATTTCGGCGTCCGCGTCGTGCTGTCGCAGGGGATCGACGCCGGCGATCTCGCGTACGAGATTCGCCGGGACCAGCAGCGGGGCCTCGTCGGCGGCGCGCGGCTGCTGACGGCCGGGCGCGGCATCGGCGCGCCGAACGCCGGTCCCGGTGCGGCGGCTTTTCAGGGGATTGCCTACGAGGTGACGACCCCCGAGGCCGGGAGGGCGGCAGTTCGCGAGCTCGCGGCGAAGAACGTCGACGTTGTGAAGGTCTGGGTGGACGACCGCGGCGGGCGCGCGCCCAGGCTGTCGCCTCCGGTCTACCGGGCCATCATCGACGAGGCGCACCGGCACGGCCTGAGAGTCAACGCGCACGTCTTCTACCACGACGATGCGGTCGATCTGGTCGATGCAGGCGTCGACGGGTTCGCGCACCTGGTGCGCGACCGGGAGATGGACGAGGCGCTCGTTGCGGCAATCGTGCGGCGAGGCGTGTACGTGATGCCGAATCTCGGCGCCGCCGAGCGCGGGACGCACGCGGGGCTGCCGCCCTGGTTCGAGGAGCCGGGCCTCGCTACCCTGCTCCGCGACACGGTGCCGGCGCCGGTCATCGCCCGCATGCGTGCGGCGTTCACCTCGCGCGAGCCCGCCGCAGCCGCCGCGGCGCGGGAGCGCTACGCTGTCCTGCAGCGCAGCCTGCGCAGGCTGCGCGCTGCCGGGGCGCGGATCATCCTGGGTTCGGACACCGGCCTGGAGGATCACGTCTTCGGCCACGCGGAGCAGCGCGAGCTGGAGGCGATGGTCGGCGCCGGCATGACGCCGGCGCAGGCGATCGTGGCGGCGACGAGCGGGACGGCGGAATACCTCGGCTTACGCGACATGGGAGTCGTCGCGGCGGGCAAGCGCGCTGACTTCCTCGTGCTCGGCGCCAACCCGCTCGACGACATCCGCCACACGCGGCGCATCGAAGCGATCTACGTCGACGGCCGCGCGCTCGATCGCGCGGCGATTCGCGCCCGGTTGCGCGCTGGAGAGTAGCCCGTGCAGAACAGCTGTGACAATGCGTTTGCACGCCGTCGTGCCGGTGTCGCCGCATCCTGTCGAGTCCGTCCGTGACGCGCGACGTTCTAGCGGGGTCCCCAGCGCGGAGCTTGCGCGCTGGGGTGCCCTACGTGGTGCCCTTCAGCTCGCGGATCTGGACGTTGCGGAACCGGACGACCCCGACTCCCGCCTGCAGCGCAAACGGGCCGCGCGCGAACTTCCTGTCCTCGACGTCGACCGTGACATCGCCGTTCAGCCGGATGATCATCCGCGGCCCCTTGGCTGTGATCTCGTACGTGTTCCACTTGTTGCCCGTATTGATCGCCATATTTCTCGGCTTGGCGACGTCGACGATGGCGCCGGTGCGGTACGCCGGATCGGGCCGCGTGTCGAAGATGTTCACCTCGTAGCAGGTCTGTGCGCCGACCTTTCCCGGGTCCTGGCAGCGGATGAAGATGCCGCTGTTGGCGTCGGGCGACACCCAGAACTCCGCCCGGATCTCGAAGTCGCCGTACGACTGCTTCGAGAGCAGGAATCCCTGGCCGTTGGTCGACCAGAACTCCCGCCCAATCACCTTCCAGTCGACCTTGCCGACCGGCGTCCAATGGCTCATGTTCATCAGGTTCGTCCAGCCTCCTGCCTGGCCCGACGCCGCCGGCGCGAACACGGCGCTCAGACAGCCGACCAGCAGCAGTGCCACTGCCGTCGCAGATATACGCTTCATGATCAGCCCTCGCTTTCGCCGCTCTTATACCTCATTTTCAGCCGATCTGAGGTACGCTAAAGCACCGCAGCGCGCAAAGTCCGCGCGCTGGGGACCCCGCTCATGCGCGTGCCTCTGATGTTGCTGCGGCTCGTCTTGTTCCTCGCCGCGCTTGCCGCGTCGGCGTGCGCGCGGCCGGACGCCGGCGCGGGCGCCGGCCAGCCGCCCGGGGAGTTCTATCGCGGCCGGACGGTCAGCATCGTCGTCGGCTCGGGCGCGGGAGGCGGCTTCGACACGACCGCGCGGCTCGTGGCGCGGCACATCGGCCGACACATTCCGGGCACTCCCACCGTCATCGTCGTCAACATGCCCGGCGGCGGCGGGCTCGTGGCGGCCAACCACGTCTTCAGCGCGGCGCCGAAGGACGGGACCGTAATCGGCTTGTTCCACGAAGCGCAGATGATGAATCAGCTGACGGGCGGCGAGGGCGTGAACTTCGACCTGCGGCAGTTCAACTGGCTCGGCAGCTCGTACGACGACCCGAACGTCTGCCTCGTGCGCAGCGACGCGCCGGTCACCACCTTCAAGGAGATGATCGGCTACGGGACGCCGATTGCGGTGGGCGGCACCGGACCGGGATCGAACACCTACGATGCCCCCCGCGTCCTCGCCGCCGCGACCGGCGCCAGCCTGAAAGCGGTCTCCGGCTACCCGACGACGAACGACGTGCGGATTGGCGTCGAGCGGGGCGAGATTCACGGCATGTGCCTCGGCTGGGAGTCGGTGAAGTCCGCGTCGGGGCAATGGCTCGTGGACGGCTACGCGAAGGTGTTCGTCCAGAACGGCACGATGCGCCACCGCGATCTGCCGGACGTGCCGCTTGCGATGGAGTTCGCCCGCGACGAGGAGAGCCGCGCGCTGCTCGGTCTCGTGGATGCGCCCGGCGCGATGGCCAAGCCGTTCGCGCTGCCGCCCGGCGTCGCCCCGGCGCGCGTCGAGGCGCTGCGCGGCGCGCTGGCGGCCACCTACCGCGACCCCGTCTTCCTCGAGGAAGCGAAAGCCATGAGGCTCGAGTTCCAGCCGAAGGACGCGGCCGAGATTCAGCGGATTCTCAACCACGTGCTCGCCACGCCTCCCGAGGTGGCGGCGAAGTACCGCGAGATCATTCAGCCGTGACGGTTCTCACCCCAACGAACCACAGAGACACAGAGGCACAGAGATTCTATTTTTTTGAGCTCTGTGTCTCTGTGCCTCTGTGGCCCGTCGCGGAATCGTGGGCATGAGCAGACCTCTCGACCTGCGCAGCTGGCTTGCGCGCGTGGACGAACTGGGAGAGCTGCAGCGCGTCTCCGGCGCCCACTGGGACCTGGAGATCGGCACCATCTCGGAGATCAACTACCGCCGCAAGCCGCCCGCCGCGCTCCTCTTTGACGACATCGTGGGATATCCGCGCGGGTACCGCGTGCTGACCGGCGCGGTCAGCAACGCGCGCCGCATGGCGCTGACGCTGGGTCTCGATCCGGCTCTCGACACGGCGGGGCTCGTCCAGGCGCTCCGCGGCGAGCCGCTGCAGTGGGAGACGGCGGCGCCGCGGTTCGAGCCGGAAGTGGTCACGGCGGGCCCGATCCTCGAGAACGTCGTCGCCGGGCACGACGTCGACCTGACGCGCTTTCCGGCGCCGCGCTGGCACGAGCACGACGGCGGCCGCTACATCGGCACCGGCGTGGCGGTGGTGACGAGCGATCCCGATACCGGGCGGATCAACGTCGGCGCCTACCGCATGATGATCCAGGAGAACGGCCGATCCGCGACGATCAACGCGGAGGCGGGCAAGCAGGGGCGCGCGCAGTACGACCGCTGGTTCGCGCGGCACGGCAAGGCGCCCGTCCTCGCGTCGTTCGGCCACGATCCGCTGCTGCTGATGGTGGCCGGCACCGAGGTGCCGAACACGATCAGCGAGTACGCGTACGCCGGCGCGATGATCGGCGAGAAGCTGTGCGTCGTCCGCGGCGAGGTCACGGGCCTTCCCATGCCGGCGGCCGCCGAGATCGTCGTCGAAGGGTGGATCCGGCCCGACCGTGTGCTCAAGGAAGGGCCGTTCGGCGAGTGGACCGGCTACTACGCGGGCTCGCCGCGGCCGGTGCCGGCGATGGAGATCGAGCGGCTGTACTTCCGGAACGATCCAATCATCCTCGGCACGCCGCCCGGCAAGCCGCCGAACGACTACTCGTACATGCGCGCGCTGCTCAAGTCGGCGATGATCCAGGACGAGCTGGTGAAGATCGGCCTGCGCGACGTGCGCGGCGTCTGGGCGCACGAGGTCTGCGGCGGCCGGCTGCTGGTTGTCGTCTCGATCACGCAGCGGTTCTGCGGCCACTCGCGGCAGGCCGGCTACCTCGTCGCCCAGTGTCCGGCGGCCGCCTACATGAACCGCTTTGTCGTCGTCGTCGATGACGATGTGGATCCGATGAACCTCGAGGAAGTGATGTGGGCGGTGAGCACGCGGTGCGAGCCGTCGGAAGACATCGAGATCCTGCGCAAGTCATGGGGGAGCAGGGTGGATCCCCTGCTGGCCGATCCGGCGGTGCCGTACAACACGCGCGCGGTGATCGATGCGTGCCGGCCGTTCGAGCGGCTCGCGACGTTTCCGCGCGTGGCGCAGTCGAGCCCGACGCGGGTGCGCGAGACGGTCGCGAAGTGGAAGGATCTGTTCGCGGATCCGCGGTTCCCGCTCCCCGAATCGGTGATTCCCTCCGGCGCCGTCGATGAGGAGGCGCACGGGAGCGGCGTCACCGCCATGGACAAGAAGGATTGACTCGTTCTTCGCTGCCACGTACCACCGAGGCACCGAGCCACCGAGGCATTTATTTGAATTTGGTCTCGGTGCCTCTGTGTCTCGGTGTTCCGTGGCGAGTGAAGGGCGAGGCGACGGTGGACCGGTAGAGTGGAGGTCTTCTTCTCGGCTCTTCTGCAGGTGCTGGCGCCGCATACGTTCGGCATCATGCTCGTGGGGATCGCGGTGGGCCTGCTGGTCGGCATCCTCCCCGGGCTGGGCGGCGCCGCCACGCTCGCGATGATGCTGCCCTTCGTCTACCCGATGGACGCGATCTCCGCCTTCGCGTTCCTCCTCGGCATGCACGCGGTGACCGCGACGACCGGCGACATCACGTCGGTGCTGTTCGGGATTCCGGGCGAGGCGACGTCTGCGGCCACCGTGCTCGACGGCTATCCGATGACGCGGCGCGGCGAGGGGGGCCGCGCGCTCGGCGCCGTGCTCTTCAGCTCGCTCATCGGCGCGCTCGTCGGCGCGGCGGTGCTGGCGATCTCGGTGCCGGTCGTCCGGCCCGTCGTGCTGCAGCTCGGGCCGCCGGAGTTCCTGATGCTGACGGTGCTCGGCCTGAGCTTCATCGTGTCGCTCGCCGGGCGCACCCTGATCAAAGGGTTCATCATGGCGGCGTTCGGATTCCTGCTGGCGATGGTCGGTCTCGATCCGCAGAGCAGTATCCAACGCTTCACGTTCGGCCAGTTGTATCTCTGGGAAGGGATCAACGTCGTGCCGGTCGTCGTCGGCCTCTTCGGGGGCGCCGAGGTGCTCCAGCTGATGCTGACGAAGCAGAGCATCGCCACCCGGCCCGGCGATGAGCGGCTGGCGCGCGTGCTCCAGGGGGTGCGCGACACGCTCGAGCACTGGTGGCTGACGCTCCGCGCGAGCGCAATCGGGCTCGGCATCGGCGTGATTCCCGGGATGGGCGGCGCCGTCTCGCAGTTCATCGCCTACGCCCACGCGCAGCACACGTCGCGGCATCCCGAGACCTTCGGGCGCGGCAACGTCGAGGGGGTGATCGCGACCGGCGCGGTGAACAATTCGCGCGAGGGGGGGAACCTGATTCCTACGGTGGCGTTCGGCATTCCTGGCAGCATCTCGATGGCGATCCTGCTGAGCGTGTTCCTGCTGAAGGGGCTCGTGCCGGGGCCCGCGATGCTGACGAAGAATCTGGACGTGACGTACGCCATGGTCTGGATCATCGTCTTGTCGAACATCATCGCGGTGGCGGTGTCGTTCCTCTTCCTGAATCAGCTCGTCCGGCTGACGTACGTGCGGGCGATGCTCCTCGTGCCGTTCCTGATGGTGCTGACGGCGTTCGGCGCGTACACGGCGCACAACCGCTTCGCCGACATCCTGCTGATGCTCGGCGCGACGGTCGTCGGCGTGGCGGCCATTCGCTGGGACTGGCCGCGCGCGCCGCTCCTGCTGGCGCTCGTGCTGGGGGACATCGCGGAGCGGTACCTGTTCCTGTCGTATTCGCTCTATGAATGGCGCTGGGTTTCGCGGCCGCTGGTGATCGCGTTCGCGGTGGTGACGGTCACCGGGCTGGTCTGGCCGCTCGTCCGCGCGCGCGGCCGGACGCCCCGCCCGGTCACCCATCATGCCGACGTGCCGATTACCATCGGCTTCCTGCTGACGGCCGCATGGGTGGTGTACCAGGCCGCCGGCTGGCCGTTCCGCACCGCGGTGTTCCCGCTGGCGACCGGCGCGCTGCTGCTGGTGTTCGCGATCGCGAAGCTACTTGCGCATGTGGGGCGGGCCACTGCACCCCGCGGCGCGGGACCGGGGTCCCCACGGCGCCTGCGCCGTGGGGTGGAAGACGCGGCGGGGACCCCGCTCGAGGCCCGCCCGGCGAGCCTGAAAGGCTCGTCCCACACGGCCGATGAACCCACCGAATCCGCCGTGCTCCCCGACGCCTTCGCCACTGCCTCGCGCGCCGACTGGCTGTCGGCGCTCGCGTGGATGTCGGCGTTCTTCCTGCTGTTGTGGCTGGTCGGCGCGCTCGTGGCGGTGCCGGTCTTCGCGCTTGCGTATCTGCTGGCGGCCGCGCGGCAGTCTGTGGTTCTGGCCGGCACCTACGCGCTTGCTTCGTGGCTGTTCATCTACGGGCTGTTCGACCGCGCGCTCCGGGTGCCGCTGCCGCAGGGGGCGTTGTTCTCGTGACCATCCGCGTCCGCCTGAAGGTGGACGCCACGTACGCCGGGAGCATGACGTACGTGGTGTCCGGCTTTAGCCGGACCGGGAGATCGTGATGAAACATTCGATCTGGCTCACGGTCAACGGTGAGACGTACGAGCGCGAGATCGACGCCCGCACGCTGCTCGTGCACCTGCTCCGGGAGCAGCTCGGACTGACGGGGACGCACGTCGGCTGCGTCGTGGGGGAATGCGGTGCCTGCTCGGTGATCGTCGATGGCGCGCTGGTGAAGTCGTGCCTGATGCTGGCCGTGCAGGCGGACGGGTGCGAGGTGACGACCATTGAGGGCCTGAGCACCCCAGGCATCCCAGACACCCCAGGCACGCTGCACCCCATCCAGCAGGCCTTCATCGACCGCTTTGCGCTCCAGTGCGGCTTCTGCACGCCCGGCTTCGTGATGGCCGCTCACGCGCTGCTCGCGCGTCATCCCGATCCGACCGAGGAGCAGATCCGGCAGGTGCTCTCGAGCAACCTCTGCATGTGCACGGGGTACGTGCAGATCGTCGAGGCGGTGAAGGAGGCGGCCGCCAGAATGCGCAGGGGTCAAGGGCATCGTCAAGGACACCAAGACGAGCTAGCCACAAAGCACACGAAGGACACTGAAGGTTCGAGCACAAAGAAGCACCAAGACCAAACCACGTTGCCTTAGTGGTCTTTGTGAGCTTCGTGGCTCGTACGTCTTGGTGCCCTTGGGAATGACTCATTCATGGAACAGGGAACTCGATACATAGGGCGCAGCGTCCGCAGCAAGGAAGCGCCGCGGCACGTAACGGGTCGGGGTCGCTACGTCGACGACCTGGCGCTCCCGCGCATGCTGCACGCCTGCATGCTGCGCAGCCCGTACGCCCACGCGCGCATCGTCGCGGTCGATGCCACAGGCGCCGCCGGGCTGCCAGGCGTCAAGGCTGTGATCACGCCAGATGAAGTGAAGCGGCTCTCGCGGCCGTTCAAGCCGGGGCGCTACGCCGCCGGATTGCGCGTCCCGATCCCGGAATACGCGGGGGCGATCGGCAAGGTGCGGTACGTCGGTGAGCCGGTGGCGATCGTGGCCGCCGAGTCGCGCGCCCGCGCGGAGGACGCGCTCGAGCTAATCGACGTGCAGTACGATGCGCTGCCGGCCGTGGTCACGACCGCCGATGCGGTTGCGCCGTCGGCGCCCGTGCTGTACGAGGAGCTCGGCAGCAACGTGGCATGGCAGGGGCACGTGTCGTACGGCGACGTCGACGCGGCGTTCGCGCGCGCGGACCGGATCGTCCGAGCGAATCTGAAGATCCACCGCTACAGCTCCACGCCGCTCGAGCCGTTCGCCTGTCTGGCGGAGGCGACCCCCGAGCGGCTGACGATCTGGTGCAACTCGCAGTCTCCCGATGTCATTTACGAAGCGCTCTCGGAGGCGCTCGGGATCGACGCCGTGCGGGTGATCGTGCCGGACGTAGGCGGCGGGTTCGGGCAGAAGATTCACCTCATTCGCAAGTATGCCGTGCTCACGGCGCTCATGGCGGTGAAAACCGGCCGCCCGGTCAAGTGGATCGAGGACCGGAGCGAGCACATGATGGCCGGCGGGCACTCGTGCGAGCAGGAGTTCGACGTCGAGGCGGCCGTCACGGCGGACGGGGAAGTGCTCGGGCTCACGATCCGCGACACCGACGATGTAGGCGGGTCGGTCAGCACGCTGACGATTCACTTCACGAACAAGCTGAACAACCTGTTCAACACCTACAAGGTGCAGCACCTCCGGCTTGAGGGGCGGTCGGTGCTCACGAACAAGTGTCCGGTGGTGCCGAACCGCGGCATCGGCAAGCCCGGCATGTGCTTCGTGTGGGAGCGCACGATGGACCGCGTCGCGCGGGAGCTCGGGCTCGATCCGATCGAGGTGCGCCGCCGGAACCTGGTCCCGAAGGAGCAGTTCCCATACACGACGCCGAACGGCAACATTCACGGCAGCGGCGATTATCAGGCGCTGCTCGATCGGGTGCTGGCGAACGTAGGGTACGACGAGGTGCGGCGACGGCAGCAGGAGCAGCGTGAAGCCGTGGCGCGAACCCTGTCGGGTTCGCGCGGCGCGCCTGACAGGGCGCGCCCCACCACCACACTGCTGGGCATTGGCGTCGTCATCGGCATCGAGCCCGGCGGACGGAACGCCGCGCGCGACATGGCGATCTTCCCCCAGTCGACGCAGATGCCCGGCGCCGGCGGCGTGGAGGGGGCGACGGTCAAGATCGAGAAGAACGGGTCGGTCGTCTTCACGCTCGGGTCGCCGAGCTGCGGCCAGTCGCACGAGACGACGGCCGCGCAGATCATTGCCGACGTGCTCGGCGTCGCACCCGAGCGGGTGTCGGCGGCCGGCACGTTCGATACGGCGCTCTCACCCTGGGGCATCTCCTCCTCGAACAGCGGCAACAACTTTCACCTGTACGACGTCGGCGCGGTCCACGGCGCCGCCGCGCGGCTGCGCGACAAGGTGCTCACGCTCGCCGCGCACGTGTTGAAGGCCGACCGCGAGTCGCTGCGGATCGAGGACGGCGTCGTGTACGGACCCGCCGAGATGACATTTGCCGAGCTCGGCAAGATCGCGTACGGGAATCAGGCGCTGCTGCCGCCCGGCTTCGAGCCCGGTCTGCAGGCGACCTACTACTACAGCCATCCGCACGCGGACCCCTTGATGCTCCCTGATATGCAGGGGCGCGTGCGGGCGCAGTACACGTTCTCGTCCGCCGCGCATGCCGCGGTCGTCGAGGTCGACACGGAGACAGGACGCGTCCGCGTCGTCCGCTACGCGATCGTCAGCGACAACGGCACGCTCATCAACCCGTCCGTGGTCGACGGGCAGATCTACGGGTCCGCGGCGCACGGCATCTCGGTGGCGCTCGGCGAGGGCTTCGTCTACGACGCCGACGGCCAGCTGCTCACGTTGACGCTGCTCGACTACGGGAAGTCAACAACGCTCGAGACGCCCCGGATCGAGGTGGAGCACTACCCGGTGCCGGATCCGTTCACCACACTGGGGCAGAAGGCGGCCGGCGAGGGCGCCGCCATCCCGTCGCCGGCGGCGATTGCGAGCGCGGTGGAGGACGCGCTGGCGCCGTTCGGCGTGGAGGTGCGGCGCCTGCCGCTCTCGCCCGAGCGGGTATGGGAGTTGATCAATGGAGGTGATTCCGTGGGGCGCGCCTTGTCAGGCGCGCCCGGGCGGACCTGACAAGGTCCGCCCCACGAACTCATGAAGGCGAAACACGCGCCGCGCGTTGTATTCGAAGATCTTCGCCTTGTCGTCGGCGGGGGCGTCGAGGGCCTGCATCGCCTCGAGCGCCACCTCGACGTACTTGCGCCCGCCCTGCGTTCGGGACGGTCCGCGGAAGCGGACCGTCCAGCCAGTGCTGGCTTGTCGGCTCGCTTCGCGAGCCGACC
Organism: Acidobacteriota bacterium; assembly: GCA_016192845.1. Taxonomy (GTDB): domain Bacteria; phylum Acidobacteriota; class Vicinamibacteria; order Vicinamibacterales; family UBA2999; genus MELF01. The sequence goes on from JACPTI010000103.1 coordinate 59,062, forward strand.
GGGCACGAAGCCGCCGAGATAGTGCGTGACGATCTTGATGCCGGGGTGGCGATCGAAGACGCCGGAGAAGACGAGCCGCGTCATCGCCGACACGGTGTCGTAGAGCCACCCCGCGATGCGCCACGTATCGAAGCGGCTCGCCGCCTCCGCCGGATAGTCGGATCGATCGGCGCCGCGCACCGGGTGCAGCAGCACCGGCACGTCGAGCCCGGCGACGCGGTCGAAGAACGGCGCGAACTGCGGATCGTCGAGCGGCCGCCCGTCGACGTCGGTGTAGATCTGGACGGCGCAGAACCCGAGCCGATGAACGTCGCGATCGAGCTCGGCGAGCGCGGCGACGATGTGGTTGAAGATGTCGATTTTCATAGTAGGCAGTAGGCAGTGTATCCCGCTGAGTTCGAATATTTCGCGCCGCGCAGTGTAGACGAGGCGCTGCAGTTGCTCGCGCGCTACGGCGAGGAGGCGAAGATCCTCGCCGGCGGGCAGAGCCTGCTGCCGATGATGAAGCTGCGGATCGCGGGCCCGCGCTATCTGATCGATCTGAATCGGATTGAGGGCCTGAGCGGCCTCCGGCGCGAGGGCGACCGTCTCGTCTTCGGCGCGCTCTGCCGCCATGCCGATGTCGCGGCCTCAGCGCTCGTCCGCGAGCACCTGCCGATCATGACCGACGCGGCGCGCCTGACGGCCGACGTCCAGGTGCGGAACCGCGGCACGCTGGCGGGCAGCCTGGCGCACGCGGATCCGGCCGGCGACTGGCCCGCCGCCCTGATGGCGCTCGACACGGCGGTCGTTATTGCGGGTCGCAGCGGCACGCGGGACGTGCCGCTCCACGAGTTCATCATCGACGCGTATTCCACCCAGCTCGACACGGTGGAGATGGTTGTTGGCGTCTCGGTGGGCATCCCGGCCGGGCCGAGTGGCGGCGCGTACGTGAAGTTCGAGAAGCGCGCCGGCGATTTCGCCGTCGCCAGCATCGGCGTGCAGATCGGCCTTGACCCGGGGTCCCCATCGCGCACATCTCCACCCCACGGCGCACGCGTGCGTCGTGGGGGCTCCGGGCCTGCGCGATGGGGTGAAGGCGGCGACCGCTGCGGCAGCGTGGCCATCAGTCTGGGTGCGCTGGGCCCGATGCCGTTCCGCGCCCGCGAGGCAGAAGACGCCCTGCAGGGGGCGGCGCCATCTGCCGATCGTGTGGACCGGGCCGTGCAGCTGGTGCGCGAGGCAGCGCAGCCGTTCGCCGACACGCGCGGGTCGGTCGAGTACAAGCGGCATCTGGCGGGCGTGCTGTTCCGCCGCGCGTTCACCGCCGCGCTCGACCGCGCGCGCGGCCGTGAGGTCGACACGCTGCACATGTAGGAGAGAGATGCATCTCGAAGGGCACTTCACGGTCACCGCGCCGCAGGCCGACGTCTACGCATTTCTCACCGACCCGGCAAAGGTCAGCCGTCACATGCTGGACGTCACCGGCGTGGCAATTGACGACGCGGACCACTTCACCGTGACCGCGCGCGTGGGCGTGTCGCATATCAAGGGAACGATGGTCGTGAAGCTGAAGATCCGGGACCGGCAGCCACCCGTCAGCACGACCGTCGTCGGAAAGGGGAGCGGGCTGGCGAGCGTCGTCGATATGGTGACGAGCTTCACGCTCGAATCGACGCCGGGTGGGGAAGAACCCGGCTCGCGGCAGTCACAGACGACGGTTCACTGGCGCGCCGACGTGACGATCTCGGGCAAGCTGGCCGCCTTCGGGCCGCAGGGGCTGCTGGACCGGATCGCGCGCAGGAACGTCGATGCGTTCGTCGACGGGATTCGCGCGGGGCTGCTGGCCGAGACGCGGGTGTAGGAAGGAATCTGTTGCGCAACATCTCTGTTGCGCTACGTTGTACTCATGCCCGTGGGTGTTGCGCGAAAGCTCGAAGCGCTTCGCACCGATTTCCGGTCTGCGGCCCGCCTGGCCGACATGCTGGGCGTCAGCCGCTTGCAGGTTACGCGCTGGCTGCGCGGCGCCGGTATCGACCCGCTGAACGCGGAGAAAGTTGAGCTCCTCGAGCTGGTCTGGTCGAACCTGCTCCGGCTCTACGACCGCGAGACCGCGCCCGAGTGGCTCGTCGGCATGAATCCGCACCTCGGTGACCGCCGCCCGATCGACCTGGTGCGCGCCGGACGCGCCGAGGAGCTGATGCGCGCAATCCGGGCGGAGCGTGCCGAGTCCTTCGCGTGACCCTGTACCGGCGCTTCGCGTGGGACCGCGATGACTGGTGGTCCACCTGGGAAGCGCTCTGGGCGAACATGACGCTCTTCGATCGTGCCCGGCCGATGCTGCGTATCGCCGCCGTTCGGGAGCTGACGCTGGGGACGCCGGCGCTCGTTGAGTCGGCCGACCTGTTCGCGCTCCGCGTATAATCCAGCCGCACTCCAGACATGACACTGGCCGCCGGCACACGGCTCGGCCCGTACGAGATTCAGTCCGCCATCGGCGCGGGCGGCATGGGGGAGGTGTATCGCGCGCACGACACGCGGCTCGGTCGCGACGTCGCGGTCAAGGTACTGCCGGCCGCGGCGAGCACGGATCCCGAACGGCTGCGGCGCTTCGAGCAGGAGGCGCGCGCGGCCGCGGCGCTGAACCACCCGAATATCCTCGCGGTCCACGACATCGGCATCCACGACGGGTCGCCGTACATCGTGTCGGAGCTGCTCGAGGGGGGATCGCTGCGGAGCGCGATCGGGCACGGCCTGCCGGTGCGCAAGGCCATCGACTACGCCGTCCAGATGGCTCGCGGCCTCGCCGCCGCGCACGACAAGGGTATCGTCCATCGCGACCTCAAGCCCGACAACGTGTTCGTCACGACGACGGGGCACGTGAAGATTCTCGATTTCGGGCTGGCCAAGCTGACCGAAACCGGTCTCGCGCTGACAGGACTCAGTGCAGCGCCCACGTTGCCCGGGCTGGATGCCGCTCAGGCCGGACCGGCCACGGAGCCCGGGATGGTGCTCGGCACCATCGGCTACATGGCGCCGGAGCAGCTCCGCGGGCACACGGTCGATCACCGTGCGGATCTCTTCGCGCTTGGCGCGCTGCTCTACGAGATGTTGTCGGGCCGTCGTGCGTTTCCCGGCGGCACGGCGGCGGACACGATCGGCGCGATTCTGGACAGAGAGCCCGTGGATCTGCCCATTCAGGAACGAAAAATCCCTCCCGGTCTCGTACGCATCGTCGACCGCTGTCTGGAAAAGAACCCGGCGGCGCGCTTCCAGACGGCAACCGACCTGGCCTTTGCGCTGGAGGCGTTGTCCGCCTCTACGACATCCAGCGAGGCCACCGGGCTGGGCGCCGCCCGTCGCGGCGCGTTACGCACTCCACGTCAAGCGTGGCTGGTTGCGGGCGTTTCATTCTTAACGGCACTGCTTGTCGGCATTTCCGCAACGCTCTATCTGCAGCCCGCGTCCGAACCGGTCATCACGCGTCTGGATGTCGTGACACCCGCCACAAGCGACCCGTTCTCGTTCGCGGTGTCGCCGGATGGCCGCAAGTTGGTATTCGTGGCCAACGGCGAGAAAGGCCCACAACTCTGGTTGCGGCCGCTTGATCAGGCAACGGCACAGCCGCTCGCGGGGACCGAGGGTGGAAATTATCCGTTCTGGGCCCTCGACAGTCGGGCCCTGGGCTTCTTTGCGGACGGTAGGCTGAAGCGTCTCGACCTGGGCGGCGGTGCGCCGCAGGTGCTGGCCAACGCGCCGGCGCCGCGCGGTGGCACCTGGAACGCGGAGGGTGTGATTGTGTTTGCCGGCACCGCCACCAGCGGGCTGGCGCGAATACCGGCGACGGGAGGAACGCCTGAAGCGGTGACGCGCCTCGAGGCCGGCCAGG
>JACPTI010000048.1 GCA_016192845.1 Acidobacteriota bacterium
CACCCCGTCGCGTCGGTGCTGACGCCTCGCACATGTGGCTGGCCGCCTACTGCCCCGCCAGGGGCTGGATGGACGTCACCCCGACCATCACCCTGCTGCCGTCGACCACGCACGTGACGCCGGCGTGTGGGCATTAGTTAATCACGGCGCGAGCAACGCCAAAGACTGCTACTCGGCATGTCGGCCTCCTCCCTATTGCGATTAGGCAAACGCCCACTGAATCGGGGCGATAACACTTGCACGAAGCCAACCCTGCAGTTCAGCTACGCGCGAGGGCACGCGCGTGAATGGCCATCGCGACCTCACGGGCCGACTCGAACGCGCCCTGCATCCACGAACTCATGTTCGTCATGTAATCGCCGGCGAAGTGCACCCGGCCGTCGGGTCGCCGGAGCGCAGCGAGCGCTTCATTCGCCGCGGCGGTTTCCGACCTCCAAGAGCCGCGGCTCCACGGCACGCGAGGCCATGATACGGAGAACGCCGTCTCGAACTCGGTGGTGTACTGCGGGTGAATGCGGGCGCCCTGCTCGAGCGCCATCTGCCGACGTTCGGCAGGAGTGCGCTCGCGCATGGTTCTCTTGAAATCCAGGTAGTAGCCCACGAGCACCCCTTTAGAAGGCCCGTTGAAGCCGTGTGATGGATAGACGATTTGTCCGATGTCCTGGTCAGTCCACGACCTGCCGCCGTAGATCTCGTCGTCTTCTTCCCAGAACCGGCGCCTGAACTGCAGGCCGATCTTGCCTGCGCCGTCGTAACTGGCCGCGGAAATGGCCGACTGAACCGGTTGTGAGAGGTCCTTCTGAATACCGCTCAGCACCGGTAATGGGATAGTGCAGACGCAGTAATCGGCATCGACGCGTCTCAGCCGCCCATCCGCATCGGCATAGATCACCCACACGCCGCGTTCGCCCTGCCGAATTTCGCGCACCGCCGCGCGATACACGATGCGGTTCCGCAGGCGCGCCGCCAGCGCCGCGGGCAAACGGTCCATTCCGCCGACGACCTGCATCATCGCCGGCTGAGAGTCCCAATCGATCCCCAGGTAGAAGTCGAAATTCGCGCCGAGCAGATCACGTAATGGCAGCGGCGCGGACCGTCGCTCCTGGTCGTAACCGCTGCGGCGCGGTGAGCCGCGGTACAGCCGCTGCTGGTCGAGCGCACCGAGCCGGCGTAGATACGCAAGCAGTCTGTCGCGATCTTCGTTTGTCAGCGGTTGATCGAGTTGCGCCTGCGACAGCGCCTTGCTCAGCAGTTCTGCGATATAGCCGTCGAAATCGGCTCGGGCCTCGCGCAATCGAATCCGGCGTCCGGTCAACGTGGATGACCCGCTTGTGTCGGCGCGGCGAGCAGACCGAGCCCCGTCATCGCCTCGTAGACGAGCGATCCGCCACCCGCTGCCGCAACACGTGTCAGGAAATGGCGTCGCGTGAGAAGCCAGGTGCTTCGTGCGCTCTTGATGTTCACAAAGCGATCCTCCCAGCAGGTGTATTCGCCTCGCGGGCCCGTCACCGATCCGGTGTCGGCTGATATTCTTGCTCGCGGCTGGCGATGTCAACGGCGACTCGAAGGTCGATTTCGGCGCGGCGAGCTTCGCCGGGGAAGCAATTCGCTGCTGCTTGGTCAGAAACGGCTTGGGCGAGAAGCAACCCAGACCGACGAGAGCGAGCCGCACAGGAATCGAACCTACCGAGGGAAGGGCTGCGCAGCTAAGGATTACTCCTGTGTGGCCAAGTGGCGAGCGTTCGCCCCGGGCTGAGCGCCTGCGGGCCTCCGGCCACGCGCGGCGAGCGACCGAGGGTAACCGAAGGTAAACATCCGAGAACGCCCGTTATCGGACTCACTCCCGCGTGCTTCATTGCTTGCCGGATCACCTGAAGAGCGAAGGCTGAAGGAACATCTGTTCTATGGACCCGCCGCGCCTGCGCCGCGAGGCGAGCCGTCGAGACGTGCCGAGGAGCGACAGCGCGAAAGCGCGAGCAGGCTCGGGGGACCAAGCGGGGTTGAGCCGCGTGCGGATCGAAGCCGGTTGTGCGGATCGTACGAGACGGTCGCAGAATTTTCAGGCGACCGGTTGCGGCGACCCCCGCGTCCAGCGGCCGGATGCGGCCCGCGCAGCGCTTTCCGGCGCGTCGAGCCGGCTCGCGTCGCGGCGCAGGCGCGGCGGCGAGCACGAAGACAGTTGGGCCTAGGCCAGCAGCGTGGCGAACGACCGGACGACGAAGAAGCCGTAGAAGAGCGCCATCGCCACGAGCATGACGCGCCGCCACATCGGCGGACGGATGTGCGCCGGCAGGAGCCGGGTGTTCAGGTACAGCAGGTGAATCGCCCCGACCACGAGGACGAAGCCGGCCATGTTCGCGCCGACCTGGATGAGGAAGAACGGCTGCGCGAGCCTGAGCGCAATGATGCCCCAGAGGACCACAACGGCGAGCACGCCGTAGTAGACCACCCGCACGTCGCCGCCGCGCCAGCCGCGCAGCCGGCTGCTGCCGGTCCACAGGATGTCGGTGATCGCGCGGACCATGCCTTCGAGCTGATCGAGCTGCGTCTTGAACAGCACCCACGCCCCGAGGAACGCGATCGCGCCGCCGAGCAGCGCGCCGTCGGTGCCGCTGATCGCCTGGGCCAGCGCCGCCGCGATGCCGAGTCCCTGGATGTCGGTGCCGCGCGGCAGGAACGTCACGTAGAGCATCGCCGGCAGGATCATCCCGAGGATCGCGCCGGCACAGAAGACGCCCCACTGATCGGCGCGGATAATCCGCCACCAGCCGCGCCACCGGCGCATCTCTTCCGAAGTGCCCTCGAAGATGAACCCGTTGTGCGCGAGATTGACTTTCTGCCCGCCAATCGCGCACGGAATGTAGCCGGCGCGCTCGCTCATGCCGTATCCGCGGTCGCGCGCCCAGTTCGAGAGCACGATGTTGGTGACGCCGCCGGCGCCCGAGTAGGCCACGAGCGCGCCGAGCAGGAAGAGATCCGCGCCCACCGGGAAGAAGTCGAACGTGCCGCGCGTCAGATCGAAGCCGGCGAGGCCGACGACCCCGGCGCCCCACGTGCCGGCCGGCACGAACAGGAGCGCCAGCACGAGAAAACTCGACAGGATCGCGGCCACGAGGACCCAGTTGAGCAATTCCAGCGTCCGCTCGATTCGCCGCCCGAACGTCAGGATCGCGGCGCAGACGAGGAACGCGCCGACACCGATCAGGTAGATCGTGTTGGCGTCGGCCGCCACGGCGAGCCGCCGTGCGAACAGGAAGAAGATCGCGCCCGCCGCCGTCCCCGCCCAGCCCGGCCACCCGACGTGCAGGAAGTAGAGAATCGAGTACACCCACGCCCAGAGCGTAGACGAGGGGCGCGTGCGCATGAAGCCGGTGAAGACCGGCTCGCCGGTCGCCAGCGTGTAGCGCATCAGCTCCGTGTTGAAGATCGTCTGGAAGTAGACGGCGATCCCGACGACCCAGAGGAGCGAGAGGCCGTGCCGCACGAACGCGGCGGGGCCGAGCAGGAACTCGCCGCTGCCGATCGAGACGCCGAGCACGATGACGCCCGGCCCCACCGCCTTGAGCCACCCGAGGCCCTGCGGCGAGGGCGGAAGCGGCAGCTCGGCCTTCGCCCAGGGGTCGAGCCCGGAGCGCGCTTCGACGGGCAACTGCCTGTATGTGGGTGCCGTAACCAAAGGTCCTATATCCTAAACGAAAAACCTGCTATAGTGGGTGGGTCAGTGTTGGATCCCGCCGAGTTGGTTCTGCCTGCGTCAGTCCGATTCCTGCACGCTTCCAGAAGTCTGCCAAGTTAGCTGCTTCCAACCTTTTCAGAAGGACGTGCAATGCGAATCTACGTAGGAAATCTCTCGTTCACCACCGATGAAACGCAGCTCGAGCAGCTGTTTGCCCCGCTCGGCACGGTCGAGTCGGTCCATCTGGTCCGCGATCGCGAGACCGGGCGGTCGCGCGGCTTCGGGTTCGTCGAAATGGCGGACGACCAGGGGCGCGCCGCGTGCGAGGCGCTCAATCAGAAGGAGTTCGAGGGACGCCGCCTGACGGTCAACGAGGCGCGGCCGCAGGAGCGCCGCAGCGGCGGGTACGCCGGCGGCGGCCGCAGCGGCGGCTTCGGGGGCCGGAAGCGCGAAGCGCGCTGGTAGCAGAAACCGCGCTAGACTGTCGCCATGCGCCACCTCGGGCTGGCGGCAGTGCTGGCGGTGGCGTGCGCCGCCGCGGCGCACGCCCAGTTCGGACGCGGGTTCTTCGGATCCCGCGTCGCGACCGACCGCGACTTCGACGGTCGGTTTCATTACTGCCGCCTGGTGTACCGCCCCGCGATGAACGGCTGGGGCGGCAGCTGGCGGACCGACTATCCGATGGCGGACATCAATCTGTCGGTCCGCCTCTCGGAGCTCACCAAGATTCGGGTCAGCAGGAACAACGCGGGCGCGCCGAACCACCTGCTGGTCCGGCCCGGCGGCGACGAGCTCTTCCAGTGCCCGCTCGTCATCATGTCGGCGCCCGGCAGCGCCTTCCTCGACAACGAGGAGGCGGATCGGCTGCGCCAGTACCTGGAAAAGGGCGGCTTCCTGTGGACAGATGATTCGTGGGGGACCTACCAGTGGCAGCACTGGGTTCGCGAGCTCCGGAAAGTGCTCCCGGCGGACGAGTACCCGATCGTCGATCTGCCGCTCGAGCACGAGCTGTTCCGCACACAGTTCGAGGTCACCGAAATCCCGCAGATCCCCAACATCGGCTTCTTCCTGCGATCCGGCGGTCGGACGTCCGAGCAGGGCGCCGACAGCGCCGTGCCGCAGGTGAAGGGGATTGTCGACCGCGAGGGGCGGCTGATGGTGCTGATGACGCACAACACCGACATCGCCGACTCGTGGGAACGCGAGGGCGAGGACCCGTCGTACTTCTACGCGTTCAGCCCGCGCGGCTACGCCTTCGGCATCAACGCCGTGCTGTACGCGCTGACGCACTAATCAGGCTTTGGGCTTCGGGCTTTGGGTTTCGGGCGTTGCCCAAGGCCAAAAGTCCAAAGCCCAAAGCCTACTTCCTGGCGTACTTCGTGAGCCCTCCCTCGGACACCTTGCGCGAGGCCGGTCCCTCGGCCGCGTAAACGTTGCCGTCGAAATCGACCGCCGCCCCTTCGCCCGCGGCGCCCTCGTAGCTCCCCGTCTCGTGCGGCGGGATGAACGCCAGCACCTTGTCCTGCTTCACGCTGCCGATCCGGATGCCGGTCTTCCAGTTCGGATGCCGCATCGGGTTCGACTCGGAGTCGATCGCGTAGAGCATGTCGTTGCGGTCGATGAACAGCCCGCTGACGCGGCTGAACTGGTGCCACGTCTCGAGCAGCCTGCCTTCCTGGTCGAAGATCTGGATGCGGTGATTGCCGCGGTCCGCGACGAACAGGCGGCCGCGCGAGTCGAACGCCAGCGCGTGCGGCGTCCGGAACTCACCCGGGCCGGAGCCTAGCCGCCCCCACTCCTTGATGTACTTCCCGTCTCTCGTGAACTTCACGATCCGGCCGCTCGTATTCGGCGGCGGATTCGGGTTCTGCCCGCTGTGGCCGACCGAGACGAAAATGTCGCCGTTCGGCGCCGTGATGACGTCGTTCGGCTCGTTGAAGGTGTCGGGGCCGTCGCCGGCCACGCCCGCGCGGCCGAGCGTCATCAGCACCTTGCCTTCGGGGCTGAACTTGAAGACCTGATGCCCCTTCGTCCCGTCCTTGCTGCGCTGGCCGTCGGTCACCCAGACGTTGCCGTCGCGGTCGACGTGCAGCCCGTGCGGAAAGGCGAACATGCCGCCGCCAAAGCTCCGCAGGAGCTTGCCGCTCGTGCGATCGAACTTGACGATGGGATCGAGAGTCGAGCCGTCGCAGGAGTTGGCGCCGCACCGATCGTACGCCCAGATGTGGCCGTCGGGCCCGACGTCGACGCCGGCGGTGGATCCCCACGTCCGGCCCTGGAGCTTGCCCCAGTCCTTGATGACGACCGGGTTCGGATTCGGCAGCGGATTGCGCGCCGGATCGGTGACCTCCTGGGTTGACAGGCGTTCTCCGCACAGCGCGATCGCGGCGGCGCCCGCAACGACCAAAACCGTCAGGCGACTTGAGATGCTCATAGCGCCCCTCCGTAACAGACGACCGAGTTTCCAGTTGACTGAATCAAACCCAGGATGTATAGACCATTTCGCCCGGCGAATGCCATCTGTTCGCTGGCGTCCGGGTCGATCCCGACCGTAGACCTCGTCGCAGAGAGCCGTGAGGGCGTCCCTTGAACGACTACCGCCTGAAAGGCGGTAGACTCCGCGCGCGACTGAAAGTCGCCCCGCGCGCGGGTGTCGCGGCCCGACGCGGTAGTCGTTCATAGGCGCGCGCCACGGCGCGCGCATCGCTAGTCCCACGTGCTCGTCAGGGCACGTGGGACTAAACAGGAGGAGGTTTCGATGAGATTCGGTGTTATCGGGTTGCTGGTCCTTGGTGTCACCATGGCATCGCCCGTGACGGGGTACGGGCAGGAAGCCACGCTGAGCGGCACCGTGTCGGATGCCACGGGCGGCGTCCTGCCGGGCGTCACCGTCACAGCGGTGCACGAGGCCTCGGGGAACACCTTTGTGGGCGTCACCGACGAGCGCGGCGCGTTCCGCCTCCCTGTCCGCACGGGTGTCTACCGGCTCACGTTGGAACTGTCTGGGTTTGCGACGCTCACCCGGAGTGGGGTCGAACTGCTGGTCGGGCAGACGGCGGTCGTGAATCTGCAGATGGCGCCGTCAGCGATCCAGGAGTCGGTGACGGTGACCGGGGAAGCCCCGTTGCTCGACGTCACCCAGTCGAGCATGGGCGGCAATATCGATCCGCGGCAGATGCAGGAGCTGCCGGTCAACGGCCGGAACTGGCAGGATTTGGCGATGCTGGCGCCGGGAAGCCGCGCGAACGCCTCGGGCGACTCGCCCATCCCACGCGAGTCAGGGGCCTACCAGATCAACATGGACGGGCAGCAAATCACCAATATCGTGGCGGGGAGCGGTTTCGGCAACCCGCGCTACAGCCGGGATGCCATCGCGGAGTTCGAGTTCATCACGAACCGGTTCGACGCCACGCAGGGCCGCTCGGCCGGCGTGCAGGTGAACGCCATCAGCAAGTCGGGCACCAACACGCCCACCGGCTCGTTGTCCGGCTACTTCCGGGACGAGCGCTTCAACGCCGCCGATCCTGTCGCCAAGCGCGTGCTCCCCTACTCGGATCAACAGATCAGCACGACGTTTGGGGGCCCGATCCGAAGGGACCGGCTGCATTTCTTCGCCAACTACGAATACGAGCGCGAGCCGCAGACCTTCGTCTATACGACTCCGTTCCCGGCGTTCAACTTCGACCAGACGGGCACGCGCCGCGAACACAAGGCCGGCGTGCGGCTGGACGCGCAATTCTCGCCACAGACTCGCCTGGCGTTTCGCGCCAGCAAGTGGAAGCACATCCTCCCGTACGATCTGCGCTACACGGGCGGCGGCGACAAGACGCCCTCGTCGGCCGTCGGGCTCGACCGCGGCATGAACCAGCTCCTCGCCACACTGACGAACGTTCTCGGTACCCGTTCGGTCAACGAGGTCAAGGTCGGGTATGCGGGCTATGACTGGAACGAATATTCCTATGTCAACTGGGCGAACCATCCTTTGTCGGAGCTCAGGGTGGGGGCGCCCTCGATTCAGCTGCGCGGCCTGACGATCGGGGAAACCCACAACCAGACGCCGCAGATCATCGGCCAGGAAACCTACTCGGTTCGGGATGACTTCGTCATCTCCTTCAACAAGGGCGGGCGTCACGACGTCAAGCTGGGCGGCGAGTACATCTACAACATGATGTGGATGTTCGTGTGCAACCGGTGCAACGGCACCCTCGATGCCCAGGGTGGCCCGATTCCGGCCAACATCGAGAGCCTCTTCCCGAACCTGATGGACGTCTCCACCTGGAACCTGGCGCCGCTCTCCTCCGTCACGAGGAAATACACGCTGGGCGTCGGGACGTTCAGAGAGTACGCGCCCCGAGATGTGTATGCGGGCTGGGTGCAGGACGATTGGGCGATCACCTCGCGTCTCACGCTGAACGTGGGACTGCGCTACGACCTGGAAACCGGGGTGTTCGGGCAGTGGCTCGCCCTTCCCCCGTTCCTGGAAGCCGATCGTCCCGAGGACAAGGACAATTTCGGCCCGCGGCTTGGCTTTGCGTTCAAATTGAATGACCGGACGGTGATTCGGGGCGGGGCCGGCAAGTACTTTGCCGAGGTCACAGGCCAGCCCTCCTTCTGGTTGATCCGCTACACCCACCAGATCCACCCCGAAATCCTCAATGATGGCCGGCCCGATTTCGCCGCCAACCCCTTCAACGGGCCGGTGCCGACGTTCGAACAGGCCAGAGCGCAGACCTGTGCCGTGACGCCGGGCCCGAACTGCGTGCGGCAGGCAATTCCGTCGCAACTGGCCGCGCCCGACCTGCAGATCGCGCACAGCTGGCAGTCGTCTATCGGCGTGCAGCGACAGATCGGCGCGATGACGGCCGTGGAGATCGATTACGTCTTCACGGGGGGCCGACACGAGATCTTCACGCGACCCAACGCCAATCTCAGCTACAATCCGGTCACGGGGGTCAACTATCCCTTCACGGACATCGGCCGGCGGCCCTACCCCGATTACGGCCTGATCAACCAGTTCCGATCGGAGGGCTGGTCCAACTACCACGCGCTGTCGGCGGCCGTCACCAAACGCTTCAGTCAGCGGTGGCAGGCGTCGGGCACGTATCTGCTGTCGGGGGTCTGGGACGCCCAATCGTCGCCGGCCCCGTTCAAGGTGGCGCCTGATCTTGGCGGCGAGTACTCGCGGGCGGCCAGCGACCAGCGTCACCGGGCGGTCTTCAACGGCATCTGGCAGGCGGGATACGGCTTCCAGCTGAGCGGCCTCTCTTTCTTTGGATCCGGCGAACGCTATGCCAACACGTATGGCGGCGACCTGCGCCTCACGGGAGCGACCGGCGGTCGCTTGCGCCCGGATGGCACCATCGTGCCGCGCAACAGCTTCGTCGGAAAACCGCTGCATCGCGTGGATGTGCGGGTCTTGCGGCGATTTCCGCTTGCCGGCCGCGCGGGGATCGACGGGATCGTGGAAGTGTTCAACCTGTTCAACCACGCGAACTACGGATCGTACGTGATCCAGGAGAGCGCCCGGAATTACGGACAGCCGACGCGGAACCTGAACGTGGCCTACCAGCCGCGCATGCTGCAGCTCGGGTTCCGTTTCACCTTCTGAGCGCACGTGTCGGACGAGATCTGTGAGCGTGAGCCGGGCTCCACGTGCACCCGCGCCGGCTGGTAGCTGGTGGGTGGTAGCCGGTAGCCAACCACAAACCAGCTACCAGCTACCGCCCGCCGGCTACCGCCTAGCGCAGGGCTAGCGCCGCGGATCCGTCGCGGCACCCCGCCCGCCGCCGGCCGTTGACCGGCCGTCGGTCTGCAGGTCTTTCTTCGAATCGGCCTCGCTCTTGTGCGGCGTGACCTTGTCGGGATCGACACGAATCATCACATAGGTCACGTGATCATCGATGCGTGTGAACTGGTGGCCGGTCCCGGCCGGAATCACGACCACGTCGCCCGCCTTGATCTGATGCGCGACGCCGTTGCGGATCGCCTTGGCGTTGTTGCCGGGGCCGTTCAGCAGCCGGACCGTGGTCAGGTTGGCGGGACGCCGCTCCTTGCCGACGAGATCGGGGCCGAGAACGAGCGTGGCCGACCCGGAGATCACGTGGTAGACCTCGCTGACGAGATCGTGCTCGGCGACGGTCGCGTTGGGATTGTCGATCTTGCCGCGGTGCACCACCGCGACCGCGACGTTCGACCTGCCGATGTCGACGCTGCGGATCTGCTGATCGGTCAGCTGGTTGGCGATGGCGCGCTTCACGTACGCCTGGATTTCCTCGTTCGGCACGTAGGTGCCTGGGCACATCTTGCACGACGGCTGGATGTCGCGTTCCTGCGCCGCGAGCACCACCACCATCGCGACGGCTCCGAGCGCGGCCGTCGTCAGTCGCCGGATGTTCAGAGTCATGTCCCTCGCTCCTCTCAGAATGTGGCAATCGGGTTGACCGGCGATCCGGTGCCGCCGCGAATCGGCAGCGGCGCCACGGTCAACAGGAAATCCCAGCGCTTGCGCGACGCCGCGGCCTCGGCCAGCGCTTCCAGATCGCAGTTGTCGAACAGGTGGATGCCCAGGCTCACGAGCGCGAAGTCGTGCACCGGCCCCGCCTCGCCGGGGACGTCCGACGGCGACGTGCTCGGCGGCACATCGCTGCCGAGCAGCGCGACGTCGCGCTCCTTCAGCCAGGGAATGACGGAGGCGCCCGGGCCCGGCCGCAGGCCGGCCGTCCGGCCCAGGTCCCACGGCCCGACGGCTGCCCGCCTCGCCCATCGGCCCGTCCGGATGAACACGGCGTCTCCCGGCATGACTGTGAGGCCGGCGAACTTCTCGAATGCCTCGACGTCCTGGCGCGTGATGATCGTGCCGGGCTCCAGGTACGGGACGCCTTTCAGCCGCGGAATGTCGATCAGCACGCCGCGGGTGAAGATGCCGCTCTTCAGGTTGACGATCGAGTTGCGCGAGTGGCCGCCCGCCTTCATCACCGCGTCGGCATCCGGCTTGTACCCGTTGTAAAAGACGCCGTCGTAGTGGATGTGGGCAAGCGAATCGAGATGCGTGTGCGCAACGCCGTGAAACGCGACGCCGAACCGGTCCGACCCGATGGCGAGCATCTGCCGCTCGTACGGCTGCGGGTTGTCCACGGCTTTCTCGGTATCGACGTCCCTGGCGAGCGACACCGAGACGCCCTCCTTGACGAGGGCGGCAGCCTGGCGGCGCTTGGCCGGCGTGACGAGGTTCATCGCGCCGATCTGATCGTCTCTGCCCCAGCGTCCCCAGTTCGAGAGCTCCGTCTTCCAGCGGTCGTACTGCGCCTTGCTGACGCCCTGTGCCGCGCCCCCGGTCTGTGCGGAGCCGGGCACGACGGGCGACGCACTCACGGCGAGCGCCACGGCCAGCAGTCCCAGCAGCATCCCTCTCATGGCGTCTCCTCCTCTACCCATTCAACCGGCGCTCCCACCTCGATCTCGCCCTCGTCAACCACTTCCGCGCAGGCGCCGCCGCGCCACGGCGCCGTCAGCGCGTGCTGCAGCCCCGGACGGGCCTCGTCCATGAGCCGGCACGGCCGCGACTCGCCGTTGATCCGCAGCCGGCAGCGACCGATCCGGAGCATGCGCCCGCGGCTCCCTGCCAGCGAGACGCCGCTGACGAGCAGGTTCGCCCGCCGGACCGCCGGGTCGACATGATCGCGCAGCTCCTCGGTAATCAGATCCCAGGTGCTCCGATCGATCAGCGTGATCTGCCGCCGGCCGCCCTCGTCGGCGTTGCCGACGATGCCCCGGCCCACACGCAGCGTGGCGCGCGGCGCCGGGTCCATCCGGGCACCGTGCGCGCGCTTGATCCAGATCGCCTCGAGTTTCCCCGCCGCCATGCTCCGGCGCCGCGTCAGCGGCGGCTGCTGTACTGCGTGTCGCTCACCGGCCCCGACCACGTCGTGACGCCAAAGCTGACCGACACCTGGCGCATCGACTGGTTCGGCGCCGCGCCGTGCCAGTGCCGCACGCCCGGCGGCGTGTAGAACACGTCGTTCGGCCGGTACTCGCGGACCGGCCCGCCGTCCACCTGCGCCAGCGCGACCCCCTGCTCGATGATGAGCGCCTGGCCCCGCTCGTGCGCGTGCCAGTTGGTCCGCGCCCCGGCGGCAAAGCTGTAGCGGTTTACGCGGATGTCGGACGTGGTGTAGCCGGTGACGCGGCCCGTGAAGTTGGCCGGATCCGGACTCGTGGCGCCCTGCGTGGTCGGCTCCGGCGTCTGGCTCCACGCCACGGAGATGCCGGTGAGCACGATGAGCGACAGCACGACGGCTCTGGTCATGGTGAACCCCCGCTGTTATCGCTGCACAGCATACCTGAGTCAGCGGAACGTGGCGCCTACGCACCGGCGAAGAACCGGCGCAGCCGGCCGGTGGCATCCTCCAGCTCGGGCGCATCGGCATAGCCGTACGACAGACGCAGAAACCCCTCGCCGCTCGCGCCGAACGAGGCCCCCGGGATGGTAACCACGTACGCGCGTTCGAGCAGGTCGCGGGAAAGGGCGGCCGAATCGGCGCAGCCATCGACGCGGGCAAACGCAAAGAGGCCGCCGCGCGTGGGCGTCCAGTGCATCCGCGGAATGGCGGCCAGCCCTTCGGCGAGGACCGCCCGCCGCCGCCGCAGCTCGTCATGGAACGAGAGCGGGTACGACCAGCAGTCGCGGACCGCCGCTTCCGCAGCCATCTGCGAGATCGTCGGCGCGCAGATGATCATCGCGTCCTGCACCTTGACCGCCTGCTCGCAGACGGCCGCGTCCGCCAGCAGGAAGCCGACGCGCCACCCCATCATCCCGAACGACTTCGAGAAGGTGCCGATGACGACGACGTTCTGCCGCCAGTCGGCAACGGAGGCGGCGCTCCAGTGCGCGCCGTCGTAGACGAACTGCATGTACGTTTCGTCGCTGATGACGAGGACGCCGCGCCGGGCCAGCTCGCCGGCGATCCGCGCGCCGTCCCCCGGCTCCACGGGTGCGCCGGTCGGGTTGCTCGGGTTGCAGAGGACGACCGCCTTGGTGCGGGAGGTGACGTGCGGCTCGATGTCGGTCCAGCGCACCGCAAACGTGGCGCGGTCGGCCGCCGGCGCCTCGATCGCCGTCGCGCCGGCCGCAACCACCGCCATCTGGTGATTGGTGAAATACGGCGCCGGCAGGATCACCTCGTCACCGGCATCGACGAGCGTCGTCAGCGCGAGCGTGAAGGCGTGGTTGCCGCCCGCCGTGATGACGACGTCGTCGCGCGTCACGCGTGTGCCGATGGTCGAGGCGAGCCGCTCCGCGAGGAGTGCCCGCAGGCCAGGTAAACCGGGATCCGTCGCGTAGCGATGCACCTCGGGGCGCGTGAGCGCCTCGCGCGCGGCCTCGAGCGCCGGCGCCGGCGGCGGGAAGAACGGCACCGCCTGGCCGAGCGAGATGACCGGATGGCCCGCGGCGCGCAGCTCCGCCGCGCGGGTGTTCAGCGGGTCGAACGGCGGAAGCTCGATGCCCTGGATGCGGGAGCGGACGAACGCCGGAGGCACGACGGCCTATGTTACGCGAGCCGGGCCCGCGTCGCTGCATCGGCGCGTCAGATGGTGATCGCGCTGATGACGGCAGCGTTGACGTCGTACTGGCATCACTCAGCCTGATGTACGTCATTGATCGTGCTGCAGCAGCCCGGGAGATCGCGGGCGTCCTCACGCCCTGGCGGCCGCTTGGCGGCTGGGCTCAGTCCGATACGACAAACCGCACTTCACTCGAACGGCACCGCGACGTGGGTGGCTCGTTTGGGTTCCGCCAAAACAGAACGAATGCCGAGTATTCGCCGGCAACCAGTCGTTCGGCCACCCTCTTGTAGCTGAGTCGCTGCACGTTCAGGCGTTCTCCCGGGTTCAGGACCAGGTAGTCCGCGTTCGAGATTGGCCCCGGATCCGAGATGACGGTTGGCAGGTCTACGACGCGGCCATTCCTGACGATGACCAATTCGAAGTACACGCTTTCCAGGTCGTTTCGACGGCCGTCCCGAACATCGAGCACGCGGATCGAACGGCTGCTCGTGTTCGTCACAACTACGGAGAACTGCGGGCGAGTTCCAGTCCTGACTTTCGGCGTCGAAGTTGCAACCGTGACTTCGGCCGCCTGGCACCGTTCAACCGCGGCTGGTGACACGACTTGCGCTGCCAGCACCGAGGGCAGGCCGGCCACGACTGAAACCAACAGGAATCTCATCTTTCACGCCGAGTTCAGCCTGACTTCCCGGAAGCGAAGAAACATGTCGCGACGACCCGCCGCGACCTCGATGGGCATCGCGATGCCGTCGTACCCTTCCGCCGACACGTTCAACGCGCTTCACTGCGCCGCACGGCCGGCGGAAGCCGGGCTGCTATAATCGCCCCGCCCGAAGCTCGCACGGCGAGCGGAGACGGGTCATCGCCGCATGCCACGCACGTTGCTCGGCGGGATTGTCACCGTCGCCCTTGCGGCCGCCACCGGGTCAGCGGCGCAACAGCCGTCTGCGATCCTCGACTCCCCCGCCTCGTCACCGCACCGTGCCGTTTTCGACCGCTACTGCGTCACCTGCCACAACGAGCGGCTCCGCACTGGAGGGCTTTCGCTCGAGAAGCTCGACGTCACGAGGGTAGCCGAGGCCCCGGAGGTGTGGGAGAAAGTTGTTGGCAAGCTTCGGAGCGGCGCGATGCCGCCCGACGGCATGCCGCGGCCGGCGGCGGCCACGCTCGACAGACTCGTCACGTACCTTGAAACGTCGCTCGACAGCGCGGCCGCCGCCCGCCCCAATCCCGGCAGACCATCCCTCCGCCGTCTCACGCGGACGGAATACCGCAACGCGATTCGCGACCTCCTGGCCGTGGAAGTCGACACGCCCGCGCTGCTCCCGTCCGATGACTCCCGGTTCGGCTTCGACAACATCGGCAGCGCGCTGACGCTCTCGCCGCTGTTGGCCGAACGGTACCTCGCGGTGGCGCGCCAGGTCCGCCGTCTGGCGCTCGGCGACGCCACGCTCCGGCCGGCGCTCGAGACGTATGAGGTGTCGCAGCATCTCATTCAGGACGATCGCGCCGGCGATGATCTCCCGTTCGGCACGCGCGGCGGCATCGCCGTGCGGCATCACTTCCCGGCCGACGGCGAATACGTGTTCAAGATCCGTCTGCAGCGGAATTCCCGGGAATACATCCGCGGGCTGCAGGCCGCGCACGAGCTGGACGTGCGGCTCGACGGCCGGAGAATCCGGCGATTCACGATCGGCGGCGAGCGCCGGGGCCGGTCGGCGGGAATCTTCTCCACCGCGTCGATGGGCGACGTCGCCCAGGAGCAGTACGAACGCCGAGCCGACGAGATCCTGGACGTCCGCCATTTTGTGCAAGCGGGCGTCCATCTCGTGAGCGCGGCGTTCGTCAAGGATGGATCCGTCCCCGAGGGTCCGTTCCAGCCGCGGATGACGATGTACGACTTTTCACAGTACAAGGGCGGCGAACCGGGTGTCGCCACGCTCGGCATCGACGGCCCGTACAACGTCGCAGGCGTCGGCCCGACGGCGAGCCGCGCGAAGATCTTCGTCTGCCGGCCTTCTGCAACCGCGGACGAGGAGCCGTGCGCGAGACAGATTCTCGAGACCCTGGCGCGGCGGGCATATCGCCGGCCGGTGACCGGGGAAGACGTCCAGACGCTGCTCGCATTTTACCGAACCGGACGCCGCGAGGGCGGCTTCGAAGCCGGCATCGGCCTCGCGCTCGATCGCATGCTGGCGGGGCCGGAGTTCCTGTTCCGCCTCGAACGCCTACCGGCCGGCCTGTCACCAGGTACCTCCTATCGCATCAGCGATATCGAGCTCGCCTCGCGGCTCTCGTTCTTCCTCTGGAGCAGCATTCCAGACGACGAGCTGCTGACGCTGGCGGAGCGCGGCCGGCTGAAGGACGCCGCCGTGCTGGAGCGGCAGATCAGGCGCATGCTCGCCGATGGCCGCGCGAGCGCGCTCGTGACGAACTTCGCGGCGCAGTGGCTGCACCTGCGGAACCTGGCCTCGGCCGCTCCCGACCTCGAGCGGTTTCCCTACTTCGACGAGAGCCTGCGCCAGGCGTTCCGGCGGGAGACGGAGCTCTTCTTCGAAAGCATCCTGCGGGAGGACCGCAGCGTGCTCGATCTGCTGGGCGCCGACTACACGTTCGTGAACGAACGGCTCGCCCGCCACTACGGAATTCCGGGCATCTACGGCAGCCACTTCCGCCGCGTGCGACTGGCCGACGGCAGCCGCGGCGGGCTGCTGAGCCACGGGAGCATCCTGACGGTCACGTCGTACTCGAACCGGACCTCTCCGGTCGTGCGCGGCAAGTGGATCCTCGACAACATTCTCGGCACGCCCCCGCCGGCACCGCCGCCGAACGTGCCGGAACTGCGGGCGCGCGACCAGCAGGGAAAGGTGCTCTCGATGCGCGCCCAGATGGAGCAGCACCGAACGAATCCAGTCTGCGCCGGCTGCCACAAGGTCATGGATCCGCTCGGCTTCGCGCTCGAGAACTTCGACGGCATCGGCAGGTGGCGGACGACGGACGCAGGCGAGCCGATCGATCCGTCGGGAACGATGCCAGATGGCACGGTGTTCCGGGGTCCCGCGGGCCTGCGGCAGGTGCTGCTGGAGAAGCGGCGCGAGCAGTTCGTCTCGACCGTCACCGACAGGCTGCTCACCTACGCGCTCGGCCGCGGCCTCGAGTACTACGACGCGCCCGTCCTTCGGGGCATCGTCCGGGAGGCGGCTCCCGATTACAAGCTGTCGTCGCTCGTGCTCGCGGTGGCGAAGAGCACGCCGTTTCAGATGAGAAGGTCGGAAGAGCCATGATCATCACCAGGAGAGCGATTCCGCGGCGCACCGTCCTGCGCGGCATCGGCGCGACGGTGACGCTCCCCCTGCTCGACGGCATGCTCCCCGCATTCGCGTCGCAGCTGCCCTCGATCGCCCGCCTATCCATCGTCTTCTCGCCGAACGGCCGGAACATGGAGAAGTGGACGCCGCCGACCGAAGGCCCCGGCTTCCAGCTCAGCCCCACCCTCGAACCGCTGGCGCCGTTCCATCAGCGAATCGTGGTGCTGAGCGGCCTCGACAACAGCATCGGCGACGCGCGGCCCGGTGAGGGCGAGTCGGCGCCGCACGAGCGCGCCGGCGGCGTGTTCCTCACGAGCGTGCACCCGGAGCGGGAGGGGCGGGCGGGGATCTCCGTCGACCAGCTGGCGGCCAGAGAGCTGGGACGACACACGCAGCTGGCGTCGCTCGAGTTGGGGCTGCACGCCAATGACATCGTCGGACAGTGCGAGAAGGGCTGGAGCTGCGCCTACATGAACACGCTGTCGTGGCGGACCCCGACGACCCCGCTGCCCGTCGAGTACCGGCCGCGAGCCGTCTTCGAGCGGCTGTTCGGCGACAGCGACAGCACGGACCCGGCGGTCCGCCGCGCCCGCCTGCAGAAGGACCGCAGCATTCTCGACTCGGTGACCGAGGCGGCGGCCCGTCTGATGCGAGACGTCGGTGCCGGCGACCGCGCGAGGCTCACCGAGTACCTCGACGGGATGCGCGACGTCGAGCGGCGAATTCAACGCGCCGAAGAGCAGTCGGCGCGCGACATCCCCGCCGTCGACCGCCCGGCGGGTATTCCCGCCAGCTTCGAGGAACACGCGAAGCTGATGTTCGACCTGCAGGTGCTGGCCTTCCAGACCGACCTGACGCGCGTCATCACGTTCATGCTGGGCCCCGAGCAGAGCAACCGGGCGTACCCGGAAATCGGCGTGCCGGACGTGCACCACGGCCTGTCACACCATCAGGGCGATGCCCAGAAGCTTGCGAAGATCGCACAGATCGACACGTACCATACGCGGACCTTCGGGTACTACCTGGAGAAGCTGCAGGCGACGCCCGATGGGGACGGATCGCTGCTCGATCATTCGACGATCCTGTTCGGCTGCTCCATGAGCGACGGCAACGATCACCTCCTGCAGAATCTGCCGATCGTGCTCGCGGGCGGCAGCAACGGACGGCTGAAGGGCGGACGTCACGTGAGGTATCCGAAGGGGACGCGGATTTCGAACCTGTACCTGACGCTGATGGACATGGTCGGGCTCACGCTCGACCGCTTCGGCGACAGCACGGGGAGGCTGTCGGTGTGAGCACGTCAACCACGAAGGCCACGAAGGTCTCGAAGGTCTCGAAAGCGATTAGATATGGCGTGTTCGTGGTCTTCGTGTCCTTCGTGGTCTTCGTGGTTTCCTCAAGAGCGGCTGGGGCAAGCGATATCGCGGATGCCGCCCAGAAGCGCGACGCGGGGGCGGTTCGCGCATTGTTGGCCAAGCGCGCCGACGTGAACGCCGCGCAGGGGGATGGTGCGACCGCGCTGCACTGGGCCACGCACTGGGACGATGCCAGGCTGGTGGAACTCCTGATTCGGGCCGGCGCCAACGTCAACGCCGCCAATGATTACGGTGTGACTCCTCTGGCGCTGGCGTGCACCAACCGGAACGGCGCGCTCGTGGAGACGCTGCTGGCGGCGCGGGCAAATCCAAACGCGGCGCAGACCGGCGTGACGCCGCTTATGGAGTGTGCCCGCACTGGCGCGACGACGGCCGTTGCGGCGCTCCTGGCCCGCGGCGCTTCCGTCGACGCTGCCCACGGGCGGAGCGGACAGACCGCGCTCATGTGGGCCGCCGCCGAAAAGCATCCCGACGTGGTGAAGCTGCTGCTCGACCGCGGTGCGAACGTGCGAGCGCGGTCGACGGGCGGGTTCTCGCCGCTCCTGTTCGCGGCGCGGTCCGGAGACGAGGCGTCCGCGCGCCTGTTGCTCGACGCGGGTGCGGACGTCAACGACGCCACACCGGAGCACGGCTCGGCGCTCGTGGTGGCGAGCGCCGGCGGGCACGAGCGGCTCGCGCTGCTCCTGCTCGAGCGAGGCGCCAACCCGAACGCCGCCGACCGCTACGGCATCACCCCGCTGCACAACGCGCTGCTGCGCGGGCTGACCTCGCTCGTCGGCATGCGGTTTGACGAGTCCTACCGCGTGCAGCCGCCGAACATGCCCGAGCTGGCAGCGGCGCTGCTGACGCGCGGCGCTAATCCGAATGCCCGGATCACTGCCAACGACACCCGCGGCCCTGACGGGAC
>JACPTI010000083.1:0-1641 GCA_016192845.1 Acidobacteriota bacterium
CCGACTCGCGGCCGCTCATCGTCAACGCCAATCCGGTGCCGTACAAGCCTGTGACGCTGGACACGGCGAGGGCCCGGCTGGAGACGCACACGGCGGAGACGATCGACGGCAGGATCAGCGGCGTGCGCGAGGTGCCGGCGAGCGACTGGGCATGGGCGCGCTGCAGCGCGTCGAGCCCGTTCCCCGGCACACCCGACCCGACGCAAATCTGCGTGAAGAGCGGCTTCGATCCGAGGCTGCTGTATCAGGTCGTCTTCACCTCGCAGGATCCCTACGTGCTCGGCATCGGCTTTGCCGCGTTCCGCGACGTCGCCTCCTTCTTCAAGCACGCCGAGCGCGACGAGACGGGGACACCGAACCCGGTGGCGAAGCAGATTTCGTGGGTGATCAGCCGCGGGCGCTCGCAGTCGGGCCGCTTCCTGCGCCAGCTCCTGCACCTCGGGTTCAATCAGGACGAGCGTAACCGGCAGGTGTACGAGGGGATGTGGCCGATCATCGCGTCGGGGCGGCTGCCGCTGAACGTCCGCTTCGGCACGCCCGATGCCGCCTCCAAGCTGTACGAGGGCGGCATGGAAGGCCCGGTGTGGTGGACGCCGTGGGCCGACCCGGTGCGCAACCTGCCGGCCGCCGGCATCCTCGATCGCTGCAACGCGACGAAGACGTGCCCGAAGATCATGGAGCAGCTCGGGGGCACGGAGGCGTGGGCGCTCTACATGAGCCCGAGCTGGATTGGCACGACGGCTGAGCGCGATCTGCCGCTGCCGGCCAACGTGCGCCGCTACTACATGCCGAGCACGCCGCACGGCGGCGGCCCCGGCGGGTTTACCGTCGTTGCTGCGAAGCCGCCGCAGTGCCCGGGCCCGCAGTTCGGGCGCGGCATGTTCCCGGCCAATCCGATGCCGTACATCGAGACGACGAACGCGCTGCGCGTCCATTTCCGCAACTGGGTGATGAAGGGCGCCGAGCCGCCGCCGAGCCGGTATCCGAGCCTGGCCAACGGCCATCTCGTCGACCCGACGAAGGAAGCGACGGGCTTCTCGACGATTCCCGGCATGCCGGCCGGCGCGCCGACGGGGATCGTCAGCCCGATGCTCGACTACGACTGGGGCCCGAATTTCAACGCCATGGACGGCTCCGGCATCCCGTCGCAGGTGCCGCCGAGAATCAGGAACGTCATCAGGATGAAGGTGCCGCGCGTCGACGCCGACGGCAACGAGCTGGGCGGCGTCCCGGTGGTGCTGCGCGACGCGCCGCTCGGCACGTACCTCGGCTGGAACATCGTGGCCGACGGCTTCCACAAGGGAAAAATCTGCAACTACGCCGCCGGCATGATTCCGTTCGCGACGACGAGGGCGGAGCGGCTGGCGACCGGCGATCCGCGCCCCTCGCTCGAGGAGCGGTACAAGACGCACGAGGGATACGTGGACGCGGTGAAAGCGGCGACGGCCAACGCAGTGCGTGAAGGCTTCCTGCTGCAGACGGATGCCGATCGGCTTGTCGCCCAGGCGCAGGCGAGCAACGTGCTGGTGCCGCAGAACACGAGCCGGTAAGGCACGGTGCGACGGTGCGATGGTGCGATGGTGCGATGGTGCGATGGTGCGATGGTGCGATGGTGCGATGGTGCGATGGTGCGATGGTGCG
>JACPTI010000083.1:1651-11086 GCA_016192845.1 Acidobacteriota bacterium
GGTGCGATGGTGCGATGGTGCGATGGTGCGATGGTGCGATGGTGCGATGGTGCGATGGTGCGACGGTGCGTACGGCGGTGCGTAGTGCGACGGTACCTGTTGCTCCTGACGACGGCGGCTGTCCTCGCGGCGCCGCTCGCGTCGTCGCAGTCGCCTCGGACCCACGAGCTGCGGCTCCTGCCGCAGCACGTGCACTGGGGGTACTACGACGCCACGCTGAAGCCGGTGCTCACCGTCGCGCCGGGCGACACGGTACGCGTCGAGACGATGATCGCGGGCGGGCTGGCGCGCTTGCGGGCGGCGGGCGTGCCCGAGTCGGAGATTCCTGAGTCGCTCAAGGCGGTCGAAGCCGCAATCACCGAGCGCGGCCCCGGCGCGCACCCGCTGACGGGGCCGATCCGCGTGGAGGGAGCCGAACCGGGCGATGTGCTCGAAGTCCGGATCCTCGGGTTCGAGTTCCTGCACCCGTTCGGCGTGGCCGGCTTCATCCCGGGCAGCGGGACGCTTCCGGACGAGTTCCCGTACTCGCGCTTCAAGCTGTTCCGCTTCGACCTCGCGCGCGGCGTCACGGAATTTGCGCCCGGCATCGCGTTGCGGCTCGCGCCGTTCTTCGGCTCGATTGGCGTGGCGCCGAACCCGATCGTCCGGCGCGTATCGAGCGGCCCGCCCGGACACCATACGGGCAACCTCGACAACAAGGAGCTGGTAGCGGGCTCCACGCTGTACGTGCCCGTCCACGTGCCGGGGGCGCTCCTTTCCGTGGGCGACGCGCACGCGATGCAGGGCGACGGCGAGGTGACGCTCACGGCGCTCGAGACGTCGGTGCGCGGCACCATCCAGGTGATCCTGCGCAAGGGGATGCGCCTAAACTGGCCGCGCGCCGAGACGCCGACGCATTACATCGCGATGGGGCTGCATCCCGACCTGGACGAAGCGTCGAAGCTCGCGACGCGCGAGGTCATCGACTTCCTCGTGTCGGAGAAGAACCTGACTCGAGACGAGGCGTACATCCTGACGTCGGTGGCCGTCGACCTGCGGGTAACGCAGCTCGTGGACGGCACCAAAGGCGTCCACGCGATGATCGCGAAATCGATCTTCGCGAAATAACGTTTGGGGCGGATCCGGTCCGACCCGCCGGGGGACGTGATGAAGAGAATCACTGTCACGCTCGTCCTGCTTTCGGCCGTCGTCGTCGCGCAGAGCCGCGACGTGCCGCGCTTCAAGCCCGACCCCTCGTGGCCTACGATCCCGAACAACTGGCAGTTCGGCGAGGTGTCGAGCGTTTCGATCGACGCGCAGGACCACGTCTGGGTGCTGCAGCGCCCCGGCTCGCTCGAGGACCCCGCGGAGAAGAAGAGAGCCGCGCCGCCGGTGCTGGAGTTCGACGCCGCCGGCAACTTCGTCCAGGGCTGGGGCGGCCCTGGCCAGGGCTATCAGTGGCCCGAGGTCGAGCACGGCATCTACGTCGACCCGAAGGGGTTCGTCTGGATCGGCGGCAACGGCGAGAAGGATCACCAGGTCATCAAGTTCACGCGCGACGGCAAGTTCGTCGCGCAGATCGGGCGGGCGGGGCAGAGCAAGGGGAATGCGGACACGCAGAACCTCAACCGGCCTGCCGACGCGTTTCTGTATGCGGCGACCAACGAGCTCTTTGTGGCCGACGGGTACGGCAACCGGCGCATCGCCGTGTTCGACGCCGACACCGGACGGTTCAAGCGGATGTGGGGCGCGTTCGGGAACGCGCCGACCGACGGCCCGGTCGCGAGTGCCGATGCCGACCCGAAGGGGGCGCCGCAGTTCGTGCAGCCGGTGCATGCGGTCCGCGTCTCGCGGGATGGGCTCGTCTACGTGTCGGACCGCGGCGGCAAGCGCGTGCAGGTGTTCCGGCTCGACGGCACGTACGTCGATCAGGTGTTCATCGGGCGGGAGTGCAGGGCGCCGGCGTGCGGCAACGGCACCACGGCGGCGAGCACGGCGTTCTCGGCCGATCCGCAGCAGCGCTTCCTCTACGTCGCCAACCGCAGCCAGGCGAAGCTGATGATCTTCGACCGGCGCTCGCTCATGCGCCTCGACGAGTTCGGGCGGTGGGGATCCGCGCCGGGCGAGTTCGGGACGCTGCACCACATGAACATCGACTCGAAGGGGAACCTCTACACCACCGAGGTGACGCCGCTCCAGCCCGTCAACCGGCGCGTGCAGAAGTTCACGTTCCTGGGAGTCACCGCCGCAACGCGGTGAACCGCCTGACCGACTGGCTGCGCGCGCCGCGCGAGGAGCGCGAGCGCGCGCGGCACGCCTGCCTCGACCGCATCAGAACGCTCGACTCCTCTCTGCACGCCTGGGTCCAGGTGTCGCCGCAGCCGGCCACCGGCGAGGGATCGCTGGCGGGTATCCCTTTCGGCGCGAAGGACATCATCGAGACGCGGGGCCTCGGCACCGAGTACGGCTCGCCCATCTACAAGGGACGCATCGGCCGCGCGGACGCAGCCATCGTCCAGGAGCTGCGGCAGCTCGGTGCCGTCCTGATCGGGAAGACGCAGACCACCGCGTTTGCGTACCGGACGCCCGCGCCGACGCGAAATCCGCGCAATCTCGAACACACCCCCGGTGGCAGCTCCAGCGGGTCGGCGGCGGCGGTGGCGGCCGGTATGGTGCCGTTTGCGCTCGGCACGCAGACGCAGGGATCGGTGCTGCGGCCGGCCTCCTTCTGCGGCGTCGCCGGTTTCAAGCCGACGTACGGCCTCGTGTCGCTCGAAGGCGTCCTGCCGCTGGCGCCCAGTCTTGACACGCTCGGATTCTTCACGGCGACCGCCGCCGACATGCTGGCGCTCTGGGAGGCGCTCGGCCACAACTCCCAACGCCCAACTCCCAACGTCCAAGTCCCCGGCCGGAATTGGGACTCGGGAATTGGCAGTTGGGAGTTGATGCTCGGCGTGCCGGACCGGCTGCCCGACGTCGAGCCGCCGATGGCGGCGGCGTTGCAATGGGCGGTTGTGCGGCTTCGGAGCGCGGGCCTCCGGGTCCAAACGCTCAATCTTGAGGACATGCTGGCGCGGCTGCACGAGGCGTCGCGCGTGGTGATGGCCTACGAAGCGGCGGAAGTGCATCGGGAGCGCTACGAGGAGCACGGCTCGAAGCTTGCCGATCTGGCCGATCTCGTGCGAGAGGGGCAAGCGACGGCGCGCGGGCGCTACGACGAGGCGCGCGGCTTCATCGCGGCGTGCCGCGGGCGTGTGGCTGAAATCTATCAGACGGCCCCGGTGGTTCTGGTGCCTGCGGCGACCGGTCCGGCGCCGTTCAGCCTCGCCTCGACGGGCGATCCCCGAATGAACTCGCCGTGGACGGCGCTCGGCACACCGGCCATCACCATTCCGATGGGGGAGGTCGAGGGCCTGCCGCTCGGCCTGCAGCTCACCGCCGACCACGGCGCGGATGCCCGGCTGCTGCAAGCGGCGGTGCGGGTCGAGCGCCTGGTCGGCGAGGCGACGTGACCGCGCTCGCGTCGATGCTGCTGGCGGCGCTCGCGACCGATAACACAGGTGAGCTCGCCAACGTGCGCCAAAGTGTGCATGTGACCGGCGAGACAACCGACGGACTCGCCATCCCCGAGATGTGATACAAGGGGTGACGCTTCACAAATCTGCACGTGGACGACGCCCCTGTGGGCCGGTGCGGCGAGGCCGGGACCATGGGTTCGAAAGGAGATACGCAATGTGGGCACGCGTAGCGGCGTCCGTCATCGCGTCCGCGCTCGCCGTCAGCGGCGTCGCCACGGCCCAGGGCGTACAGACGGGTGAGCTGGTCGGGACCGTCACCGACCAGCAGAATCTGGTCGTCCCGGGAGCCATCGTGTCGGTGGTCTCGCCGGCGCTGCAGGGCACGCGCTCGACGATCACCGAGGCGAACGGCGACTACATTCTGCGTGCGCTGCCGCCGGGCGTGTACCGGGTTCGCGTCGAGCTGCAAGGCTTTCAGACGGCCGAAGAGACCGTCGTCGTCCAGCTCGGCGGAACCGTCCGCTTCGATCCGGTGCTGCAGCCGGGCGGCGTGACGGAGGTCGTCGAGGTGACGGCGTCGACGCCCGGCCCGCTGGCCGCCCCGCGCGTGGGGGTGAACTATCGGAACGAGGAGATCGCGGCGCTCCCGAATCTGCGCACTCCGAGCTACATCGCCGAGCTCGCGCCCGGTCTCTCCAGCGGCGACACGACGCCCAACACGTCGGCGACGGCACAGCAGGTCACGATCGCCGGCGCATTCGCGTACGACAACGTCTTTCTGATCGACGGGGTCGACATCAACGACAACCTGTTCGGGTACCCGAACAACCTCTTCATCGAGGACGCCATCGAGGAGACGCAGGTCCTGACGGCGGGCATTCCGGCCGAATACGGCCGGTTCTCGGGCGGCGTGATCAACGCGATTACGAAGAGCGGCGGCAACGTGTTCTCGGGCACGTTCCGCACGAACCTTGCCCGGCCGTCGTGGACCGAGGAGACGCCGTTCGAAAAGAGCCGCGGCACCAGGAGAGGCGACAAGCTGTCGAAGAACTTCGAATATACGGCCGGCGGCCCGATCGTGACCGATCGGCTGTGGTTCTTCGGCGCAGGACGCAACCAGCGGACGACCGGCTCCGATACGTTTCGGGAGACCGGCATTCCGTTCGACACCAGCGAGACGAACAACCGCTATCAGTTCAAGCTCACCGGCCAGGTCGTCTCCGGGCACACGGTGCAGGGGAGCTTCATCGACAACCCGCGAAAGAACGAGCGCGCGACCTTCGGCTTCACGATCCATCCGTCGGGGTTGATCACACCCGAGCTCCCCAATCGCGGGGTCGTCGCCAACTACAAAGGGGTGGTGAGGAGCAACGCGCTGGCGGAGGTCCAGGTGTCGCGCAAGACCTGGGAGGTGACGCAGTCCGGCGGCACCAACACCGATATCGTCAATTCACCGTTCCTGACGCTCACCCAGACGCTGGGCCACTACAACGCGCCGTACTTCGATTCCAGCGATCCCGAGAGCCGGAACAACAACCAGATCACCGGCAGCCTGTCGTACTTCCTTTCCACCGCGTCGTACGGAAGCCACGACATCAAGGGAGGCGTGGAGCGCTTCGTCACGACGCGCAGCGGCGGCAACTCGCAGTCGGCGACGGGGTGGGTGTTCTACGCCGATTACAAGACCGACGCGGCGGGAAGACCGATTCTGGACGGCCAGCAGCAGCTCATTCCGACCTTCGTTCCGGGGGCGACGCTCATCGAGAACTGGATCCCCACCCGCGGTGCCACGATCGACATCCGGACGCTGTCGTTCTATCTCCAGGACCAGTGGAGAGCGAGCACGCGCTGGACCTTTAACGCCGGCATGCGGGTCGAGGCGGTCCGGAGCGACGCGACCGGCAATATCGTGACCGTCGATACCACGACGGTCGTGCCGCGGCTGGCGGCGTCGTACGACGTCCGCGGCGACGGCCGTCTGGTGCTGCAGTCCACCTACGGCCACTACGCGGGCAAGTACAGCGAGGCGCAGTTCGCCCGGAACACCAACGTCGGCATCCCCGACTTTCTCGGGGGCACCTACATCGGGCCGCCCGGCGAAGGCCGCAGCTTTGCGCCCGGCTTCGACCCGGCCAACTACCGCATCGTCAACGGCCGGTTCCCGACGGCGAACGTGTTCGTCGACGACGACCTGTCGTCGCCGATCGCGCGGGAGTTCACGCTGGCGGCGGGCACCGAGCTCGGCCCGCGCGGACACGCGAAGGCGACCTACGTCTGGCGCGATACGGAAAACTTCGTCGAGGACTTCATTACGCTGGAGAACGGGGTCACGCCGGTCGTGCGCGACGGCCGGAACTTCGGGACGTTCACGAACGTGATCATGCGGAACAGCGACGTGCCCGAGCGCCGCTACCAGGCTCTGCTGTTCGACTCGCGGTATACAGTGAGCGACGACATCACGATCAGCGGGCACTGGACCGTAGAACTGAAGAACGAAGGCAATTTCGAGGGCGAGGCGACGAACCAGCCCGGCATCTCGTCGGTCATTCACGACTTTCCGGAGATCTACTCGGAGGCGCGGCACTACCCGTTCGGGCGGCTCGACAATTTCCAGCGCCACAAGATTCGCCTGTGGGCGCTCTACAACCTCGATCTCGGATGGGCCGGGTCGCTCAGCGTGGCGCCCTTGTGGCGCTACAATTCGGCGCTCACCTACAGCCTGGCCGCGGCCAACCAGCCACTCACGGCGATCCAGCGTGCGCGGGCCGCCACCTACCCGAACCTTCCCAGCTCGCAGACCGTGTTCTTCGGAGAGCGCGGGTCCGAGGAGTTCGAGGGATACGGCCTGGTCGATGTCGGCCTGCAGTATGAAATCCCGGTGTGGCGGACGCTTCGCCCGTGGGTGAAGTTCGACACGTACAACGTGTTCAACAACGACAAGCTCATCGCGTGGAACACGGTCGTCCGCCAGGATCCGAACGCGCCCGCCGACGAGCTCGGGTTGCGGACGGGCTACACGAAAGGGCCGCTGTTTGGCCAGGGCACCGCGACCACCCATTATCCGCGGTGGCTCCCGGGGGAGAACGGCGGGCGCACGTTTCGTCTGGCGTTCGGCCTGCGGTTCTAAGGTAGGGTCAAGCGGCGGACGCGCCGTCGTCGTCCAGAAACTGGAGGCCGGCGCGATACTGGGGTGAGGGACCTGCGTCCAGAGTGACCCAGACGACCCGTGCGGTGAGGCGAAGCGTCTCCGCGAGGACGAGCTCGACGACCTGGCGCCGGTGCAGGGGAAGAGGCGACAACACCTGGGCTCCGGCCGCCGAGATGTCGACGAGGACCGCAGCAGTCCCATTGATCTCCGCCTTGACGTCTCCGGACGTCTTCCGCCTGACGCTGTGGCGGACAGTCGAATACGACGGCCGGATCGGACGCGCCAGGGCGACGAGCGCCGTGGCCGTGCGGGGCTGATCCTCGTCCGGCAGCCGTTCAGAGGGCAGCAGACGGATCTCGATGTGCTGCCACTGTGGGTCGGTCTGCAGGCGCCCGATCAACGTGGCCCCACGGTCGCTGCACGCGACGCCTTCGTCGAGTACCACCGTGTCGGGCCGTCGTTCGGCGATGACCTCGAAGAAATCGACAGCGGCGGTCTCCCTCACGGTGAACACGTCGTGGCGGTCAGCGGCGCGGGCCTCCCACGCGGTGAGAACCGCGTCGGGCGCAATGAATACCACCGTGTACCTGCGCTCGCGATCGTTGTCCACGACGTCGTTGCCTCGGAGAAGTGGTGCCAGAACGGTCACGAGGCGTTCAAGGCAATAAACTTGCCGCCGGCCGCGTCAACGCGATATCGCTCGACCGTTGTGGGACTTACGGCGAACCGCCGATCGCGCGGAGCCTCGGACGAGGCGTGAGCGTGCCGGCTTTCCGGCCGCGCCGTTCCAAATTCTGCAACCGGTGCCAGTGAGGATGTGGGCAGGTGTGCGTCAAGACGTGCGTGGCCTTCTGTGCGCCGCGCTGCCCGCGGCTGCGCAGCGCGCCGGCGCGCGAGTGCCGGGGCCGATCGGCGTGACCCTGTCAGCGGATCCGGAAGGTGAGCACGTCCTTCGACGGTCCGGTGCCGCCGCACCCCGTGTTGCCGCCAAACAGATAGGCGTCGTTAGCGACGGTTGCCGCCGCCGCCGCGTGCCGTCCCGGCTGGAGCGGCGCCAGCGCGGTCCAGCGGTTGGTCCGCGGATCGTACGCCTCGACTTCGGCAAACGTGGTCCGCGCCGCCGCGTCCCTGCATTCGCCGCCCGCGTAGATAATGCGACCGTCGAGCGAAAACGTGGCACCCGCGCTGCGGGCGGTGAGGAGCGGCGCCGCCGTGCTCCATGTGTTGGTGGCCGGATCGTACACGTCGTGGCGCGCGGTGTTGTCGACCGTGGCCTCCGTTCGCCCACCGAAGACATGAATGCGTCCCATCGCAGCCGCGATGCCGAGGTGGTCGCGCGCCAGCGGCAGCGGCGCGGCCGTGCTCCAGGCGTTGGTGGCCGGGTCGTAGACTTCGTGCGTCGCCACCGTCCGGCGTTCCGGGTCGCGGCCGCCGATGGCGTGGATTTTCCCGTTCAGCACCACGACGCCCGGTGAGCCGCGCGGAGCCGAGAGCGGCGCAACCGCGCGCCAGCGGTCGGTGGCGGGATCGTATTCGAACACGCGGTTTACGGCACCGACGTGGACGTTGGCGACGAAGCCGCCGACGACGTAGATCTTGCCGTTGAGCGCGGCGGTGCCGGCATGCGATGCGACCGACGGCATGAGCGCCAGCTCCCGCCACCGCCCGGTGACCGGGTCGTACTCCTGCATGAACGCGTTGGCTTCGACACCGCGCGAATTGCCTGCGATGACGTAAATCTTTCCGTTCAGCGCCACCGCGGCCGTTTCCGACCGCTCGTACGGCATGGAGCCTTTGAGCGATCAGCCCGCGCCGCCCTGGGACACGGCAGCAAAGGACAGCAAGGCAAGGACGAGAGGAGCCTTCATCGCGTCCTCCTGGAATTGAGCGGGATTCTAGCAGACATACCGGTGCACAGGAGCGTGCTATGCTGCCGCCTGCCGCGTGAACGCTCACAGGGAGGATGCCATGCGAATCATCGCTCTCGTCGTCCTCACGGCGCTCTTCGGGGCGAGTCCCGCCGCGGCGTGGCAGGAATACGTCTATCTCGAGCGTGGATTGGCCGTTCAGTTCCCCGCGCCTCCACAAATCAGGACCGCCACCCATCAGTCGACGCTGGTGAAGGGGCTACCCGCGGCGATTTATTCCGGTGAAGACGACCACGTCCTGTACCGGATGACAGTGGTGGATCTCGCCGGCCACACCGATGCCGCCACCAACCTGCTCAACGAAGCCGCCTATTTCCTTCTGCGCGAAGGGGACGTGCTGTTCACCGATTTCCCGCGTGTCTATAACGACGAGCGGGCGATCTACGGGCTGACGCTGGTCGTCGATCGCACGGACGGCAGCCGCGCCCGCAGCTCGCTCTACGTGAGCAAGGGCAGACTCTACATCGCCGACGCGATCGTGCTGCCCGCACGGGGCGACAAGGACATGACCGTACCCTCGCGGTTCGACCAGACGATCCGCTTTCCGCCCGACGGCCGCTTCGATTAGGCAGCGGCTCGCGTTGGATCTCCGGTCCGGCTGAAGCCGGACACTACGTACGTCTGGTCTTGCCTAGTCGCAGCCGCGGTTGGAGCAGACCTTCTGGCCGCCGGCCGGCGTGACGTTCATCACCTGCCCGCCGCGCGAGCCGTCCTTCATCGGCCGGAAGCCGATCTCGACCCTCGCGCCGGGGCGGAAGCTCTCCGGCTTCCACCCGAGCTGCGTGAGCTGCAGGGGCGAGCCGGCTTCGAACGACCAGACGGCCTCCCGCCCGCCGGCGTCGGTGATCGTCAGGTGCAGCCA
>JACPTI010000104.1 GCA_016192845.1 Acidobacteriota bacterium
AGTCGCTGGGGTGGGTCGACGCCAACGGCAACCCGATCCGGTATCAGGAGATCATCTACTCGAACGCCTACCACGGGATGGGCGTGTACCCGAAGCCGCGGGCCGGCCGCGGCGGCGGAGGCGGCGCCGGCGGCGCGGCGCCGGCGGGCCGCGGCGCGGGGCCGGCGGGCACGCCCTGAAGGTAGCTGGGTAGCCAAGTTGCTGAGTTGGTGCGGCGCGACGCGGCTGCCCAGGCACCCGGCGACGTACTTGATAATCCCCGGACGGAAGCGTAGTGTGTCATCCGCATACGTGGCGGTGTCCAGCCATACGGCCGGCGCGCGGAGGCGTGCCCGGCCGACCTGAAGGAGGTCAGCAGTGGCCAGACCGATTCGATATCCGCGAGCGTTGGCGGCCGCGATTGCGGCGGTCTTCGCTGTCTTTCTCTTTGGACTGAGCACCTATGAGGTGGCCGGCCAGCGTCCGGCCGTGGCCGTTGATGCCGACGACCTTGGCGGGGTGGTCACGGGTCCGCGCGGGCCGGAGGCCGGCGTGTGGGTGATCGCCGAAACCACGAACCTCCCGACGCGTTTCATCCGGATCGTCGTCACCGACGATCAGGGCCGGTTCGTCGTGCCCGACCTGCCGAAGGCAACCTACAGCGTGTGGGTCCGCGGCTACGGGCTCGTCGATTCGTCCAGAGTGCAAAGCGAGCCGGGCAAGGTGCTGAATCTCACGGCGGTGCCGGCGCCCGATGCCAGGACCGCGGCGGAGTACTACCCGGCGCAGTACTGGTGGTCGCTGCTGCGCATCCCGAAGCCGTCGGACTTCCCGGGCACCGGACCGTCCGGCAACGGGATTTCGCCGAACATCAAGAATCAGGCGCAGTGGATCGCCGACGTGGTCGGCACCGACGCGTGCGTCTCATGCCACGGCATGGGGACCAAGGCGACGCGCACGATCCCGCCGAGCCTGGGCGTCTTTGATTCGTCCGCGGCCGCCTGGGAGCGCCGCGTGCAGTCGGGCCAGGCCGGGCAGCAGATGCTCGCGCGCCTGACCAACGCGGGGCGCGCCCGCGCGCTCGGCATGTATGCCGACTGGACCGACCGGATCGCGGCGGGCGAGTACCCGCAGACGGCGCCGCCGCGGCCGCAGGGGATCGAGCGGAACGCCGTGGTCACGCTGTGGGACTGGGCCGATCCGAAGGCGTACCTCCACGACGAGATCAGCAGCGACAAGCGCAACCCGCGCGTGAACCGCAACGGGCCGATCTACGGCGCGCTCGAGGCGAGCGCCGACTACCTGCCGGTGGTCGACCCGGTGGCGCACAAGGCCACGCAGGTGAAGCTCACCGTGCGCGACCCGAACACGCCGTCGACCGGCGCGAACAAGCCGGCGGCCCCGTCGCCGTACTGGGGCGAGGAAGTGATCTGGAACAGCCAGGCCAACGCGCACAGCTTCGCGATGGACGCGCAGGGACGCGTCTGGATCGCCTCGCGCGTGCGGCCGAACCAGACGTCGGCGTTCTGCCGCGAGGGCTCCACGCATCCGTCGGCGCAGGCGTTCCCAATCAATCAGAGCGGCCGGCAGGTGGCGATGTACGACCCGAAGACGGGAAGAGTTTCCACGATCGACACCTGCTTCGGCACGCACCACCTGAACTTCGCGGAGGACGCCAACGACACGCTCTGGTTCTGCGGCGGCGGCCCGGTGGTCGGCTGGTTCAACACCAAGGTGTACCTCGAGACCGGCGACGAGCAGAAGGCCCAGGGCTGGACGGCGCTCGTGCTCGACACCAACGGCAACGGCCGGCGCGACGCCTACGTCGAGCCCGATCAGCCGGTGGATCCGACCAAGGACAAGCGCATCAACGCACCGTACTACGGCGTGGCGCCGAGCCCGGTCGACGGATCGATCTGGGGATCGGTGACCGGCTTCCCGGGCGCCGTCGTGCGCCTGGTGCCCGGCCCGAACCCGCCGCAGACGGCGCTCGCCGAGTACTACGAGCTGCCGATGAAAAACGGCCAGCCGGTCGAAGCGTACGCGCCACGCGGCATGGACGTCGATCGCAACGGCGTCGTCTGGACCGGCACCGCCAGCGGCCACCTGGTGAGCTTCGACCGCCGCAAGTGCAAGGCGCCGCTGAACGGCCCGAACGCCACGGGGCAGCACTGCGCCGAAGGGTTCACCGTGTACAAGATGCCGGGTCCGAACTATCTCGACTCCGTGTCGTCGGGAAGCGCCGACTCGCCGTACTACACCTTCGTCGACCGGTTCGACATGCTCGGCACCGGCAGCAACACCGTGCCGATGATGACGGGCAACGAATCGGAGGCGCTGGTGGCGCTGGTGAACGGCCGCATGCAGAGCTTCCGTGTGCCCTACCCGATGGGGTACTACGGGAAGGGCTTCGACGGCCGTATCGACGATCCCGGGGCCGGCTGGAAGGGCAAGGGCATCTATTCCACCTTCGCGACGCGCGCTCCGTTCCACACCGAGACGGGCAAGGGAACGACGAGCAAGGTGGTCAAGTGGCAGATGCGTCCGAACCCGCTCGCGAAGTGAACCACGCAGGAGTCAGGAGGCAGGAGGCAGGAGGCAGGAGGCAGGAGGCAGGAGGCAGGAGGCAGGAGGCAGGAGGCAGGAGGCAGGAGGCAGGCAGTGCCTGACTAGGGCGCTATCTGACCCCTGATTCCCGGCACCTGGCCTCTATCGGATTGGCGGGCCCGGCTGGCCGAGACGCGGCAGCGGATACGCTGTTGCCGGATCCACGCTCTCGCGTCGCCGGATCGTCACTTGAGCGGTCTCCCCGTGGCGCACCTCGACATACTCGCGCCGCTCGCCGAGATCCGGATGCCTGACGACGACTTCCCGCGTGCCAATCGGCACGGGCACGGCGCCCAGCGGGGCCATGCCGGCATAGTCTCCTTCGATCCACACTTCCGCCCCGGGCTCGGTGTTGACCTGGACGTGCCCGTCGGGCAGCCGTACGGTGTGAGCGGTCACCTCGGCTGATCGCACGGCGAGCGTCACCTCGCCGCGGTAGTTCAGACGTGCATTCACGAGCCCGACGCGGTAGCGTCCCGGCGGAAGGAGGATCTGCCCGTCCTCCGTCGTCCCGATGCGGCGGCCGGACACGTACAGCTCCAGCGGCACGCGAGAGAACACCGCGAGCATTCCCGACGTCGTGGGCGCCGCCGCCTCGGTCGGCAGCGGTATCGGTTCGGCAACCGCTTCCTCCGGTCGCTGCGACCCACGGCCACCGCCGCGTGAGAGTGCGGAAGGTTGTACGGCCTCGCTCGCGCGGCTCAGCATCGCGGATGTTGCACGCGTGGCCGCGCGCGCTGCAGAGGTGACAAGCCCTGCGAGCGACGCGCGATCGACGAGCGTGCCGGCTCCCGCGACGAGCAACAGGATCGCGGCAGCGGGGAGGGTCCGGGCCGGGAGCCGCTCCCATGCCGCGCGTATCGCAGGCAGGGCGGCGCGCCCGCCCCTGAACGACGTGCGCAGGACGACTGCAATCGCTCGGGTCGTCGCGAGTGCCATCCGTCCGCCGATCTGCGCCGTCAGGCGGGCCGCCGTCGCGACCGTGATGGCAGCAGCGAGAACCTTCGCGGAGACGACGCGAGCCGCCGCGTTGTCTTTCCTGGACACTGCGCCCGTCGCCGGCACGCGCAGCGGCTCGGCGCTCTCGCCCGCCCGGGCGCGCTCTCTGCCTGCGACGGCTGCCTCGGCGGCGGCGATCGCCTCGCGCACGGCCGCCTCGCGCGCGGCATCCGCGTCGAGCTGCGCCTGTTCGCGCGCACGACGCAGCTCGTCCACCTCGGCGCGTACGCGTGCGAGCTCCTGCTGCAGGCGGGCCTCCGCTTCGGCGTGTACGCGTGCGACCTCGGCTTCGAGCGCGCGTGCAGCGGCGTCTTCAGCCGCCGCGCGGGCCTCGCGCGCCGCCGCGTCGCGGGCCGCATCGAGATCGACCTGCGCCTGCTGCTGCGCCCGGCGCGCCGCATCGGCTTCCGCATGTGCGCGCGACAACTCAGCGTCCAGACGGGCATCGGCTTCGTCGCGGACGCGCGCGACTTCGGCGGCGAGCGCCTGGGCCGCCGCCTCCTCGGCGGCCGCGCGCGCCTCCTGCGCCGCGGCGTCGCGGACCGACTCCATCTCCTCGAGCGTCCGCTCCTGCGCGTGGCGCGCCCGCTCCGCCTCCTCGTGCACCCGGCGCAGCTCCGCGGCCAGTCGCGCTTCGTTCTCCGCGTTGATCCGCACGACTTCGGCCTGGAGCGCCTCGGCGGCGGATCGCTCGGCGGCGACCCGCGCTTCGTCCACCGCCGCGGCCCTGGCCCGGTCCGCTTCCGCGAGTTGCGCCGCAAGCCGTTCGGCGGCTTCGGCGCGCACGCGCGCCAGCTCCGCGGCCAGGGTCGCTTCCGCCTCGCTGCGAACTCGGGCAAGCTCCGCCGACAGCGCATCGCGCGCCTCGGCGGCCGCCGCGGCACGCGCCTCGACGACCTCCGTGCAGCGCTGCGCCTCGGCCTCCTGCTGCAGCCGGGCGAGCTCCGCCGCGTGCTCTTCGGCGGCCTCGCGCCGCACGCGCTCCAGCTCCTCGGCGAGCCGCGCCTCCGCGCGCGCCTGCACGAAGGCGACGTACGCCGCGTGAATGTCAGGATCGATCCGGCCGTCGCCGGACGTGGCCGAGTCGAGGTTGATCAGGATCGAGTGATCCAGGATGCTGTCGTTTTCCGCGCTGCTCGTGGTGTCCACCTGCACGTCGTTGGCGGCTGGAGCGCTGACGGCGTCCGATTCGGCGACAACGACCTCGGCAGGAGCGGCCTCCTCTTGAATGGATGCGTGCGGGGCCGGTACGGAGACTGCTTCGTGCCGCTTCGTCCGCTGTCGCTGCTCCGCAGTGCGCCCCACACATGCCGCGACCTCGGCCGCGAACACTTCCGGATTCGCGGCGCGGAGCGGCGGAATCCTGAGCGTCTGGGGATTCGCGACATCCGACACCAGGCAGAAGATGTCGACGATTTCCTGGGCTTTCGACCCGAGCGACGCGCTGACAAGCACGACGTCGGGCACCCGGCGTCTCATGAACGATGTCGCGGCGTACGCCGACGCCACCACGATCAGTTCCGTGTAGTCCTGCCGGCAGAGGATCCGGCGGAGGATCTCGGCCTGTTGTGCGTCGGGTTCGACAGCGAGTACGAGGCTCATGGCTCGCAGATCCGTGGGACGGGTCGCGGGGGAACCACGTGTCTGATCTATCGACCCGTCCACCACTTCCGTGTAGGACCACGATGGTCGGAGACGGACAGATGTGTCAGAACTCCGTCAGCTCCGTGCCCGCGTTGTGTCGGCCGGCCGGCCACCACGTCTGGTGCAGGAGACCGTGGTGGCGGAACTGGCGGATCCGCGCCTGTGTCGACGGGTCGAGCAGGAAACTCTCGAACGCGCGCGCGCCTTCCTCGTCGACGCCGCGGATGCGCGCGGGATTGACGACGATCGACACCATGACGCGCTGAAAGAGCGGGTCGCCGACCACGAGCGGCTCGAGGGCCACAGGGCGTCCCTGCTGGCGGCGTTGCTCCAGGAATCGAACGAAGGGGACGATGCCCCAGAGCGTGTACGCGCCGCGCTGCGCGGCCGTTTCGATGGCTCTCTGATCCGCGAGCCCCAAATCGAGCTGCCACCGGCTCTTGGGCGGTGAGCCGGCGATTCGCCACAGCACGTCAGCCAGATAGCGTTCGGTCCGCGCGTTGTTGACGAGGAACTCGCCGCCGCGATCCGCGATCCGGCGGATCGCGGCCGCCGCGTCCGTGAGCCCCCGGATCCCGGCGGGGTCGCTCGTCGGCCCGATGAGCACCGCTTGGTTCGAGAACACCATGCGCGGCCAGCGGCCGAGTCCCTCTTCGATGAACGCCTGAGTGCCATGGTGGCCCCAGTGGGCGATGACAACGTCGGCTCTGCCCGCGCGCGCCGCCTCGTATGGCTCCTCGCCGATCTCAAGGACGACGTCGTAGCTGGTGGCCTGCTCGAACGTCGGGATGAGCGCGTCGAGCAGCACGTCGGGCGTGTTGACCACGGCAAGGCGGAGAAGACGCGGCTGGGCGTGCGGGGATGATCCGAGGGTGACGAACACGAGCGCGACGAGAGCCGACATGGCGATCCGCATGGTGGGCCTCCTTGTGAGGCCACACGCTACCGAAACGGCACGTGAAGAGCGTGAAGGTCGTGTGAAGACGAGGTGGTGTGTTCGTGCGGCAAGCGCGCCATTGTGCCTTCATGTACATCGTGATGTACACTTCGGATATGCCCAGGAGGTATTCAATCGCGGAAGCGCGCTCCCGGCTCCCCGCCATCATCGACGCAGCCGAAGCCGGCGTGGAGGTGGAACTGACCCGCAGAGGCCAGCCGGTCGCCGTGGTCGTGTCGCGGCGCGAGTTCGATCGTTTGAGAGGCGCGCGCCGGGATTTCGGCGACGCCTACCGGACGTTCCTCAAGAAATTCGCCCTACACGATATTGGTTTTGAGGAGGACCTCGCCATGACACGGGATCGAAGCGCCGCCGGGCGCAAGGTCTCGCTGTGATGCTTCGGTATCTGCTGGACACGAGCATCGTCTCCGCGCCAGTTTCCAAGAACCCTGATCCCGGAATACTCGAACAACTCGAGAAGCACGGTCCCGACTGCGCAATCGCGGCTCCTGTCTGGCACGAATTGACGTATGGGGTGCGTCGACTTTCCGAGGGTAAGCGGCGCGTTGCGCTTGAGACCTATCTGCAGGACGTCGTGCGGGCCTCCTTCCCGATCCTGCCGTACGACGAAGTCGCCGCAGCCTGGCACGGCCGCGAGCGCGCGCGGCTCGAGGCGCTCGGCCGGCCCGCGCCGTACGTCGATAGCCAGATCGCTTCAATCGCGCAGGTGAATGGGCTCGTGCTCGTCACGGCCAATCCAGACGATTTCGTCCACTTTAAGGACCTCAGCGTCGAGAACTGGACTCGGAAAACGCGTCGCCGCTAGCCACGAAGGCACGAAGACGGGTAGCCACGAAGGTCCCAGCGCGGCGGAGCCGCAACCAAACGAGCAGTAGCTCGAAAGACGAAGCCACGAGCTTGGTTGCGGCTCCGTCGCGCGAAAAGGCGGGTGAATCGAGCGCTCGGGGTTGTACGCGAAACGCTCCACGCCAAACGCCCGGCATGATGTGCGACAAACTGGGCCACGTGCTGCGCGTCGAGACGACGCGGAATCAGCCGCGCCGCGTGTGGGCCTATCGGGCGACCGCGCCCGGCACGCCGCGGCATTGGGTCCGCCTCCGCACGGGGATCGTCGATATCCCGGGCGGGTGGCCTTCTCGCGGGCGAGTAACGCCCCCCAACCTGTGTCACGGAGTGCGCCTGACGGAGGAAGCCGCAGCGACGTCTATGGCTGCGGCCGTCTCCAACCGTTCCGCCCTGATGGCAGCTGCTCACCTGCAATCGAGGTCTTGCCTGATCGCCTCCGCCTGGGCGGCAAGATCAGGCCGGCTCCGTCGCGCCTCGTTCGCAAACGCGCCGAGTTGCCCGCAGCCGTCGGCGCG
Organism: Acidobacteriota bacterium; assembly: GCA_016192845.1. Taxonomy (GTDB): domain Bacteria; phylum Acidobacteriota; class Vicinamibacteria; order Vicinamibacterales; family UBA2999; genus MELF01. The sequence continues at coordinate 7,549 of JACPTI010000104.1, forward strand.
ACACGTTCAACCGGCCGAAGCGTGTCGCCGTAGCCGAGGGCCTGGAGTGCCATTCCAAATTTGGCGTCGCCGGCGCGAACCTGGACACCGGTCGCGGTGAACGACGCCTCGAACGCGTGGCGCGGGTTCGAAGGTGATGTTACGGCGAGGTGATGTTCTCGTTAAACCGGTACCCGACGTTGCGCACGCTGAGGATGCAGGTCGGATGCTCGACGTCGTCCTCGATCTTCTTGCGCAACGAGGCGACGTGCGTGTCGACGGTCCGGTGGGTGACGTGCACGTGCTCGCCCCACACCTGGTCGAGGAACTCGTCGCGCGTGATCACCTCGCCGGCGCGCGTCACCAGCAGCGCGAGCATCCGGAACTCCGTGTCGGTGAGCGGCAGCTCGACGCCGCGCTTGAAGGCGGCGTGCCTACGGAGGTCGATCCTGAGGGGTGGAACATCGAGCACGTCGCGGTCCCGTGCCTTCGGCTGGTCGGAGCGCCGCAGCACGGCGCGGATCCGCGCCACCAGCTCGGCGAGGCCGAGCGGCTTGGTCACGTAGTCGTCGGCGCCGAGCTCGAGGCCGCGCACCTTGTCGGCCTCCTGGTTGCGCGCCGTGATGACGATGATCGGCGTGCGGAGGCCCTGGGCGCGGACCTCCTGGCAGATCTCGAAGCCGTTGCGCCCCGGGAGCATCAGGTCGAGCAGGATCAGATCGGGACGCGACCGCCGGATGGCCGCGAGGCCGCCGGCGCCGTCCTCGGCGAGCTCCACGTCGAACCCCTCGAACTCGAGCTCGTCCTTCACCGCCAGGCGGATGCCCGGCTCGTCCTCGATGACCAGGATCTTCCGGCGCCCGCTCACGCCGCCGCTCCGGGCAGGCGCAGCTCGAACCGGCTTCCCGCGCCCGGCTCGCTCTCGACCGCCACCGATCCGCCGTGCCCGTCGACCACGTGCCGGACGAGCGCCAGGCCGATGCCGACGCCCTGCACGTTCATCCCGGACACGTGCCGCCCGCGGTAGAACTTGTCGAAGATCCGCGCCTGCTCCTCGCGCGGGATGCCGATGCCGCGGTCGCGGACCGAGACCACGTGGCTGCCGTCGACGCGCGCGCATTCCACGACAATCGGCGCGTCGGGCGGCGAGTACTTGGCGGCATTCTCGATGACGTTCTGGATCGCGTGCTGCAGCGCGGTCCGGTCGCCCAGGACCCAGAGGGGCGCCGCGTCGGCGCCGAGCAGCCGGATCCGCTCGGGGCGCGCGACGTGCTGGCACGCCTCGATCGCCTCGCGCGCGGTGGCGACCAGATCCACGCGCTCGCGGGCGTACGGCTGCCGGCCCTCCTCGATGAGCGCGAAGTCGAGCAGCCGCGTCACCAGCGCGCTGAGGCGGCGCGCGTCCTGGCCGATGATCCGGTGGTACTCGCGCAGCTTCTCCGCATCGCCGACGCGCTCGAGCCGTTCGGCGAGCGCCAGGATCGAGCTGAGCGGCGAGCGGAACTCGTGCGAGACGGCCGCGACGAAATCGCTGCGCAGGCGCGCGAGCCGCGCTTCGTGCGACACGGCGCGGTAGACGAAGACGCTGCCGAGCACGGTGACGAGCACGAGCGCCGCCATCGAAGAGGGGAACGCGAGCCCCCGCAGCGTCAACAATCCCCCGGCCGTTCTTTCGTCGAAGACGACTTCGAGGAACGGAAACCCTTCGATGGAGAAGCTCCCCGCCGGCGGCCGGGAGGTCCGCTCCGCCGCCATCCAGGCGGTCGCCGCGAACGGCTCGCTCGCCGACCACTCGGCCAGTCGGCCGTTGACGTGCGCCAGCACGTCCCGGATGTCCAGCACGTATCCCTGTGTGCCGTCCGGCGGCTGGACCACCAGCGCCCGGAGCTGCCGGAAGTACTGGATGCCGGCGTTCCGCCCGCTGGCGGTGTCGCGGCGGAACGCCTGTATGCGCGGAAAGTAATGTTCGGTCACCACGGCGGCCGTCGGCGGCCCCGACGGCGGCCCCGCTTCGGCGGGGCGCAGTTGCGGCGACTCGCTCGCCGGCCACGACAGCTGAAAGTCAGGGAACACGATACGGTCGGCCTGGATGTCGAACCGAACCAGCGCGTCGCCGCGCGCCGCGCCGGGGCCGGGCGAAAAGAGCCAGCTCCGCAGGTCCGCCTCGACGAACTGGACGATCTGCTGCTGACGCTGGGCCCGGTCGTAGGCCAGCCGCGCCCGTTCGCTGCGGACCGCCCGGACGATCAGCACCCCAAACACGACGGCCGGCAGCAGCACCATCAGGCCGAAGAGCGCCACCACCTTGTGGCTGCGCCGGACGTTCTCGAGCAAACTGCGCACGGCGGGTGGAGTATAGTCGGGACCAGGTCCGGGCGGCGTGAAGCTGGCGTCAAGACTGTATGAAGCCTGAGCGACTTCCAGTCCAGAAGTCGGACGAGGAGTGGCGGCGCACGCTGACACCGCAGCAGTACGCGGTGCTGCGCGGGCACGCTACCGAGCCGCCCGGCTCCTGCGCGCTCCTCGCCGAGCACCGGCCTGGCACGTTCCGGTGCGCCGGCTGCGGCCAGCCGCTCTTCCAGGCAGCGCGCAAATTCGAGAGCGGCACCGGCTGGCCGAGCTTTTTCGCGCCGATCAAAGGCGCCATCGGCACGAGTGTCGATCGCAGCTTCGGCATGACGCGGACGGAGGTGCACTGCAGCGGGTGCGGCGGGCACCTCGGCCACGTCTTCGACGACGGCCCGCCGCCAAGCGGGCTGCGGTACTGCATCAACGGCCTCGCGTTGAACTTCGAGCCGAAGTAGGAACCACGAAGATCACGAAAGCCACGAAGATCACGAACCACAAGAGGCTTTCGTGACCTTCGTGACCTTCGTGCCTTCGTGGTTACCATTGTGACTTGTACAGTATGGCTTGGTATGATGCGGGAGTGGCGATGCAGGCAGGGCTCATCGGCTGGCGCGGGATGGTCGGCTCCGTGCTCCTGCAGCGCATGCGGGAGGAGCGCGACTTCGACCTGATTGAGCCGGTCTTTTTCTCCACGTCGCAGTTCGGAGCCGCGGCGCCGGCGATCGGCAAGGCGGCGCCTCCGGTCCGCGACGCGCGCGACGTGAAGGCGCTCGCCGGGGCCGACGTCCTCATCTCCTGTCAGGGCGGCGACTACACCACCGAGATGTACCCGCGCCTGCGCGCCGCCGGCTGGACCGGCTGCTGGATCGACGCCGCATCGACGCTGCGCATGAAGGACCACGCCGTGATCGTGCTGGATCCGGTCAATCGCGACGTGATCGACCGCGCGCTCGACGCCGGCGTCGGCGATTTCATCGGCGGCAACTGCACCGTCAGCCTGATGCTCATGGCGATGGCGGGGCTGTTCCGCGCCGGCCTCGTGGAATGGGTCAGCGCGATGACGTACCAGGCAGCGTCGGGCGCCGGGGCGAAGCATATGCGCGAGCTGATCGCGCAGATGGGCGTCGTGCACGCCGGCGTCGCCTCGCGCCTCACCGACGCCTCGTCTGCCATCCTCGACATCGACCGCGGCGTCACCGACACGCTGCGCGGCGGCACGCTCCCGGTGACCGAGTTCGGGCATCCGCTCGCCGGAAGCCTGCTCCCGTGGATCGACAAGGACCTGGGCAACGGGCAGAGCCGCGAGGAGTGGAAGGGGATGGCGGAGGCCAACAAGATCCTCGGCCGCTCCGACGCGCCAATCCCCGTCGACGGCATCTGCGTCCGCATCGGCGCGATGCGCTGCCACAGCCAGGCGCTCACCGTGAAGCTGCGGCGCGATGTCCCGCTGCCCGAGATCGAGGCGATGATCGCCGGCGCGCACGAGTGGGTGCACGTGGTGCCCAACGAGCGTGAGGCGACGCTCGGCGAGCTGACGCCGGCGGCGGTGACGGGCACGCTGCGCGTCCCGGTGGGTCGCCTGCGCAAGCTTGCGATGGGGCCGGAGTACCTCGCGGCGTTCACCGTCGGCGACCAGCTGCTCTGGGGCGCCGCCGAGCCGCTCCGCCGCGTGCTGCGCATCATCCTCGGCGTGGCGAAGGACGCGCGCCGCCAGCTGGTAGTCGGTAGTCGGTAGTTGGTAGTTGGTAGCAGGTTCGGCGACTACCAGTTACCATCTACCAACTGCTACCGGCTACCGGCTACCGGCTACCGGCTACCGGCTACCGGCTACCGGCTACCGGCTACCAGCTACCGGCTACCGGCTACCGGCTACCAGCTAAATTAGCCCACATGGTCGTCCAGAAATTCGGCGGGACGTCGGTGGCCGATCCGGATGCGGTCCGACGCCTCATCGAGATCGCCCGCGCCCCGCGGGCCCGCGACGGCCGCGGCCCGGTCGTCGTCGTCTCCGCGCTGAGCGGCGTCACCGACACGCTGCTGGCGATTGCGGCCGAGGCCGGCGCCGCCCGTGCCGACCAGGCGCTGGCGCACGTCGGCCGCCTGCGCGAACGGCACCTCGCGATGGCGCGCGCGCTCGCCGGCGACGGTGCGCTCGCCGCGCTCACCTCCCAGATCGACGCCCAGTTCGACGAGCTGACGGCCGTCGTCTGCGCCCTGGCCGTGCTGCGCGAGGTCTCGCTGCGCACGCTCGACGTGATTGCCGCAATGGGCGAGCTGCTCAGTTCCCGCATCGTGGCTGCCGCGCTGGTGCACGCCGGGCTGCCCGCTGAATGGGTCGACGCGCGGCGGGCGATCGTCACCAACGACGATCACACGCGCGCCGCGCCGCTCATGCGCGAGACGACGGCGGCGCTCCGCGCGCTGGTGGTCCCGCTGGTGGCCGACGGGCGTGTGCCCGTGCTGGGCGGCTTCATCGGCGCCACCGCCGAAGGGCACACGACGACGCTGGGGCGCGGCGGCTCGGACTATTCGGGGGCGATAGTCGGGGCGGGCATCGACGCGGGCGAGATTCAGATCTGGACCGACGTCGACGGCATGCTGACGGCCGATCCCCGCATCATTCCGCAGCCGCGCCTGGTGCCGCGGCTCTCGTTCGCCGAGGCGGCCGAGCTCGCATATTTTGGCGCGAAGGTGCTGCATCCGAGTACGATCCACCCGGCCGTGGAGCGCAACATACCCGTCCGCATCCTCAACTCCCGCAAACCGGGCGGCGCCGGCACGCTGATTACCGCGGAGCCGAACCCCGACGGCCACGAGCTGACGGCGATGGCCGCCAAGCGGGACCTGACGGTCGTCGACATCACGTCGAGCCGGATGTTGATGGCGTACGGCTTCCTGCGGCGGGTGTTCGAGGTGTTCGAGCGGTTTCGCACGGCCGTCGACGTGGTCACCACGTCGGAGGTGAGCGTGTCGGTGACGGTGGACGATCGGCGGCACCTCGACTCGATCGTCGAGGCGCTGTCCGAGTTCGCCGAAGTGTCGATCGAGGGGGAGATGGCGCTGCTCTGCGCCGTGGGCGACCGGCTCCGCGCCGAGCCCGAGATTGCCGCCCGCGTCGTGCGCGTGCTCGAGGAAATGCCGCTGCGGATGATCTCGCAGGCGGCCTCGCGCCGGAACATCACGGTCATCATGCGGCAGACGGACCTGCCCCACGCCATGCACCGGCTCCACGAGGAGTTTTTCGGGTGACCGTCCCGCTGAAGCTGCTGCTCGTCGGCTACGGCAAGATGGGCCGGCTCGTCGAGGAGCTGGCACCCGGCCACGGCTGCGAGGTGGCGGGCCGGATCGACGTCGGCATGGACGACTGGTTGGTGCCGGCCGACGTGGCGGTCGACTTCTCCACGGCCGAGGCGCTGCGGGCGAATTTTTCCCGCTACGTCGACCGCAAGCTGCCTGTGGTCATCGGGACGACCGGCTGGGCCGAGCACGCGGCCGAGCTGCGCGGTCGGGCGGAGGGCGCGGGGCTCGGCGTGGTGGCGTCGGCGAACTTCTCGATCGGCGTGAACCTGTTTCAGATGATCGTCGCCGAGGCGGCGCGGCTGCTGCAGGCACACGAGCAGTACGGCGCCTGGATTCACGAGGCGCACCACGCCACCAAGCGCGACGCGCCGTCGGGGACGGCGCTCCTGCTGCGCGACGCGATGGTCGAGGCGGGCTACCGCCGCCCGATCGACATGTCATCGACCCGAGCGGGCGCGATCCCCGGCATCCATACCGTCGGCTTCGACGGGCCTTCGGATACCATCGAGCTGACGCACACGGCGCGCGACCGGCGCGGCTTCGCCGCCGGCGCGCTCCTGGCCGCGCGGTGGATCCACGGGCGCCGCGGCTGGTTCACAATGAAGGATGTGCTGGGAGGAGGATCAATGCCCAATGCATAATGCCCAATGCCCAACACAGCATGCTCGCGTATGTTGGCAATTGAGCATTGGGCATTGCGCCTTGCTGAGAGGTAATCATGCGCACGCCATTCACCGGCGCCGGAACCGCGCTCGTCACCCCATTCCGGAAGGACGGCTCGATCGATGAAACGGCGGTGCGCCGGCTGGTGCGCCGTCAGATCGAAGGCGGCATCCACTTCCTCTCGCCGTGTGGCACCACCGGCGAGGCGCCGACGCTCGGCCACAGCGAAAAGCTGCGCGTGTCGGAGCTCGTCGTCGACGAGGCGGCGCACCGCGTGCCGGTGCTCGCCGGCGCCGGCGGGTACGACACGCGCGAGGTAATCGCGCTCGTCCGCGAGCTGGAGCGGCTCGGCGTCGACGGCATCCTGTCGGTGACCCCGTACTACAACAAGCCGACACAGGAAGGGCTGTACCAGCACTACAAGGCGATTGCCGAGAGCACGTCGCTGCCCATCGTGCTCTACAACGTGCCCGGCCGCACCGGCGTCAACCTCGAGGCGCAGACCGTCGCGCGCCTCTCGGCCATCCGCAACATCGTCGGCGTGAAGGAAGCGTCGGGCAATGTCGTGCAGATGAGCGAGATCGTCCGCGCCTGTCCGGACGACTTCCTGCTGCTCAGCGGCGACGACCCGATTGCCGTGGCGGTGATGGCAATCGGCGGGCGCGGGCTCATCTCGGTCGCGTCGAACGCGATCCCGGTGGAGATGGTCCAGGTGATCGAGCTCGCCGAAAAGGGCGACTTCGCCGCGGCGCGCCGGCTGCACCACTGGCTGCTCCCGTTCCTCCAGGTGAACTTCTGCGAGGCGAACCCGATCCCGATCAAGGCGGCCATGGCCGCCATGGGCCTGCTGGAAGAGGCCTATCGTCTGCCCCTCGTGCCCCCGAGCCCTGCGGCGCGCGACAAGATCATGAAGGTGCTGCAGGAGCTGAAGCTGCTCGGATCGGCTGACCCCGGGGTCCCCGCCGCGCCTGCGCGGTGGGGTGAGCGTGTGTGACCGACCTCGCCCGGCAGATCGCCACGCTCTTCGAGCAGGGGAATGGTGCGGCGCGCGAGGCGGCGCGCGAGGCTTTTTTCCGCCTCCGCGGCGAGCTGTCGGCGGGACGCGTGCGCGCCGCCGAACCGGATCCCGCCTCGCCCGCCGGCTGGCGCGTGAACGTCTGGGTCAAGCAGGGGATCCTCCTCGGCTTCCGCTTCGGCGACCTGGCGGACATGAGCGTCGGCGGCCGCTGGCCCTTCTTCGACAAGGACACGATGCCGCTCAAGCGCCTGGACGGCTCGAGCGGCGTCCGCATCGTGCCGGGCGGCTCGTCGGTCCGCGAGGGGGCGTACCTCGGCGCCGGCGTGATCTGCATGCCGCCGATGTACATCAACATCGGTGCGTGGGTCGGCGAGGGCACGCTCGTCGACTCGCACGCGCTCGTCGGCTCGTGCGCGCAGGTCGGCGCGAAGGTGCACCTCAGCGCCGCGGCGCAGATTGGCGGCGTCATCGAGCCGGTCGGCGCGATGCCGGTGATCGTCGAGGACGAGGTGCTCGTCGGCGGCAACTGCGGCGTGTACGAGGGGGCGATCGTCAAGCGGCGCGCCGTGCTCGCCTCGGGCACGATCCTCACCGGGTCGACGCCGATCTACGACCTGCCGAACGGGCGCATCATCACGCCGGCCGCCGGGGAGCCGCTCGTGGTCCCGGAAGGCGCGGTGGTCGTCCCGGGCGCCCGGGCCGTCACTGTCGGCGCCGGCCGCGAGTGGGGCCTCTCGCTCGCCACGCCCGTTATCGTCAAGTACCGCGACGAGCGGACCGACGCGCGCACCGAGCTCGAAAGATGGATTCGTTGAGCTCGTTCTCTCGACGGAACACCGAGACACCGAGGCACCGAGACCGAATTCAAATTGGTTTCTCGGTGTCTCGGCGCCTCGGTGGTACGTGGACATGACGTCTGCGCTGGATTCAATCGACCCGCTGCCCCTCGCGCACAGCCTCATCGACATCGATTCGACGACCGGACGTGAGGGAGAGGTGGGAGCGTGGCTCGCGCGGTTCCTCCGCGGGCGGGGCTATAGCGTCGAGGAGCAGCCGGTCGCCGACGGCCGCTTCAACGTCTTCGCGTGCGTCGATGAGGCGCCGCAGCTCGTCTTTTCCACGCATGTCGACTGCGTCCCGCCGTTCTTTCCGAGCCGCGAGGAAAGGGGCCTGCTCTTCGGCCGCGGCGCGTGCGACGCCAAGGGGATTCTTGCAGCGCAGGTGGCGGCGGCCGAGCGTCTGCGCGCCGGCGGCGAGCGGCGGGTGGCGCTGCTGTTCGTGGCCGGAGAAGAGCGCGGCAGCGACGGCGCGCAGACGGCGAATCGGCGGGCGCCGGCCGGCGTGCGGTATCTCGTCGACGGCGAGCCGACCGACAACCGCCTGGGCGCCGCCACGCGGGGCGTGCTGCGCGTCCGGCTGCATGCGGCGGGACGCGCCGCGCACTCGGCGTTTCCCGAGCTCGGCGAGTCGGCGATCGACAAGCTGCTCGACGCGCTGATGGTGATCCGCGGCCTCGAGCTGCCGGAGGATCCGCTGCTCGGCCGGACCCATTACACGGTGGGGCTGATCGAAGGGGGCGTCGCGCCGAACGTCGTCTCGCCGCGGGCGTCGGCGGAGCTGCTGTTCCGGCTGGTGGGCGAGGCCGCGCCGGTGCGCGCCGCGCTTCGCGTGGTGGAAAGCCTCGTGTCGATCGAGCACGTCCTCGATATCCCGGCCGTCCGGCTGCATACCGTGCCCGGCTTCGATACCGCGGTGTTTCCCTACACCACGGACGTGCCGCTGCTCGGCCGCTGGGGCACGCCGCTGCTCGTCGGTCCCGGCTCGATTCACGTGGCGCATACCGACGAGGAGCACGTGGCGGTCGATGAGCTGCGCGCCGCGGTCGGGTTGTACGAAAAGCTGGCGGCGCGGCTGTTATACTGACGGTCTGGTGAGCTGCACCGCGGCCCGGACCCTGTGCGACTTCAGCCTGCGAACCGCGTCAGGGCCGGAAGGCAGCAGCGCTAAGTAGACCCTGAGGTGTGCCGCAGGTGCACCGGGTCGCGGTTCGGCTCACCTCCCGACTCCTGACTCCTGTCTCCTGTCTCCTGAGTTGCATGGCGGCTTACCAGGTTCTCGCGCGCAAGTGGCGCCCGCAGCGGTTTGACGAGGTCGTCGGCCAGGAGCCGGTGACGCGGACGCTGCGCAACGCCATCGCCAGCGGCCGGCTGGCGCACGCCTTCGTCTTCGCCGGCCCGCGCGGCTGCGGCAAGACGACCACCGCGCGGATCCTGGCGAAGGCGCTCAACTGCGTGCACGGCCCGAGTGCGGACCCGTGCGGCGTCTGCGACGCATGCGTCGAGATCGCCCAGGGGCGCGACATCGACGTGCTCGAGATCGATGCCGCGAGCCATACCGGCATAGACAACATCCGCGAGGTGGTGATCGCGGGGCTGCCGATCGCGCCCGTCCGCGACCGCCACAAGATCTTCATCATCGACGAGGTCCATCAGCTCTCCACCCCGTCGTTCAACGCGCTGCTCAAGTCGATCGAGGAGCCCCCCGCGCACGTCGTCTTCATGATGGCGACGACCGAGCTGCACAAGATTCCCGACACGATCCTGTCGCGATCGCAGGTGTTCGAGTTCAGGACGATCTCCGCCAGGGCGATCGCCCAGCAGCTGCGGAAGATCGCCGACGCGGAGCATATCGACGCCTCAGACGAGGCGCTGGCGCTGATTGCGCGGGCGGCGGAAGGGAGCATGCGCGACGCGCAGAGCGCGCTCGATCAGGTGGTGGCGTTTGCCGGCGACCGCGTGACCGTGGACGAGGTGTCGGCGGTGCTCGGGCTGGTCGGACGCGACCTGCTGTTCGAGCTCGTCGACGCGGTGGTGGCCGAGGATGGCCCCCGCGCGTTCGCGCTCGCCGACCGCGCCGTCGAGTCGGGGCACGACCTCAGGCTGGTCGTCCGCGAGCTGGCGCGCGTCGTGCGCGACATGATGCTGCTGGCGATCGACCCCGCCCGCGCGGGCGACGGCGAGCTGGCGGAGGGAGAGGTGGACCGGCTGAAAGCGCTCGGCGGCCGCTTCTCCCGCGAGGACCTGCTGCGCGCGTTCGATCTGCTCGCGAAGGCGGAGCAGGAGATCCGCAGCTCGTCGCAGCCGCGCTATCACTTCGAGATGGTGCTGCTGCGGTGGATGCACCTGCGGAAGCTCGTGCCGCTGACGGATCTGCTGGAGCAGCTCGGGGCCCGCACCGTCGCACCCTCGCCGTCTGCGCGCACGGTCGCACCATCGAACCCTGGCACCCTCGCACCCTCGCACCCTCGCACCGTCGGACGCACCGTCGCACCGTCGCACGATCGCACCATCGCACCGTCTGGTGCGTCTGGTTCGCTGAAAGACAAGTTCCTGAATGAGGTGCGCGCGGCCAAAGCCTTCTTCTACAACACCGTCGTGGCGCAGGCGCAGCGCATCGACGTGACGGAGGCGGCGATCACGTTCACGTTCCTGCCGACGCATCGCGCACTCCGCGAGCAGTTCGAGCAGACGCGGCCGTGGCTCGAGGCGGCGGCCGAGCGCGTGGCAGGCCGCAAGATCACGGTGAGCGCCGTGCAGGCGGCCGGATCGCCGCAGCCGGCGGAGGAGCCGCCGCAGCCGGCGTCCGCCGCGCAGGTGGAGAAGGCCGCGGCCGCGGCGCCCGCCCAGCGCGATCTGAAGGCCGAAGCGCTCGCCTCGTCCGCCGTACAGGCGATGCTCGACGTCTTCCCCGCGGAGATCCGGGATGTGGAAGAAATGTAATCCGGCTTCAGGCTTTGGGCGTTAGGCTTTAGCCCGAAGCCCAAAGCCCAAAGCCGGCATGAACATTCAGCAGATGATGAAACAGGCGCAGGAGATGCAGGAGCGCCTGAAGAAGCAGATGGCGGACATGCGCGTCGAGGCGACCGCCGGCGGCGGCATGGTGACCGTCGTCATGAACGGCACCAAGCAGATCCAGTCGATCACGATCGATCCCGACGTGGTCTCGAAAGACGATCTCGAGATGCTCCAGGACCTCATCGTCGCGGCGGTCAACGATGCCGGCCGCAAGGTCGACGAGCAGCTCGGCCAGACGATGAGCGGCCTGATGGGCGGCCTGAAGATTCCCGGCCTCTAAAACTTGTCCCTTCCCGAGCCCCTTGCACGACTGATCGAGCAGTTGCAGAAGCTCCCGGGCATTGGCGCCAAGGGAGCGCAGCGGCTCGCGTTTCACATCCTGAAGAACCCGCGCGAGGACGCCGAGCGCCTCTGCGGGGCGATTCGCGACGTGAAGGAGCAGGTCACCTACTGCTCCGTCTGCAACAACATCACCGCCACGGATCCGTGCGCGTTCTGCACGAGCGCGTCGCGCGACCGCCGCCTGATCTGCGTGGTCGAGGAGCCGCAGAACGTGATGGTGGTGGAGAAGACGCGCGAGTTCAAGGGCCTCTATCACGTGCTCATGGGGACGCTCTCGCCGCTGCACGGCGTCGGCCCGGACGACCTGAAGATCAAGGGGCTGCTCGATCGCGTCGGCGCCGGCGGCGTGGAGGAAGTGATTCTCGCCACCAGTCCGACCGTCGAGGGGGAGGCGACGGCGCTCTATCTGGCGCGGCTGCTGAAGCCGCTCGGCGTCCGCGTCACGCGGATTGCCATGGGCATTCCGGTCGGCTCTGATTTAGAGTATGCGGACGAAGTGACGATGACGCGCGCCATGGAAGGGCGCCGCGACATCTAGATCGTAGATCGCCGATTGACGATGCTCCCCGCCACCTATCAGCTGCCGGCAGCGATCGTGCTGCTCGTCGGCGGCATCGTCGCCTGCTTCTTCGGCTATCGCCTCTTCCGGATCGTGCTGGCGATCTTCGGGTTCATCCTCGGCGCGCTGGCGGCCAGCTCGATCTTCGGCGTGAGCGACACCGGGCCGATGATCATCGCGGCGGTCGTCGGCGGGCTCGTCGGCGCGGGCATCCTGATTGCGGCGTACTTCGTCGGCGTGGCGCTGATCGGGGCCGGGCTCGGCGCGACCGCCGCGAACCTGTTCTTCGCCACGAGCGATCGCGATCCGCATTTTCTGGTGGTGGTGTTTCTCTCCATTGCGGGGGCCACCGCGGCCATGTACCTGCAGCGCTACTTCATCATCGTCGGCACCGGCTTCGGCGGCGCCTGGACGATGATCGTCGGGGCGATGGCGGCGCTGGGCGATCGCGCGGCGCTCGCGGCGGCGGCGAGCGGCGACGTGTGGGTGGCGTATCCGATGAACCCCGCGCCCGGGCAGCGGTGGGTGCCGTTTGCGTGGCTCGCGCTCGGCGCCATCGGCACCGGCGTCCAGCTCGGCATCACCGGCGGTGAGAAGGGACGGGTTGGCCGGCGCAAGAAGAAATCGTAGGTACGTGGCATCCGGCTTCAGCCGGACCAGGGCGTGGGTGCTCCCAGCCGGAGTTGTCCAACGGCTGCGGAATCAGTAAGATCGGAAGGTTCGACGTTTGTCCGCGTCCCGCCTCTACTCCTCAGTAGCTCAATGGCAGAGCATCCGGCTGTTAACCGGAGGGTTGCTGGTTCGAGTCCAGCCTGAGGAGCCAATCTCCAGTTTCAGTACCTTTCGCGGAGAGGTCGAACGGCTTACTGTAGGTGGGACTGAGACTTCCGCGATCGAACGTGCAGTTCGATAGCAGCATTTTCACCAATCGAGCCTGTTCCTGCGCATTCTGCGTAACGTATAGAGAATAGGCGCTTTGCGCGAGTTCTAAAATCTGAAGGCCGGTTGCCTCGTACTCGTGGCTCGCCCGCTCGTGTCGCGCCATTTCGGCGCGCACGCGCTGAAGCTCGGCTTCCAGCTCAGTAGACTTGCTGCTCCAGAGCTCGTCGGAAATCCGTCCGCCTAGACGGTCGTCGTACGCTCGATCGAGCTTGGTCCTCAGGAGGAGCTGCTGCTGCTGAAGGCGCATCAACGTCGTGCGCGCGAACTGCTCCTTGTCTGACTGGCTCTCACGAAGAGCTTCCGCGACCTTGTCAGCGAGTTCCGTCGGGATACGGACCCGTTTCACCACTTCACCGAGCAAACGAGCCAGTTCCTCTTCTCGGATGTACGTATTGCCGCACGCGCCGCGGTAGCCGGTGCAGTGGTAGTAGATGTACTGTTCCTTTTTGATCTCCCCGGTGTACGCGCAGCCGCAACGACCGCACGTCAGCAAACCGACGAAGGCGTGCTGCCGCTTGCCCTGTTTAGGGTGATTCGCCGCCTCGAAGACTTGTTGGACCCGTTGATAGAGGTCGCGTGAGATGAGCGGTTCGTGATGCCCTTCGTACAGATGGCCCAGCCAGTAGAAGTCGCCGCAGTAAATCGGATTCTGCAGGATTTGATGGATCTTGGCCTTAACGAGCGGTTGGCCCGACGACCTGTTCGTCAGACCTGCGGCGGCGGCCTTCTTCGTGATCGCCTTTAGCGACAACTCACCTGACGCGTACCACTCAAAGAGCTTCACGATGACCGGTGCGCGCTCCGGATCGGGTTCGATTCGACGCGTGACAGGGCTATTCACGTAACCAACAGGCGCGACGCTCGGCCAGGGGAGCATTCCCAATTTGTTGAAAGTTTCACTGGACAAATCGATCGCCACCTTGTAGCCTCAGGGTGCGGAGGAGGCGCCCGTGCACGATGTGGCGTGGAGGTTCTGCGGCCGGGAAGTCCAGCCGAACGAACGTGCGCTGATCCAGGACGTGGTGGCGCGGTTTCCTGGGCTCAGCCGGGGCGAGTTGGCGCTCACGGCCTGCGAGTGGCTCGACTGGCGTCGACCCAACGGGCGGTTGAAGGCGCGGGAGGCCCGCGAGTTCCTGGAACGCCTGGCGCGGGCGGGCGTGTTGGTCCTTCCGGACAAGCGCGCGGGTCGTCCACGTGGGTCGTCCACCAGCATCCCGATCACGCCGCTGGGAAACGCGCAGCCTCCGTTCACGGGAATGGTCGGCGACCTCGGTCCGATCGTGGTCGAGCGTGTCGAAGGGCCAGACGCGCAGCGACTATTTCGGGAGTTGGTGGGCCGCTATCACTACCTGGGGTACCGGGTGCCGTTCGGGGCGCAACTCCGCTATCTGGTGTACGCCTCGAGTCCGACTCGAACGGTCGTGGCGTGTCTGCAGTTCTCAAGCCCCGCCTGGCGCATGGCGAGCCGCGACGCGTGGGTGGGATGGGACGACGCGGTGCGGACCCGGAACCTCCAGTTGGTGGTCAATAACAGCCGCTTCCTGATCCTGCCCTGGGTGCGGGCCCAGAACCTGGCGAGCACGATCCTGTCACGGCTCGCGAAACGGATCCGGGAGGACTGGAAGGCGGCCTACGGCGTGGAACCCGTGCTCTTGGAGACCTTGGTCGACCCCACTCGTTTCGACGGGGGCTGCTACCGTGCGGCCAATTGGATCACGCTGGGGCAGACGACTGGACGTGGACGAATGGACCGGCACAGCCGGCGACTGGGTGCGGCCCCCAAGCGGGTGCTACTCTACCCGCTGGTGAAGGACGCCGCCGCGCGGCTGCGGGTGCGCTGACATGGCGTTCCCGGCACTGCTTCGGGACTGCCGCGGCGCGGGTGCTCGGAAGATGGCGCACGACGCCCTGGATAAGCTGCTGGACGACCTGGAGGCGGAAGGAGAGCACGCGCCCACCCTCCGAGCGCTCAGCGAACGGCTCATGATCTCGCGGCAGCACCTCTTGGCGACGTGCCTGGAGACCGCGCTCAAGCAGCGCTACGCCGCCGAGCTGACGCAGAAGGCGTGGACGTGCGCGTGTGGCCGAACGCTGCGCTCGTGGCGGTCGGACCCGAAGGAACTCTCCACGCTGCACGGGCGGATCATCCTCTACCGGCCGTACTTCTACTGCCGGTCGTGCGGCACAGGGTGTCACCCGTTGGATGAGCAGCTCCAGCTCGCCGCGGCCACCCACCAGTTCGACATTCAGGAGCGATCGACCCGGCTGGGAGCGGAGATCCCGTTCGGCCTCAGCGAAGAGCAGTTCCAGCGGCTCACGGGCGTGCAGGCGTCCGCGCACTTCATCCACGGCACGCTCAACGCGGTCGGCGAGGCCGCCCGGCTGGAGCGCGTCGTGCCACCGGCCGACGAGATCGGCCGTCGGATCGAGGATGCCCGTGCCGGGTCGCACCGCCGTCCGGTCTTGGTGGTCGCCTGCGATGGCGCTCATGCCCCCACGCGCCCCGCGGGTGGGCGAAAGAAGAAACGTGGGCCGGGCGCGTGGCGGGAAGCCAAGGGTGTCCGGCTCTACCTCCTGGGTCGCGATCACCGCATCATCCACGTGGCGAGCTGGCACGAGATCGGCGACAAGGAACACGTCTCGACGGCTCTCGGGATCATCGCGTCACGCATCCCCCGGGACCAGGTCCGTCTTGCCCTGGTGGCCGACGGCGCGGAGTGGACCTGGGACGTGATGCGTCGGCACTTCCCCGACGGCGAGGAGATCCTCGACTACTACCACTGCGCCGAGCATGTCCATGCGACCGCGCACGCGCAGTTCGGCGAGGGCACGCTGGAGGCTCACGAGTGGACCGAAGCGGTCTTGACCCGCTTGGCGCTCAACGAGCTGGGACGCACCCTCGGCGGACTCAAACGGATGCGACCACGCAGCCCGGCGGCCGCGGAGGAGATCCGCACGCTCGCCGTGTACCTCGCCGGCCAATCCGAGCGCTTTGGCTACGACGAACTCCGTCGCCGCGGGTTGCCTCGAGGCAGCGGCGGGATCGAGTCCGCGAACAAGCTGATTTGTCATGTCCGGCTGAAGCGCTCCGGAGCGTGGTGGTTGGAGGGCAACGGTAATGCCATGCTTCGAATCCGCTGCGCAATCTACAACGGCACCTTCCCTCAAGTCTTCGCCGACTACACCGCCGCGAAGACTGTCACGCCCCCTGACAACAAATGAGGAATGCACCCTCGTCGAGCGGGTTCTATGCATGGTCGCGGCGGCCAGAATCGGCGCACGCGCAGCGGGATCGCCGGTTGAAGGTCCTGGTGCGCACGTCGTTCGAGGCCAGCAAGCACCGGTACGGGAGCCCGCGGATTCACCGAGACCTCCTCGAGCAGCAGGAGCGGGTGAGCCGGAAACGCGTCATCCGGTTGATGCAGGAGGACGGATTGCAAGCCCGCCCGCGGAAGCGCTTCAAGTGCACGACGATCAGCGACCCTGATCAACCCGTGGCAGCGAATCTGCTGGATCGAGCGTTCACGGCCGAGGCGCCCAACCAGCGGTGGGTCGGGGATACCACCGAGTTCGTGATCGGCGAGAGCGGGAAGCTGTATCTGGCCGCGATTCTCGATCTGTTCTCGCGCTTTGTCGTCGGCTGGGCCGTCAGTGCCGTGAATGACCGGCACCTGGCGCTGAAAGCGCTCGGCATGGCCCTCAAGCGGCGGTGCCCCGAGGCCGGCCTGCTCCACCACTCGGACCAGGGCGGCACGTACACGAGCGAGGACTACCAGCGGATGCTGGATGCGCACGGCATCACCTGCAGCATGAGTCGTCGCGGCGACTGTTACGACAACGCGGTGATGGAAGCCTTCTTTTCGTCGCTGAAGAGCGAGCTCGCGGATCGGTTCGAGAGCTGCGGCGGGGCGAAGATGGAGCTGTTCGACTACATCGAGGTGTTCTACAACCAACGGCGCCGGCACTCGACCATCGGTTACGTTAGTCCGGCCGTGTTCGAACAACGGGCGCGGTCCGGCCTCAGGAACGAGCGATGTGCGTGATCCGGCAGATCGCCGGGGTCGGCGCGACGACACCACCGCTCAGGATGCCCCAGGAACGATCTTCTCGAGGGGGGCCGCTCTCTGGTATCCCCCTTTTCGAGTATCGCCACAGGAGTTCGGTGTCTCAACGTCCTTGCAAGTTTTCGCGCGACCGACGACGATGTGGACGCTGCCGTCCCTGTGGACGCACAGAACGCGCCCACAAGGAACTTGGACAACTGCAAAGAGCGCAGTTGTCCACAGCGCTTATCTGCTGGAACGGATAAGCGCTTGATATCCATAGTCGGACGTTATGCAGAGCCGCCGCGGGGTTGGTGGCTTTCCTGGTTCATTGACGTGGGCGAAACACGATTGCTCTCTACATAACGTCCAGTCGCCAGGTGTTACAGCTCTTCGAGCCAT
>JACPTI010000076.1 GCA_016192845.1 Acidobacteriota bacterium
CGCCCACGCAGGAGGCTATCTGCCGTCGTACGTCATGCGGACGGACGTCGCGTGCGACGTGCGCGCGAACGCCAACTGTGCGAACAAGAAGCGGCCCAAGGAGTACCTCCGGTCGCAGATCCTGATCGACACGATGGTGTTCTCCGAGGAAGGGCTGCGGCATCTGGTGGCCGAGGTGGGCGTCAGCCAGATCGTCTACGGCACCGACAACCCGTTCAACTGGCCGGTGACGGTGGATCTCGTGCTGAACGCGCCGGTCCTCAACAACGCGGAGAAGGAGCAGATCCTGAGCGGCAACCTCACGAAGCTGCTGCGGATTACGTCGTAATTCGTTGGTGGTTGGTGGTTGGTGGTTGGTGGTTGGTAGCAAGGCGGGAGACGACCAAACCACGAACCACCAACCACGAACCACCAACCGGAGCACACGTGCCGAATCGCAGACAGTTCCTCACGACCGTCGCCGGCGCCGCGGCTGGCGTGTGTCTGGCCGGGCACGGCCTCGCGGCGCAGGCGCAGACGCGCCGCCAGGTCACCGTCGGCGGCCGCCGTGTGCGCGTCATCGACGTCCACAACCACTGGGACATGCCGATCCCGGCCGAGATCGTCAAGGGCACGCCGTTCGAGGAGTACATGAAGGGCGCGTCCTTCGACGACCGCGTCGCGACGCTCGACAAGATGGGGATCGACCTCGCGGCCGTCAGCGTCAACGACTTCTGGTGGTGGGAAGCGAAGGACCGCGGGCGCGCGCGCGCGATCTGCAGCCACCACAACGAGACGCTGGCGAAGTGGCACCGGGCACACCCGGATCGAATCGTCGGCATGGCGTCGGTGCCGCTCCAGTTCCCCGATCTGGCGGCCGAGATGCTGCAGGAAGCGGTGACGAAGTACGGGGCGCGCGGGGTGACCGTCGGCGGCCACGTCAACGGCGAGAGCCTGTCGCTGCCGAAGTTCGACCCCTTCTGGGCAAAGGCGGCCGAGATGGGCGAGCTCGTCTTCATGCACCCGAACGGCTCGCAGAACCTCCTCAAGGAGGGCGCGCTCGCCGGACGCGGCGGGCTCGGCAACATCGTCGGCAACCCGCTCGAGACGACGGTCTTCCTGTCGCGGCTCGTCTTCGACGGCACCTTCGACAAGTTCCCGGCGCTGAAGGTGTGCGGCGCGCACGGCGGGGGCTATCTGCCGTCGTACCTGGGACGCACCGAGGTGGCGTGCGGGCGGCCGAACCAGAACTGCATCATCAAGAAGAAGCCGAGCGAGTACATGCGGTCGCAGATCCTCGCCGACACGATGGTCTTCACGGCGGACGGCCTGCGGCATCTGGTCGCCGAAATGGGCGCCGGCCAGGTCGTCTTCGGCACCGACATTCCCTTCGGCTGGCCCGTGAACGTCGATTACGTCGTCGATCACCCGGCCCTGAGCAACGCCGACAAGGAAGCGATCCTCGGCGGCAACCTGATGAAGCTGCTGCGGATCGGCTCGTAGGTCCGGCTGAAGCCGCACGCTACGTACGAAGCCGGACGCTACTCTACGTTGTGTTCACTCGACGTACGTGGCGTCCGCCTTCAGGCGGACCGGAGGAGACAGGACAATGTCAAATCGCAGGAACTTCTTGAAAGGCATTGCCGGCGCCGCCGCCGGCGCGTACGTGGCCGGACGCCCCGGTAACGCAGCGGCGCGGCAGGGGGCGCCGGCGCGGCGCCAGGTGACGATCGGCGGCAAGCGCGTCCGGGTCATCGACATCCACGCGCACGCCACGGTGCGCGAGGTCGAGCCGGTGGTCAAGGGCACCGAGTACGAGCGGCAGGCGGGCGGCCGTCCGCTCGGCCCCGATCGCATCGCGCTCATCGACAGGCAGGGGATCGACGTCCAGGTCCTCAGCATCAACGGCTTCTGGTGGTGGGAGGTCAAGGACCGCGGCCTCGCCGACCGCATCGTACGTGCCCAGAACGAGGGGCTCGCCAGGTTCGTCGCGCAGTACCCGGACCGGTTCGTGGCGATGGCCTCGACGTCGCTCCAGTTCCCGGATCTGGCGGCGCAGCAACTGGAGGACGGCGTCAAGCGGCTCGGCCTGCGCGCCGCGGCCATCGGCGGGCACGTGGGCGGCGAGGATCTCTCGCTCCCGAAGTTCGACCCGTTCTGGGCCAAAGCCGCCGAGCTGGGCGTCGTCGTGTTCATGCACCCCGGCGGCGCCGACAACATCGTGAGGGAGGGGGCGCTCCGCGACCGCGGCGACCTCGGCAACATCATCGGCAACCCGCTCGAGACGACGTACTTCCTGTCGCGGCTCATCTTCGACGGGACGTTCGACCGGTTCCCGAACCTGCGCGTCGGCGCGGCGCACGCGGGCGGCTATCTGCCGTCGTACGTGATGCGGACCGAGGTCGCCTGCGACGTGCGCACCAACGCCAACTGCGCGAACCGGAAGCGGCCCAAGGAGTACCTGCGATCGCAGGTCTGGGTCGACACGATGGTCTTCTCGGACGAAGGACTCCGCCACCTGGTGAACGAAATGGGGCCGAGCCAGATCGTGTATGGGACGGACAACCCATTAAACTGGCCGGTCACCGTGGATCTGGTGCTCGACGCGTCGTGGCTGAGCAACGCCGACAAGGAGGCAATCCTCGGCGGCAATCTGACGAAGCTGTTGCAGACCACCTCGTGATCCGGAAGCCTGAAGGCTCTTCCGGCTACCACGGTAGAACGCTTGAAGGCGTCCGGCTGCCACGGGAGTCGTGGTAGCCGGAGACCTTCAGGTCTCTGATCCGACTTCAGAGGAGCGCTGGAGCCGGAAGGACCAGGACTCCGTCCCCCCTACTTGCCGCGGGTCTTAATTCCCTGCGCGATCATCTGGACGCGCGACAGGGAAGTGCCTCCTGTGATATAGAGCGTCCGCTTGTCGGGCCCGGCGAACGCCAGGTTCCCTGGGCCGCTGCCGGGGATCAGCCCCAGGCGCCGTCCCTGCGGGTCAAACACTTCGACACCGCCCCAGACCGACACATAGAGACGCCCGTCGTTGTCGATGGCCATTCCGTCTGCTTCAGCCGCCGCCCCGTCCTGCAGGCGGGCAAAGTTTCGGCGGTTGCGCAAGGTCCCGTCAGGCTGGACGTCGTACGCAAAGACGTACTCACCAGCCGTGTTCGACATCACGCACTTGCCGGAAGAACATCAGCGGCTTGCACGGCTCGAAGGCTGGATCGTCGGTGCAGGACGAGCGTTGCCGCATTTGGACGTTCGTCAATTCGACTCGAGCGATTCCACACGGGCTAATGCTGCCTCTTCCCGTGAAGAATTGTCGGCGGCGTGTCGATGCTGTCTGCGTGGCGCTGCTTTTGACCGACCGCGACATTGTCCGGAATGCGGTCATCAGTTTTCGCGAAACTGGATTGGTGTCGACGCTCACTGGAAGGCGCGGCACGCTCACATACTGCCCTACGCACGGTTCTGGGCCACTCTGTGTGCCCGGCATCGGAAGTAGCTGCGCCATAGTCTCGACGGCTATCGGGCCGGTCGGACGATCGATCCCGATCATTCATCCACTGAGCGATCGAGCAAGTTGATGACATCGTCGCCGCCAGCAACGGCCAACCCGTGATCGCACGTCACGACGCGTCCTCCAAATCGACGCGCAAGTCCCAATAAGTATCGGTCCGTCACTTGACGAGCCGTCTCCGCTTGCCGCAGTTCGACCATGACGGCCGGCGAGACGGCATCGGGCCAGAAAAGATGCCCGGGACTTGACACCCGAAGCTGGAGGAGTGCATCGACCGTGGCCCGCGGTGGCCGGGCGCCCACGGGCAGTTGCGCGCAGACCCGAATAACACCCAACTCCGTGAGCGGGCATGTCGCCCATCCCGCAGTCGCGCCTCGCGTGACGACCCACTGCCTCGCCAGCGCGTGGTGCTCGTGAGTTGGCACCAGGAGCGCGACCAGAGCGTTCACATCGAGCAGTCCAATCACTACGAATCGAGATCGCTGTGCAGGAGTCGATTGACGTCCGCGGCGGTCAGTACGGGTGCGCCGGGTGGCATGCGGAACACGGGAATCCCGTCGCGAAGCTCGATGTCCGCGTCGACCAGGCCTTGGAGTACGCGTTCGACGAAGGCGTCGATCGGCTGACCTGCGTCGGCGGCGAGCGCTGCCACCTTTTCCGCCAGACGGTCATCGAGCTTGATGCTTGTCGGCATGGTCCACCTTCGAAGACACGGCTAGGATCGCATGGCCGACGGGCCCTGTCCATGCAGAGACGTCTTGAAAAACACAACAACTCTGCGGCACGAAAAGGGCCATCCCGAGCAGAGACGGCCCGAACGCCAGCGCGAATTACCGAAGAAAATCGACACAACCGGAGACCGCTGACGTCTCCGGCTGCGTTTCAGCCGCGTTCCCGGCAGGTTCGCTAAGTTTCGGCGCGCAGCTGGCGCATCGCCCAGTCCTGCAGCGTCGCCGGACGGTCGGCGCGCGGCCCGCCTGCCTTCGCGCTGTGGTGCGGGTGGCCCAGGCCGGCAATCATGTCGCGCGTGGCGTTGACCGCCGCCTGGTACAGGCGGAAGGCGCCCTGCGGATCCATGATGCGGTCGTCGGCGCCGTAACCGATGAGCATCGTGCACTCGATGAGGTGCGCGCGCCCTTCGGTCGTGTACTCACGCACCTCCTTCCGGGCCTCGGCCAGATCCTTCGCGCCGATGATCCACCGCACGCGGTCCTGAATCGCCGGATAGTAGTCGAAGAGATCCGTCGCGAGGCTCAGGGCGCCGCTCGACATCCACACCGCCCTGATGCGCTTCTCCGCCGTCACTGCCCTCGGCGCGCTCCAGCCGCCCATGCTGATCCCCTGCATCCCGAGTCGGTTGGGATCCACGTCGGGCCGCGTGACGAGGTAGTCGACCATCGCCTTGACGACCCGCTCGGTGTCGGGCGGCAGGTGCAGGTGCTGCAGGCGCATGGCCGCGCCCTGGCCCGGGAAGTCGACCGCCAGATAGGCCATCGCGCGCGACGTGTAGGCACCGCCGCCCATGATGGTGTTCTCGGCCATCGAGTCGGCGCCCTGGAAGGCAATCACCGCCGGGTAGCGCGTGCCGGGCGCGCCGCCGCCGGGTTTCCGGAAGTAGCCGTCGAGGATCTTCCCGTCGTACGGGACCTTGACGCGCTCGAAGGGCGGGCGCGCCATCTGCCACGCCTTGTCGAACGTCTCGCGCATCTTCTTGTAGGTCAAGAGCTGCCGCGGGTGGTGCTCGGCGGCGTACACCGTGGCGTTCGACCAGAAGTCCTGGGCGCGCCGGTAGTACTCGTGCGCCGTCTCCTTGAAGCCGGCGGCGGCGTACTCGTCGGCGAGCCGCTCGTTCTTCTCCGCCACGCGCGACCACGAGCTGGCCGCCGCCCGGCAGGTCCGGGCCAGGAAAGAGCGCTTTCTCGTCGCGCCCGCCAATCACGCCGATGCTGCCGGACCCGGGCCCGAAGTCCTGCGCGAACGCCGTCGCGCCCAGCACCTTCCCCATCGCCGTGGCGCCGGCCGAGAGGAGGCCGAACTGCATCACCCGCCTGCGACTCACACGTGACACACTGCTCATAAGGTCCCCATCCTGGACTTCGATCGCCGATGTTTGCCGCCGCGCGCGGCGCGGCGACACTGCCGCCTACAGCGAAGTAGGTCGACCCACGCGGTCCTCTCGAGGGTTTTCGCCGATGTCGGCGGTTGACGACCCCGTGCGGATGGGCCAGTTTCGCACAATCCCCCCGAACCGTGCCACACGAGACGTGTGTTCATCGGCAGAACTCGGGGACCGGCGGGACGACGTCTACATCACCAACAAGAACCAGGGGATGTGGATTCTGCGGTATACCGGCCCGCGGCCGCCGGCCACGAATTCCACGAATTAGAGCGTCTTTCAAGGCGCTCCAGCCCAGACGGTCGGTGGTAGAGTAGGGGCCCTACAGGAGGCACCCATGAGGAGAGGGATCGTGTCGGGCGTCCTGCTGGCGGCCGGCGCGCTGTCGCTGACGGTCGCGGCGTTCCAGCAACCCCCCGCCGGGCAGCAGGCGCCGATGGTCGTCGAGATCGACAAACTGAAGGACAACCTCTACGTCATGAAGGGCGGCGGCGGCAACAGCTCCGTCTTCATCACCCAGAAGGGGATCATTGTCGTCGACACGAAGAACCCCGGATGGGGGCAGCCGCTGCTCGACGCGATCCGCAAGGTCACCAATCGGCCGGTGACGATGATCGTCAACACGCACACGCATGGCGACCACGTGAGCGGCAACGTCGAGTTCCCGGCCGAGGTCGACATCGTGACGCACGAGAACACCGCCGCCAACATGAAGGAGATGCGGCCGAACTCCTCCGCGCCGCCGAACCCGAATCCGCGGAACATCTTCAAGGAGAACAACGGCAAGGGGCTCGCCAAGCGCACCTTCCGCGACACGATGACGATCGGGAGCGGCAACGAGCGGATCGAGCTGCGCTACTTCGGGCGCGCGCACACCAACGGCGACGCGTTCGTCTACTTCCCGGTGCACCGCGTGTTGCACGTGGCCGACGTCTTCCCCGGCAAGGAGCTGCCGATCATGGACGCCAACAACGGCGGCACGGCGGTCGGCTACGCGGACACGCTCTCGAAGATGCTGGCGTTCTCCGAGAAGAACGCCGACGTGCTGGTCAACGGCCACAGCAACACAACGACCACGAACGCGGATCTGAAGGACTTCATCCAGTTCATCCGCGGGTACGTGAGCGAAGTGCAGGCCGCCAGGAAGGCCGGCAGGACCGTGGACGAGGTGGCGAACAGCTGGAAGCCGCCGGCCGGGTACAACGCGCAGGCGGCGCGCATCCGCTCGAACGCGCAGCTGGTCTTCAACGAAACGAAGTAATGCTCAGGCTCCGGGCTTTGGGCTTTGGGCTTTGGGCTTTGGCCTGAAGCCCGAAGCCTGTGGCCCGCCGCCTCGTCCGTCCGGCCCGCGTCCGCAGGAGGTACGTCATGTCCCGCACCCAGCGCACCCTCTTCGTTCTCCCGCCCGCCCTCCTGGTCCTCGCGCTCGTCGGGCTGCCGCTCGTGCGGCCGCAGGGCGCCGGGTCGCAGGAGTTCCGGTTCGAGCTCGTCGAGGCGACGATCGCCGACGTGCATCGCGCGATTCAGCAGGGCCAGATCACCTGCCGCGGCCTCGCCGAGGCGTACATCGCGCGCGCCCGGGCCTACAGCGCCCCGAGCGATCGCCTCGTGACCGCCGACGGCACGCCGATCCCGCCGACGCAGGGCAAGGTGCTCGCGGGGTCGCCGGTGAGCTTCCCGACCGAGACCGTGGCGATCTCGTCGCTCCTGCCCGACTACGACAAGTACGCCGGCCCGCCGTTCGACTTCGGCCGCATGGAGCCTACCGCCTCCGACCCGGAGGTGCGGCAGCAGTACGGCATGACGGTCGGCACGCCGAATTCGGGCCAGGTGAACACGATCGCGACGTTGAACCTCCGCGGTGAACGTTCCGTGACGTGCAAGGGCGATCGCGACCGGCGTCCGTCCGACGGCCCGCTGCCCGCGGGCGCACCCGCCGTGTGCGAGGAGCTCCGCAAGCAGCCCGACGCGCTCGAGCGCGCCTCCGAGCTCGACGCGCAGTACGGCAGGAACCCCGATCTGGCGAAGCTGCCGTTGTACTGCATCCCCTTCTCGTTCAAGGATCCGTTCGAGACGAAGGACATGCGGTCGACCGGGGCCGCCGACGCGCGGTTCGACATCGACGTCCCGGCGCGCGACCACACGCTCGTCGCCCAGCTGCGCGAGAAGGGCGCCATCATCTACGCCAAGGCGCTGAACACCGAGTACAACGGCATTCCGGCGCCGCCGCCGGGAGGCCGTCACCAGCCCGACCGCGTCCTGCTGTCGAACCTCGGCTACCAGCGCAGCAGCTGGTCGGGCAACCCCGCCAACGCGTACGACCAGTCGCGGGCGGCCTCGCTCGGCTCGAGCTCGGGGTCGGGCGTCTCGGTCAGCACCAACCTCGTGATGTGCAGCATCTGCGAGGAAACGCGGATGTCGTGCCGCGGCCCCGCCAACCACAACGCCGTGGCGCTCATCCTGCCGCAGAAGGCGCTCATCTCGTTCCTCGGCAACGCCATCGGCGCCGACATCTACAACGACCGCGCCGGCATCCACTGCCGCAGCGTCACCGACGCGGCCAAGGTGCTCGACGCGCTGAAAGATCCGGTGAACGGGTACTACGACCCGCGCGACGTCTTCACCACCATCCCGCGCTCGGCGGTGCTCTCCACGTCGTACGCCTCGCACGCGGCCACGCCCGGCGCACCCGGATCGCTGAAGGGTGTCCGCATCGGCGTCATCCGCGAGTCGATGGTGACCTTCCCGGCCGTCAAGGCCGACGAGCCGATCTCGGCGGCCGCGGCACGCGAGATCAAGGAGGTCCTCGGCCGACGCCTCGGCGCCACGCTGGTCGAGTCGGTCGATCCGCTCTGGCCGGACGACCCCGAGATCGAGAACATGCAGACCAGCTACACGCGGGCGCTCGCCGAGCTGGTGCCGGTGTTCTTTCCAAGGATCCTGTTCCGGCTGAACAACCAGGGTCAGCCGCTTTTTGCCGAGTTCGCGGCGGCGATCAAGCCGACGGAGTTCGCGCCGGGGCGGGTGTTCGGGTCGGGCACGATGGCGCCGGCCGACTACATGGTGGCGCTCGCCGAAGGGAAGGTGCAGCCGCCCAGGAACCTGAACATCCGCACGATTCAGGGACTGGCGGCCGAGCGGCTCTTCCGCTTCCACATCGCGCAGTATCTGACGCGCCGCGCCGCCGACTGGGCCGCGCGCGGCTACAAGGAGATGCTCGCCGACTGGCCGGCGCTCAACGCGCGCTCGAAGTTCTGGAGCGACCAGCAGCGCGCCAACTGGCTGAACTGGCAGGAGGCCGACGGCCACGTCAGCCCGCCCGGCGAGCGCGACGGCACCGCCGAGCGCATCATGCTGCGCGAGCTGCTCCGCCGCGTCGAGATGAAAGTCATCCAGGAGAACCGCCTGGACGTCGTCGTCCGGCTGCACACGTCGCTGCCGCCCGGGAAGATCGGACTCGCGCCGTGGCCCAACCCGCCGGGCGACACGCGCAGCGACATGCCGATGGGCCCGAATGCGGGCGAGACGGAAGTACTGATTCCCGCCGGCTACGTCCGCGAGGCGTACGACGCGAGGTTCGTGCTGAGTCCCGACCGCAAGGCCTACGTGCCGGCGAACACCGACACGCCGGCCATGCTGCCGGAGCCGGGGCTGCCGTTCTCGCTGGTGTTCCGCGCGGAGCCCGGCGCGGAGGATCGAATTCTCCGAGTGGCGTCGGCATACGAGGCGGCGTCGAGGCGCCGCATCTCGCCGCCGAGGTTCGGGCCGCTGCCGGAGCCAGCCGGTAGCCGGTAGGTGGTAGGCGGTAGCTGGTAGCCGGTAGCCGGTAGCCGGTAGCCGGTAGCCGGTAGCGAGGATTGGCTACCACCTACCAGCTACCCGCCGCCGGCTGGTTCACGGCGCGAGCGACCCGAGGTACGCGCTGATGGCGACGATGTCCTCGTCCGTGAGCGGCTCGACGACCGGCTTCATCTGGGCGGCGTCCACGCCGTTGCGCGTGCCGTCCTTGAACCAGGAGAGCTGCCGCACGGTGTAGATGGGATGCATCCCCGCGAGCCGCGGGACCTTGCCGAGCCCTTTCAGGTCGGCCCCGTGGCACACCGTGCACATGAGGGTCCGGCCGCCGCCCGTCTCGACAAGCTCCTTTCCTCTCGCCAGGCTCCCGCGGGAGGCGTACGACACGAACCCGGAGTACGGATCGCGGAGCCGCGCACGCGCAGGATCCTCCGGCACCGTGATGATGCGGCCGCCGATCGGCTCCGTGCCGCCCTCGTCGGCGACGTAGCGCATGCGGCCGTTGCGCAGCACGGTGCGCGGCACCATCTCGGCCTCGGTCACCTTCTGGAACGTTCGCCGCGGCAGCGCGGCAAAGTACTCGGCCGCCTGGCGCACTTCCTCGTCGGTCGTCTCGGCGGCGATGCCGTTCATCCGCTTGCCCGTCGGATCCTTCCGCGCGCCGCTCTTGAAGTCGGCCATCTGCTGCGCGATGTACTCGGCGGTGAGCCCCGTGAGATCGGACGACTCAGGATGGCCGAGGCCCGACATCAGGTGGCACGCGCCGCACGCCATCGCGCCGCCGTGCCCCTTGACGACGATCTGCGGCGGCGTCGGGTGCTGATCGGGATACCAGTCGGGCGGGTTCGACAGATCATCGATCTGCACCATCGTGTATGTTCGCGTGCTGCCGGGAAGTGTTTTCGGCGCCTCGTCTTCGGGAAACGGCTTCTCGATCCGCGACGGAAACGCCCACGGCTTGTCCGGGTACAGCCCCGTCGCCTCCTGCGACGCGAGGCCGACCGACACGGCGGGCACGACGGCAGCGACCAGCAACCAGACGACTCTGCGCATACAAACAACCTCCGCGGGCTCCTGACGTACGTCTGGCGATCATAGAACACAAGGAGCTACACTGTGTCTTTTCCCGGACGGCGCGTCGTCATGAACAATAGAAGCGGAGGACTGGAAGAGACATGAGGCGAGGGTCGAGGAGAAGGCGGTCCGCGGAAGCGGACCGCCCAGCCAGCACGGGTTTGTCGGGTCGCGCGGCGACCCGACTGTGGGGCGTGGCGGGGACCGCGCTCCTGTGGGTGACGGCCGTGGCGCTCACGAGCGGGCAGGGCGCGGCGCGCGCGGAGCTGCCGCGCGAGGTGCTGGCCGAAAGCGTCTTCAAGAACGTCACCACGCTGCGTGGCATCACGGTCGACGAGTTCATGGGCACGATGGGCGTCTTCTCTGCGGCCCTCGGGTTCTCGTGCGAGGACTGCCACACCGGGGGATCGAACAACTGGGCCCTGTACGCCCAGGACGTCAGCCCGCGCAAGCAGATGGCGCGGCGAATGGTCACCATGATGGCCGAGATCAACAAGCAGTACTTCGGCGGCCGGCAGGTCGTCACCTGCTTCTCGTGCCATCGCGGCGCCAACCGGCCGAAGGTGACGCCGAGCCTGACACTGCTCTACGGCACGCCGCCGCCCGAGGAGCTCGACGTTCTGCTGCCGCCGGCGCCGCCGGGGACGCCCTCGGCCGCGCAGATCCTCGACAAGTACGTCCAGGCCGTCGGCGGGCAGCGTGCGACCGGCCTCACGAGCTTCGTCGCGAAGGGCACCTATTCCGGGTACGGCCCCGAAGGGTTTCCGCGGCCGGTCGAGATCTACGCCAAAGCGCCGAACCAGAAGGCGATCGTCGTCCGCGATCCGGCGTCGGGCGACAACGTCACCGTCTTCGACGGGTGGACCGGATGGCTGTCGGCGCCGTTCAAGCCGATCGACGTCATGGAGTTCCACGGCGCCGAGCTCGACTCGGCCCGCGCCGAGGCCGAGCTGACTTTCCCCGCCAGCGTCAAACAGGCGCTGACGAACCCGCGCAGCAGCGCCGATTTCATCAACGATCGCTCCGTCCTCGCCGTGCAGGGGAACAAGGGGAACGCGCTCGTTACCATGTACTTTGACGAGCAGACGGGACTCCTCACGCGGCTGGTGCGGTCGACGCCGTCGGTCGTCGGGCGTCTGCCGGTCCAGACCGATTATTCGGACTACCGCGACGTGGCGGGCGTGAAGCTCCCGTTCAAGTGGACGACGACGTGGCTCGACGGCCGGTCGAACTTCGAATTGAGCGAGGTGCAGCCGAACGTCGCGATCGATGCGGGCCGGTTCGCGAAGCCGGGCCCGCCAAAACCGTACTGAGATTGCCCACCGGGAGAGCCGCGGAGTATAGTGGGGCACGGGCCGGATCCGGCCGGAGGGACTGCATGAAGAAGATTTCGTTCATCGGGCTGTGCGCCGCCGGCGCGCTCGTGCTCTCGGGCGCGGCGTGGGCGCACCATGGCGATGCGGGGCGGTATATCGAGGAGACCGTGGACATCACCGGCGTCGTCGTCGAGACGCAGTTGATCAATCCGCACTCCATTCTCGTGATCGACGTGACCGACGGCGGTAAGACCGTCCGCTGGCAGGCCGAGATGGGCGGAGCCCAGCAGCTGATTCGCAGCGGCTGGGTCAACGACGTCAAGCCGGGTGTGAAGGTCACGCTCACCGGCCGTCGGCTGAAGAGCGGCGCGCCCTACATGAACCTGACCGAGCGCGCGCGCGTCATGCTGGCCGATTCGGGCAAGGTCGTGCTCCAGACCGCGAACTACGGTCAGCCGCCGCCGACGCAGTAACACGAAAGTCACGAGTCACAAGTCAGAAGTCACAAGTCACAACTTCGGTGGTTGTGCATCGAGCCTTCTGGCTTGCGACTTCGACTTGTGACTTGTGACTTGTGACTTGTGACTTGTGACTTGTGACTTGTGACTTGTGACTTGCTTGCCCGCCCGTCCCCCACAGTAAAATCCTCCGTTCGTATTCATTGATCCGCTGGAGGCTTCATATGAGCCGGAGGCTCTTGGCCGTGAGCGTCTGTGGAGGTCTGGTCGCGGCCGCGACGCTGGGAGCGCAGCAGGCAGGCACATGGCGGCAGGCGGCCTACCTGAAGGCGTCGAACCCCGGGATGTACGACCATTTCGGCGAGGGTGGCGCGCTCGACGGCCACATCGGCAACGCGGTGGCGGTGAACGGCGACGGCAACACGATCGCCGTCGGCGCCCAGCACGAGAGCAGCGGCGCCCGCGGCATTGGCGGCAATCAGAACGACGAGTCGGCCTACAACGCCGGCGCCGTGTACGTGTACGTCCGCAAAGGGGATGCGTGGGTGCAGCAGGCGTACGTGAAAGCGTCGAACGCCGGCAGTGGCGACCATTTCGGGAACGCCGTGGCGCTCAGCGCGGACGGCAGCACGATGGCGGTCGCAGCGTTCTGGGAGTCGAGCGGCGCCACCGGCATCAACGGCAACCAGAACGACAACTCGATCCCGCAGGCGGGCGCGGTGTACGTGTTCACGCGCAGCGGCGGCGCCTGGACGCAGCAGGCCTATATCAAGGCCTCGAACACCGGCCGCGCGGGCGAGGGGGACACGCCGGGCGAGGGTGATCAGTTCGGCTTCTCGGTGGCGCTGAGCGGCGACGGCAACGTCCTCGCGGTCGGCGCGCCGAGCGAGGACAGCAACGCCGGCGGCGTCAACGGCAACCAGCACGACGACTCGGCAAGCTCGGCCGGCGCCGTGTACGTGTACGGCCGCTCCGGCACCACGTGGGCCCAGCAGGCGTATCTCAAGTCGGACACGCCGACGAATTTCACGCTCGGCGATCAATTCGGCTATTCGGTGGCACTGAACGGCGACGGCACCACGCTCGCCGTCGGCGCCTATGACGAGGCCGGCTCGGGCAGGTCCGTCAACGCGCCGATCGACACCGGCCGGAACGGCTCCGGCGCGGTGTACGTGTTCCGCCGCAAGGGCGCGACGTGGAGCAAGGAGGCGTACCTCAAGACGTGGAACGCCGAGGGCGGCGACTCCTGGGGCGTGTCGGTGGGGCTGAGCGAGGACGGCACTACGCTGGCGGTGGGGTCGATCGACGAGGACTGCCTCTGCACCGGCGTGGTGCATGCACCGTCGGACGCGGGGGCCACGGACCAGAAATCGGACCGATCGGCGGGCGCCGCGGCGATCTTCGTCCGGAGCGGCACGACCTGGACGCAGCAGGCCTACATCAAGCCGTCGAACCCCGGCGAGGGCGACTGGTTCGGCGTGCGCCTCGCGCTGAGCGGCGACGGCCGCATCCTCGCCGCCGGGGCTCAGAACGAGGACAGCGCCGCCCGCGGCATCAACGGCCGCCAGGACGACGAGTCGGCGACCGAGGCGGGGGCGGTCTACGTGTTCACGCGGACGGGGAACATGTGGGCGCAGCAGGCCTACATCAAGGGGTCGAACACCGAGGCGTACGACGAGTTCGGCGGCGCGCTGGCGACGAGCCGCGACGGCGGGACGCTCGTCGTGGGAGCGCGCGGCGAGGACAGCGGCGCCCAGGGCGTCAACGGCAACCAGAACGACAATTCGGTTGACGAGTCTGGCGCGGCGTACGTGTTCACCCGGTAGCCATCCGCCCCGTCCGTTGGTTCCAGACCTTCAGATCTTCCGATCGCCCGCAGGCGTCCTCTGCCTGCTCCTGTCGGCGGCCGCCGCGGCCGCACAGGACGCCGGCAGTCCTGCCGCCGCAGGTCCCCCGCCTCCCGTCCCGCCGGCCACGGTCACGCGCGACGAGCACGGCCGGGCGACGGTCCGCGCCGTCCGTCTCACCCGGCCGCTGCGACTCGACGGCCGGCTCGACGAGGAGGTGTACACCTCGGTCCCGCCGATCGACGGCTTCATCCAGCAGCTTCCGGTGGAGGGCGTACCGGCATCCGAGCCGACCGACGTCTGGATCCTCTTCGACGAGGACACGCTTTACATCGCAGCACGATGTCACGACAGCCAGCCCGACCGCATCGTGGCCAACGAGCTGCGGCGCGACAACACCAACATCTTTTTCGTCAACGACAACTTCAGCGTCGCCATCGACACGTTCTACGACCAGCGGAACGCCCTCTTCTTCCAGACCAATCCGATCGGCGCCATTCGGGATCAGGCGGTCGCCGAGGGCACGTTCAACGTCAACTGGAACACCGTCTGGGACGCCAGGACGGCGCGCGTCGATGCCGGCTACACGCTCGAGATGGCGATTCCGTTCAAGTCGCTGCGGTACCGCGCCCCCGGTCCGCAGATCTGGGGCATCAACTTTCGGCGCCAGGTGAAATCGAAAAACGAGACGTCCATGCTCACGCGCGTCCCGCAGTCGTACGGCGGCAACGGCGTGGCGCAGATGGCGGTGGCCGCGACCCTCATCGGCCTCGAGATCCCTGCGCAGTCCCTGAACCTGGAGTTCAAGCCGTACGCGGTGTCGTCGCTGACGACCGATCGCGCCGCGCGGGTGCCGTTCGACAACGATTTGAACGCGAGCGCGGGCATCGACGTGAAATACGGCGTCACACGGAGCCTCACCGCCGACCTCACGGTCAACACCGATTTCGCGCAGGTCGAAGAGGACCAGCAGCAGATCAACCTGACGCGCTTCAACCTGTTCTTTCCCGAGAAGCGCGACTTCTTCCTCGAGGGCCAGGGCATCTTCGACTTCGGCGGCGTGTCGGGGCAGCGCGCCTCCGGCGTCAACCCGATTCTGTTCTTCAGCCGGCGCATCGGCCTGAGCGGCGGCCAGGCCGTGCCGGTACTCGCAGGCGGCCGCATGACCGGCAAGGCCGGACGGTTCGACGTCGGCGCCCTGGCGATCGCCACCGACGACAAGCCGTCGGCGGGCGCCGTGAAGACGACCTTCTCGGCGCTGCGGCTGCGGCGCAACGTCCTTCGCCGCAGCAGCGTCGGGATGATTGCGACCGGCCGATGGCCGGCCGCGTCCGGCCGCGATGAGAACACGGCGGCGGGCGTCGACGCCGACCTGCGCTTCTTCGAGAACGTCCAGGCGAACCTGTACTGGGCGCGCACCGCGTCGCCGGCGCGCCGGGGCGACGATACGAGCTACCGCACGCGCTTCAGCTACGCCGGCGATCGCTACGGCTTCGAAGCCGACCGCCTCCTCGTCCAGTCGAACTTCAACCCGGAGGTCGGATTCGTGCGGCGCACCGATTTCGCCCTCAACTCGATGATGGCCCGCTTCAGTCCGCGCCTCCGACGCGGACGCGCCGTCCGCATGCTGACGTGGCAGGGCGATCTCGAGTACCTGACCGACGCGGCCGGAGACGTCCTCGAGGATCGCAGCGTGACGGGCCGGTTCGGCGTCGAATTCGACAGCAGCGACGAGGTGACCCTCCTGCTGACCCGGCAGTACGAGCGGCTCCCCGTCGCCTTCACGATTGCGCCGGGGGTCGTGGTGCCGGCCGGCGGGTACTCCCATGAGGCGGCGCAGTTGACCTACAGGCTCGGCCAGCAGCGAACGATCTCCGGGGATCTCTCGGTGTCGCACGGGTCGTTCTACGAGGGCACGCGGACAGCGGCCGGCTACAGCGGGCGTCTGGGGCTCTCGCCGCACTTCACGATGGAGCCGGTCGTGACGCTCAACTGGATCGCGCTCCCGTACGGGGAGTTCACGGCGCACCTCGGGGGCGCGCGCGTCAGCGTGACGCCGACCGCACGGCTCGGGTTCTCGGCGCTCAGTCAGTTCAATCCCGGCGCGCACTCGCTCACCTCGAGCGTGCGGATGCGCTGGGAATACGTTCCGGGCAGCGAGCTGTTCATCGTCTACAGCGACGGCCGCGACACGGATGCGCGGGGCTTCCCCGGGTTGCAGAACCGCTCCGTCGCGGTCAAAATGACGCGTCTTCTCCGCTTCTAGCGGGGTCCCCAGCGCGCGGACTTTGCGCGCTGGGGTGCCCTGAGGAGGTCCCGTGCAGAGAACGATCTCACTGACAGCGGCAGCCGCCGTCCTCGCGCTCGTCGCGGCGCTGTCGATCGCCGGAACCGCAGCCCAGACCGGCAACGCCCCCCGCATCGACAGCGACGACATTGGCGGGGTCGTCACAAGCAGCAAGGGCCCCGAAGCCGGCGTCTGGGTGATTGCCGAGACGACCGACCTGCCGACGAAGTTCGCCAAGGTGGTCGTCACCGACGATCGCGGCCGCTACGTCGTTCCCGACCTGCCGAAGGCGAACTACAGCATCTGGGTGCGCGGCTACGGGCTGGTGGACTCACCGAAGGTGACGAGCGCCCCCGGCCGGATCGTGAATCTCTCGGCGGTCGTCGCGCCCAACCCGCGCGCGGCCGCGGAGTACTACCCGGCCAACTACTGGTACGCGCTGCTCACCGTGCCGGACAAGAGCGAGTTCCCCGGCACGGGTCCGAAGGGGAACGGCATCTCCGAAGCGATGCGCAGCCAGGCGATGTGGATCAACAGCGTGAAGACCTCGACTTGCACGCCGTGCCATCAGATGGGCAACAAGGCGACGCGGGAGCTGCCGCAGAACCTCGGCAAGTTCGGCTCCTCGGTCGAGGCGTGGGACCATCGGCTGCGCTCCGGCATCGACGGCGGCGCCGGGATGTACGCCAACACGAACCGCTTCGGCCGCGAGCGCGTGCTGCAGTTCTTCGCGAACTGGACCGATCGGATCGCCGGCGGCGAGTACCCGCAGGAGGCGCCGCCCCGGCCCCAGCGGATCGAGCGGAACTTCGTCATCAGCATCTGGGACTGGGCCGATGATCGCCGCTACTTCCACGACGCGGCCGCCAGCGACAAGCGCAATCCCCTCGTCAACCCGCACGGGCCGGTGTTCGGCGTCGAGGAGAACGCCTCGGACTTCATGAGCATTCTCGACCCGATGCAGCACAAGGCGACGCAAGTGACGATCCCGGTGCTCGACGAGAAGCTCCAGCCGGCGCCGTCGAAGATCGGCGTGGCGTCGCCGTACTGGGGTGAGGAGATCTACTGGCGCAGCCGCGTGATCGCGCACAGCAACGTGATGGATCACAAGGGCCGCCTGTGGAACACGTCGCGGACGCGCCCGCCGGCCGCCAATCCCGCCTTCTGCAAGGAGGGGTCGAGCCACCCGTCGGCAAAGCACGTCCCGCTGAACACGAGCGGCCGGCAGTACACCGTCTGGGATCCGAAGGCGCAGAAGTTCACGATCGTCGACACCTGCTTCGGCACCTTCCACCTGAACCTCGCGCACGACGCGAACAACACGATCTGGTCGGGTGAAGGTGGCGTGGTCGGCTGGGTGAACATCAACCAGCTCGACGCGACCGGCGACGCCGAGCGGTCGCAGGGGTGGGCGCCGCTCATCCTCGACACCAACGGCAACGGCAGGCAGGACGCCTGGGTGGAGCCCGACCAGCCGGTCGATCCGACCAAGGACAAGCGGATCGACATCAGCTTCTACGGGATTGCCGCGAGCCCGGCCGACGGGGCGATTTGGGGTAACCAGAACGCATTCCCCGGCGCCGCCGTGCGCGTCGTGCCCGGACCGAATCCGCCGTACACGACGCTGGCGGAAATCTACGAAGTGCCGTACGGCCAGGTGCCCGGCCACGTCTACAACCCGCGCGGCATGGACGTCGACGCCAACGGCGTCTTCTGGACGGTGCTGGCGAGCGGGCACTACGCAAGCTTCGACCGCCGCAAGTGCAAGGGGCCGCTCAACGGGCCGAAGGCCACCGGCAAGCACTGCCCCGAGGGCTGGTCCTTCTATCCGGTGCCGGGCCCGAACTTCAAGGGGACCCCGGAGTCGGCGGCGGCCGATTCAAACTACTACAACTGGGTGGACAAGTACGACACGCTCGGCACCGGCAGGAACGTGCCGATTGCGACCGGCAACCTCTCCGACTCGCTGCTGATCCTCCGCGACGGCACGTGGGTGGTGCTGCGCGTGCCGTACCCGATGGGGTTCTTCGTCAAGCAGCTCGACGGCCGCATCGACGACCCGCGCGGCGGCTGGAAGGGGCGCGGGCTGTGGACGACGTCCGCCAACCGGACGCCGTGGCATCTCGAGGGCGGCAAGGGCACCAGGCCGAAGGCGTTCAAGTTCCAGCTGCGGCCCGATCCGCTGGCGCACTAGCCGGTAGCCGGTAGCTGGTAGCCGGTAGCCGGTAGCTGGTAGCCGGTAGCTGGTAGCCGGTAGCTGGTAGCCGGTAGCCGGTAGTAGGCAGTACGTGGGCCGGGTCTCGCGGCGTTGGATCATCCAGCGCGCCGCAGACCCGGCTTTCGTGTTTCCGCCGTGCTAACATCCCGCGTCAACGGAGGGGTGTATGAGGCTGTTTCTCGCTGCGCTCGCGCTCGTCACGGGCACGATGCCCGCGGCGGCCCAATGGTTGGATCGTCCTACTCCGGGCATCCCGCGCACGGCCGACGGGAAGCCGAACCTCACCGCACCGGCGCCGCGCGCACCCGATGGCAAGCCCGACTTGACGGGGATATGGAACGCGGGACAAATCGTGGGCCGCCCGGAGCCCGCGGACCTGCAGCCGTGGGTCCTCGACCTCGCCCGCAAGCATCAGCAGGAGTACCACCGCTCGCGTCCCTATTACCAGTGCCGGCCGAGCGGGCCAGAGGCCGAGCGGTATGGCGGCTGGAAGCGCATCCTCCAGACGCCGACCATGATCGCGATCCTCAATGACGACCTGTCGTATCGCGTGATCCACATGGACGGCCGCCAGTTGGAAGCCGATCCGGCGCCAAGCTGGACGGGATACTCCGTGGGCCGCTGGGAGGGCGACACGCTCGTCGTGGAGAGCAACGGATACAACGAGAAGGTGTGGACGAGCCGCTACGGGGTCTCGCATTCGGACGCACTGCGCGTCACGGAACGCTACCGGCGCACCAACTTCGGTCAGCTGCAGGTGGAGGTGACCTACGTCGATCCAGGCGCGTACGTGAAGCCCTGGGGCTTTACGGCGACGATGAGGCTGGCGGCCGATACCGAGATGCTCGAGGCGGTGTGCGAACGCAGCAGCGAGCACTGGGGCAGCCTCTCGGATGCCGCAGGTGCGGCGGTGACCGTGCCGCGCGACGTGCTCGCCCGGTACGTCGGCGTCTACAAAGGGATCTACGGGGGACGCGAGCGGACGTACGAAGTGTCGCTCTCCGGCGACAACCTGATCGCCACGATTGTCGGTCCCGCGATCGAAGGAGGTCTCGGCGCCGCCGGCCTCGAAGACGGCACGCCGCGGCCGCTGGTACCGATCTCCCAGACGGTGTTCGAAGGCCTGGGACTCGGCTACCAGTTCGAGGTCGGCGACAAGGGTCCGGCGACAGCCCTGATCGTGATTCACATCTCCGGTCCCTACAGATACGCGCGCCAGAAGTGATGCCGGTGTCTCTGAAGCTGCCGCTCGCGGCGCTCGCGTTCGTCGCGGGGACGATGCCCGCAGCCGCTCAATGGCTGGATCGACCCTGGCCGGCCGTCCCGCGGACAGCTGACGGGAAGCCGAGCCTGACCGCGCCGGCGCCGCGCGGACCCGACGGCAAGCCCGATTTGACGGGGATCTGGAACGGGCCGACGCCCGATCCCAATGTCGACCCCGCCAACGCGCAGCCGTGGGTCAACGACCTCGTCCGTCAACGTGACCGGGACTACCATCGGGGACGTCCGTCCTTTCAGTGTCGGCCGAGCGGGCTCGAGTCTGACGAATTCGGCGGGTGGAAGCGCATCCTGCAGACGCCCACCACGCTCGCCATCCTGGACGATGACCTCACGTATCGCGTGATCCACATGGACGGCCGCACGCTCGAAGCCAACCCCGCGCCAAGCTGGCAAGGCTATTCCGTGGGGCGCTGGGAGGGCGACACGCTCGTCGTGGAGAGCAACGGGTTCAACGACAAGACGTGGCTGACCCCGGAAGGACTGGCGCATACGGAGGCGCTGCGCGCGACGGAGCGATACCGCCGCACGGACTTCGGCCACCTGCAGATCGAGGTCACCTTCACCGATCCGGGTGCATACGCGCGGCCGTGGGGGTTCACACTGGAGAAGACGCTGGCGGCCGATACTGAAATGCTCGAATCCGTCTGCGAACGCGGCAGCGAGCACTGGTCGGTCAGATCGGACACGGTGGTGGCCGTCCCGCCCGAAGTGCTGGCACGGTACGTCGGTGCCTACAGCGGGGCCTACGGGGTACGCCCCCGTACCATCGAAGTGTCGCTTTCAGGCGGCCAGTTGATCGCCAGGGTCATTGGTTTCGCGTTCGTCGACGGGGGCGAGATACGACCGCTGGTGCCAGAATCGCAGACGCTCTTCGAAGGGCTCGGACTGGGCTATCAATTCATCGTCGACGACAAGGGGACGGTGACCGAGCTCGTGGAGATTCACATATCGGGCTCATTCCGGTACGTACGCAAGAAGTAGCGTCGAAAGGTGTGTATGAGGTTGTATCTTCCACCCCAACGCGCAAAGTCCGCGCGTTGGGGGCCCCGGCTCGCCGCGCTCGTGCTCGTCGCGGGAACGATGCCCGCGGCGGCCCAATGGCTGGATCGTCCGTGGCCCGGCATTCCGCGCACCGCTGACGGGAAGCCGAACCTCACCGCGCCCGCGCCGCGCGGACCCGACGGCAAGCCGGATCTCACCGGCGTGTGGAACGGGCCGAATCCCGAGGCACTTCCCGACCCCGCCACCGAGCTGCCGTGGGTCCATGACCTCGTCCTCCAGCGGCAGCGCGACTACCACAAGGACCGTCCGTCGTATCGGTGTCTGCCGAGCGGGCCTGAGTCCGACCGGTTTGCCGGGTGGAAACGCATCCTCCAGACGCCGGCTGCCATCGCGATCCTGAACGACGATCAGACCTATCGCGTGATCCACACGGACGGCCGCGCGCTCGAAGCCGAGCCCGCACCAAGCTGGATGGGGTACGCCGTGGGCCGCTGGGAGGGCGACACGCTCGTCGTGGAGGGCAACGGCTACACCGACAAGACGTGGCTGAGCCGCTACGGACAAGCGCACACAGAAGCCCTGCGCGTGACGGAGCGCTATCGGCGCACCGACTTCGGCCACTTGCAGATCGCGGTCACGTACAGCGATCCGGCGGCATACGCGAAGCCGTGGGGATTCACGGCGAACATGACGCTCGCTCCCGACACCGAAATGCTCGAATCGATCTGCGAGCTCAGCAGCGACCACTGGACCGGCACCCGTTCGGAAGCCGCGAGCCGGGCGGTGACCGTGCCTCCGGAGGTGCTGGCGCGGTACGTCGGCGTCTACAGCGGGCTCTACCTGACAAGACCGCGCACCGTCGAGGTGACGCTCTCAGGCGGCCAGTTGATCGCCAAAGTGATCGGCGGCGCCCTTGTCGACGGCGGCGAAATCCGGCCGCTCGTGCCGCAGTCGGAGAGGCTCTTCGAAGGCGCGGGCCTGTACTACGAGTTCATCGTCGACGACACGGGTGTCGCGACGGACCTCGTGCAGATCAACATCACGGGATCCTATCGCTTCGCGCGGCAACGCTGACGCGTCACACGCAGATCGGAGGGGCTATGAGGCTGTTTCTTCCACCCCAACGCGCAAAGTCCGCGCGTTGGGGGCCCCGGCTCGCGGCGCTCATTCTCGCGGCCGGCGCGATGCCGGCGGCGGCCCAATGGCTGGATCGCCCGTGGGCCGGGATCCCACGGACGGCCGACGGCAAGCCGAACCTCACCGCACCGGCGCCGCGCGGACCCGACGGCAAGCCTGATTTGACGGGAATCTGGAACGGGCCGAATCCCGAGGCGCGTCTCGACCCGGCCAACGAGAAGCCGTGGGTCAAAGACCTGGTCCGGCAACGTCAGCAGGAGTACCACCGGGGGCGGCCCTCATTTCTGTGTCGGCCGAGCGGACCCGAGGCTGACGAATTCAGCGGGTGGAAGCGCATCCTCCAGACGCCGGCCGCGATCGTGATCCTCAACGAGGAACAGACCCATCGCGTGATCCACATGGACGGCCGCGCGCTCGAAGCCGAGCCCGCGCCGAGCTGGATGGGGTACTCCGTGGGCCGCTGGGAGGGCGACACGCTCGTCGTCGAGAGCAACGGCTTCAGCGAGAAGACGTGGCTGAGCCGCTACGGGCAGGGGCATACGGAAGCGCTGCGCGTGACGGAGCGATACCGGCGTACCGACTTCGGCCACGTGCAGATCGACGTCACGTACACGGATCCAGAGGCGTACGTGAAGCCGTGGGGCTTCACGGCGAATATGACGCTGGCGCCCGACACGGAAATGCTCGAGAACATCTGCGAACGCAGCAGCGACCACTGGGCCGGCAGCCTCTCGGATGCCGCGGGCAGGTCGGTGACCGTTCCGCCCGACGTCCTGGCAAAGTACGTCGGCGTCTACAAGGGGTTCTACGGGCCAGCGCGCCCGCGGACCGTCGAAGTGTCGCTCTCAGGCGGGCAACTCGTCGCCAGAGTCATCGGGTCGGCCTCCGTCGACGGCGGCGAGATGCGGCCGCTCGTGCCACAATCGCAGACGTTGTTCGAAGGGCTGGGACTCGGGTATCAATTCATCGTCGACGAGAAGGGCGCCGCGACCGCCCTCGTGGAGGTTCACATTTCGGGCCCGTATCGATACGAGCGGCAGCGTTGACGGCGCGACCACATCGGAGAGGCGTATGAGACTGTTTCTTCCACCCCAACGCGCAAAGTCCGCGCGACGCCACCCCGCGGTCCGCCCTGTGGGCGGACCGCCCAACCAGCACTGGCTCGTCGGGTCGCGACGCGACCCGACCGAGGCGCGATGGGGGCCCCGGGTTTGGGGGCCCCGGCTTGCGGCGTTCGTTCTCGTCGCGGGCACGATGCCCGCGGCGGCCCAATGGCTTGATCGCCCCTGGCCCGGGATCCCGCGGACGGCCGATGGCAAGCCGAACCTCACGGCGCCGGCGCCGCGCACGCCCGACGGCAAACCGGATTTCTCGGGGATCTGGGACGGCGAGGATCCCGCGCCACGCCCCGACCCCGCCGACATGAAGCAGTGGGTCAGGGACATCGCCCGGGAGCAGCAGGAACAGTTCTTCAGGATGCGTCCTGCGTACCGATGTCTGCCGAGCGGACCCGAGGCCGAAAAGTTTGGCCGCTGGAAGCGGATTATCCAGACGCCCGCCGCGATCGCCATCCTGAGCGACGACCTGACCTATCGCCTCATT
The DNA here is from genome assembly GCA_016192845.1 of Acidobacteriota bacterium. GTDB lineage: Bacteria > Acidobacteriota > Vicinamibacteria > Vicinamibacterales > UBA2999 > MELF01. Next base: position 23,624 of record JACPTI010000076.1, read on the forward strand.
CACATGGACGGCCGCCAGCTGGAGTCCGATCCGGCGCCAAGCTGGCAGGGCTACTCCGTCGGGCGGTGGGAGGGCGACACGCTCGTCGTGGAGAGCAATGGATTCCACGACAAGACGTGGGTGAGCCGGCGAGGGCTCTCGCACACCGAAGCGTTGCGCATGGTGGAGCGCTACCGCCGAAAGGACTTCGGTCACGTGGAGATCGAGGTGACCGTCACCGATCCGGGTGCGTACGCCAAGCCCTGGAGCTTTACCGTGGAGAAGCACCTGACGCCCGATACGGAGATGCTCGAGCTGGTGTGCGAGCGCACGAGCGACCATTGGGGCACGCGCTCGGACTCGGCCGCCGCGGCAATCCAGGTCGCGCCCGAAGTGCTGGCGCGCTACGTCGGCACCTTCAGCGGGATCTATCAGGGAGAGCCGCGCAGCGTGCGGTTCTCGGTTCGTGACGGCCGGCTGTTCGCCGGTGCCGAGCCGCTGGTGGCGCAGTCGGAGACGCTGTTCGTCAGCGGGCTGGGCTA
>JACPTI010000087.1 GCA_016192845.1 Acidobacteriota bacterium
CGCAAGGCGCTGACGCCGAACGACTTCCGCTCGCTCGCCGACGTCGAGGCGCGGCTGTTGGGGTTCCAACGCTATTACGAAAGCATCGCGACACCGTTCGAGTGGCGATTCACGAAAGCTGATCTCGCGGCACTCATGCGAAAGCTCGATTTCGACGCCTCGGCGCTGGCCGCCGTCGCATAGCAGAATACGTTGCCGAACTTATGAACCAGAGTACTTAGTGCCGTTCGTGCAGTTCGCGGACGTAGTGCGAGCGGGACTCGATCTCGGTGAGCTTGGTCGCCGCGTACACGGACGCCTCCGCCAGCAGCTTCCGCGCGGCCTCGTCGTGCCGCGCGCGCAGCGCGTCGGGGTCGTGTCCCTGCCTGCGCAGGTACTCGTCAATCAGGCGCCGTTCGAGCTCGGCGAGCGGCTCTTCGAGGGGCGGCACGTCTGGTTCCATACCCCGGATCGTATCGCGGATGGGGAGAAGCCGGAGCGCGCGCGCCGCGAAAAATCCCGCCTGCCGCGAAAAATCTCCCGCACCGGAGGCCGTTCTTCTCGGCCCCCGGGCCCCGAATTCGCGAGCAATCCGCACCTCTGCCGTCGGCATCCGCTTTGCCCCGGCACCGGAGCCGGCGAGGAGGCGACACGATGACCATCACGATTGCGATGCTGGCGGTGGGGGCGGTGCTGACGGCAGCGTCGCCCTGGATTCCCCTGCTGGAGCAGTGGGGGCCGCTGCTGCTGCTCTGGACGGCAGGCGGGGCGCACCTGGCGTGGATCGTCAGCCGTTCGGATCGTTCGAGTCGGTCGAATCGTTCGGCGCGTTCCACGTGAACGACCGGTCCGAACGATCCGAACGACCCGAATGATCCGAACGATCCGAACGATTCGAACGATCTATCGCGTCGCGACCTTGAGCTCGCCGAGCTTGGCCACCATATCCTCGGCGGAGGTCTCCGGCCGCACCATCTTGTCGATGGCGGTGATACGCCCGTTCCGGTCGATGTAGAACGTCCAGCGGCTGGCGATGCCGCGCTCGTTGAGCACGCCATACCGCTTGGCGACTTCCTTCGTCGCGTCGCTGAGCATCGGGAAGTCGGCCTCTTTCTTCTCCACCACGCGGTCACCGAGCTTCACCGAGGTCGCCTTCGCGAACTTGATGTTCTCCTCGAGCGGATCGACGCTCGCCATGAAGTAGGAGACGTTGTAGCGGCGGATCCGGTCGCCGTTCTCCGCCAGCGACTTGCACTCGATGGTGCATCCCTGGGTGAACGCCCGCGGGAACCAGGCGATCACCACTGCCTGCTTGCCCCGGTAGTCCGACAGCTTGTGCGTCTTGCCATCGGTTCCCGGCAGCGTGAAGTCCGGCGCCATGTCGCCAACCTTCAGCTCGGCCGCACCCTGGGCCGCCGCGCCCGCCACCAGTGTTGCCACGAGCCCTAACGTCAACAGTACACGCATCGACGAACCTCCTGCCCTTCTACCGTGCTCGGGGAATCCCGAGCGCGTCCAGGGATACGCTCCCGAATGACCGGGCCGATGAAGCCCAGAGTATAGCGAATTTTTCCCCACTCAGCTACCTACTGCGGCCCGAACAGCTCCCCGTGCAGCCGCGCGCGCTCGCGGTCGATCTGCTCGGGCGTGGCGCCGAGCCGCCGCAGCACGGCCTCGGTCATCGCCAGCGCCACCTCCCCCTCGCCCGAGAAGACGTGCTCGGCGCCGGCGCCGCGCAGCGTCGGCACGTCGCGCAGGTGCGCCCCGCGCGCGAAGACGTGCAGCGACGGGTTCAGCTCGCGGGCGGCACGGATCGCCTCGGAGGCGCCGCCGTCGGCGACGCTCACAATCAGCGTGGCGGCGTGCCGGATGCCGGCCGTCACCAGCGTCTCCGGATCGCGCGCGTCGCCATAGATCGCGGACCATCCCTCCTGCCGCAGCGTTCGCACCGTCTCGATGTTCAGCTCGATGATCGTCGGCGCGATGCCGTTCTCGCGTAGCAGGCGCGCCACCGTGCGTCCGGTAGGGCCGTAGCCGACGACCACGGCGCGGCCCTCCGGCTCGATGGACGAGGAGGCGCCGCGCTCGTCGAGCCGCGGCTCGCCCCGCGCGCGGAAGAGGCGCCAGCGCGAGAGCCACTGCTCGGCCGGGCGGACGGCGCGCGCAGCCATCGGGTTGATCACAATCGAGGCGATCGATACGGCGACGACGATGTTGGTCGCCACCTCGGGGAGCACCCGCAGGTCGCGCGCCAGCGCCGCCAGGATGAACGAGAACTCGCCAATCTGCGCCAGCGCCGACGGCACGGTCATGACGGCATGCAGGGGGTACCGCATCAGCGCCAGGATCGTGGCGGCCACGAGCGGCTTGGCCACCACCACGACCGCCAGCGCGGCCAGCGCCAGCCAGGGCGCCGCCAGCAGCTCCGCGGGATCGAGCAGCATGCCGATCGACACGAAGAACACCACCGCGAACGCCTCGCGCATCGGCAGCGCTTCGGTGGCGGCGCGCAGGCTGTACTCCGAGCGCCCCACCGTCAGCCCGGCCATGAACGCGCCGAGCGCCATCGACACGCCGAACAGCGTCGTCGACACGACCGCAATGCCGAGCGCCAGCGTGAGCACCGCCAGGGTGAAGAGCTCGCGCGACCGCGTCATCGCCATGAGGTCGAGGAGCCGCGGGACCGCGCGCGTGCCGAGGGCCACGGCAAGCACAATGAGGCCGCCGACCTTGAGGATCGTGAGCGCCAGGATTCCGGCGACGCCGCCGACGGTCGCCGTGGCGCCGACGAGCGACGGCAGCAGCACCAGCATCACGACCGTGATGATGTCTTCGACGACGAGCCAGCCGACGGCGATGTGCCCGGCGGACGTGTGGAGCTGCCGCGCGTCGGAGAGGACGCGGACGAGCACGACCGTGCTCGCCACCGACAGCGCAAAGCCGAAGACGAGCGCCGAGGTCCAGCCCCACCCGTAGGCCCAGGCCGCGGCCGCGCCGAGCAGCGTGGCCGCGCCGATGCCGCCGACCGCGCCCGGCACGGCCACGCGCCGTACCGCCAGCAGCTCGTCGATGTGGAGCTGCAGCCCCACCCCGAACATCAGGAGGATGACGCCAATCTCGGCGAGCTGCTCGGCCAGCTCGGGGTTGGCAATGAAGCCGGGCGTGTTCGGGCCCACGACGACACCCGCGATGAGGTAGCCGACAATGGGCGACAACCCGAGCCGGTGGGTGAGGTAGCCGAACACGAGCGCCGAGGCGAGCCCCCCGGCGAGCGTCAGGATCAGGCTGAACTCCTGCATCCACGCGCATCGTACTTGCACCTGGCCCGGTGTGGCGATGAAAGCCGAGGCGTCGGCGGCGCCGTTCGTGCCAGTGGCTGAGGCGGAGCACATCGTGGCGACGATCCATCCGTCGGCCGTGCTGCGCGCGGTTTTGCGCGCTGGGGTGCCCTAGTCGGGTCGCGTAGCGACCCGACCGTCCGCGCCGCACTCGCGCGCTGACTCAACTCCCAACTTCCAAGTTCGCAACTCCCAAGCTTTGGGCGTTGGCTTCTTGGGAGTTGGGAGTTGCAGTAACATGGTCTACTTACAGTCCGCCCGAAACAGGTAGCAGTGTGACCTCCAGTCCTTCCGCCCGCAGCCCGCTCGTCGTGCGTGGCGCCCGCACGCACAACCTCAAGAATATCGACGTCACCATTCCCGCGGGCACGCTCGCCGTCATCACCGGCGTGAGCGGGTCCGGCAAGTCGTCGCTCGCCTTCGACACGATCTACGCGGAAGGGCAGCGGCGCTACGTCGAGTCGCTGTCGGCCTACGCGCGCCAGTTCCTCGAGCGGATGGAGAAGCCCGATGTCGACCGCATCGACGGCGTCTGCCCGGCGATCGCCATCCGCCAGAAGAACAGCGTCCGCAACCCGCGATCGACCGTCGGCACGATGACGGAGATCCACGACTACATGCGGCTGCTGTACGCGCGGATCGGGCGCACGTACTGCCGTCAATGCGGGCGGGAGGTGACGCGGGAGACGGCGGAGGTGGTGGCGCGGCGCCTGAGCGAGCTGCCGGCGGGCAGCCGCGTGCTGATCGGCTTCGAGATGCCCGTGGTCTCGCTGCCGGCGGCCGACGTCGACATCGTGGACGAGGGCGAGAGCGAGGCGATGCAGGATGGTCCGGCTAAAGCCGGACACCACGAAAACAGAGCCGGACACCACGACAGACGGAACGGGGCGAACGGCGCGGACGCCATCGTCGAGACGCTGAACGTGCTCCGCCGCCGCGGCTTCGGGCGCCTGCTGATCGGCGGCCAGCCGGTCGCATTCGAGGAGATCGATCCCGTGTCGCTTCGCGGTCAGGCACGGCTCGAAGTGATCGTCGACCGCCTGCGGATGGATGGGGACCTCCTCAGCCGCCTGACCGACTCGATTGAGACCTCTTACCAGGAAGGCGGCGGCGCCGCGTTCGCCATGGTCCGGGATCCGGGATCCGGGATCCGGGATCCGCGGGACGCGGGGACCCAAGAACCCTCCGGATCCCGGATCCTCGATTCCGGATCCCGTCTCGTGTTTTCAGAAAAATTCGAGTGCCGGGCCTGCGCCGTCGCGTACGAGGCGCCGCAGCCGCGGCTGTTCTCGTTCAACAACCCGTTCGGCGCCTGCCCGACGTGCCACGGCTTCGGCAACATCATCGAGCTTGACATGGACCTGGTCGTTCCCGATCAGACCAGGTCGATCAACCAGGGCGCCATCGAGCCGTGGACCAAGCCGCACTACCGGACGCAGCTGGCGGAGCTGAAGCGCGCCGCACGGCGGGCGGGCGTGCGGCTCGACGTGCCGTGGGCGCAGTTGACGGACGAGGAGCGGCGGTTCGTCGTCGACGGGAACGACGAGTACGACGGTATCCGCGGTTTCTTCCGCTGGCTCGAGCGCAAGAAGTACAAGGTGCACGTCCGCGTCTTCCTGAGCCGCTACCGCGGCTATCTGGCGTGCCCCGATTGCGGCGGCGCGCGGCTGCGGCGGGAGGCGCGCGACGTGCGCGTCGCCGGCCGCACCATCGATGTGGTGTCGGCACTCACCGTGCGGGAGGCGCAGCAGTTCTTTGCCGGGCTCGAGCTCACCGAGAAGGAGGCGGCGGTGGCCGAGAAGGTGCTGCGCGAGATCCGGCGCCGGCTGTCGTTCCTCTCGGACGTGGGCCTCGACTACCTGACGCTCGATCGGCTGTCGTCGACGCTCTCGGGCGGCGAGGCGCAGCGCATCAACCTCGCCACCTCTCTCGGCTCGGCGCTCGTCGGCACGCTGTACGTGCTCGACGAGCCGTCGATCGGGCTGCACTCGCGCGACAACCAGCGGCTCATCGACATCCTCCGGCAGCTCCGCGATCAGGGGAACACCGTCCTCGTCGTCGAGCACGACGAGGACATGATCCGCGTCGCCGACCACATCGTCGACCTGGGGCTCGGTGCGGGTGAACAGGGCGGGCGCCTCGTCTATTCCGGCGGCCTCGAAGGGCTGCTGCAGGAGCCGCGCTCGCTGACGGCCAAGTACCTCCGCAGGGAGCTGGCGATTCCGCTCCCCTCGTCACGGCGCAAGGGCGTGGCACAGAAGATCCGGCTGTTCGGCGCGAGCGAGCACAACCTGAAGAACGTCGACGTCGACCTTCCCCTGAACACGCTGACGTGCGTGACGGGCGTCAGCGGCTCGGGCAAGTCGACGCTCGTCCACGACGTGCTGTACGCCGCCATCAAGCGCGCCAAGGGCGACTGGGACCGGCGCGTCGGCGCGTTCCGCAGCCTCGAAGGACTCGAGTACATCACCGACGCCGTCCTGGTCGATCAGGCGCCGATCGGACGCACGCCGCGCTCGAACCCGGTGACGTACCTCAAGGCGTTCGATCCGATCCGCGAGCTGTTCGCGTCGACGCGCGACGCGCGCGCCCGGGGGCTGACGGCCAGCCACTTCTCGTTCAACGTGCCCGGCGGCCGGTGCGAGACGTGCCAGGGCGAAGGGGACGTGCGGGTCGAGATGCAGTTTCTCGCCGACGTCTTCGTCCCGTGCGACCAGTGCGACGGCATGCGCTTCAAGCCGCAGATCCTCGAGGTGCGCTACCGCGGCAAGAACGTGCACCAGGTGCTCGACATGACCGTCCGCGAAGCGCTTGCCTTCTTCAGCACGTCGCCGAAGGTGCTGCGCCGGCTCCAGGTGCTCGACGAGATCGGCCTCGGCTACCTCCGGCTGGGTCAGCCGGCGACGACGCTCTCGGGCGGCGAGGCGCAGCGGATCAAGATCGCCGCACACCTCGCCTCGTACGGCGGCGAGCGCCTGCTCTACATCCTGGACGAGCCGACGACCGGCCTGCACTTCGATGACATCGCGAAGCTGCTGGCGGCCTTCCGCAAGCTGGTGGAGGCAGGCCACACGCTGCTCGTCATCGAGCACAACCTCGACGTGATCAAGACGGCCGACTACATCATCGACCTCGGCCCGGAAGGGGGCGAGGAGGGCGGCCGCGTGGTCGTCGCGGGGACGCCGGAGAAGGTGGCGGAAGCGGAAGCGTCGCACACCGGCCGCGCGCTCCGTCAGGTGCTGGCGGCCGGGCGCGCCCACGCGTATGCCGCACGGTAAGCCCGTTCGGAACGTTCGGGCCGTCCGAACCGTTCGAGCCGTGCGCGTCCTCCCACGATCCTTCTACGACCGGCCGACATTGACCGTCGTGGAGGAACTCCTCGGGAAGGTTCTGGTCCATCGCACGCCGGCGGGGCCGGCGGCCGGGATGATCGTGGAGGCCGAGGCCTACATCGGCGAGGATGATCCCGCCTGCCATGCGGCGCCGGGGCCGACGGCGCGCAACGCGCCGCTCTATGGCCCGCCGGGCGTCGCGTACGTGTATCTCAACTACGGCATCCATTACCTGGTGAATGCGGTGACCGAGACGGAGGGCCGGCCGGCGGCGGTGCTGATTCGCGCGCTGCAGCCGGTGGAAGGCGTGGCGCTGATGCGAAAACGCCGCGCGTCGGGCGGCGGCCACGTCGACGAGGCCGATCTGTGCCGCGGCCCCGGCAACCTGACGCGCGCGCTCGGCATCACGCTGGCGGAGAACCAGCTCGACCTGATGGCGAGTCGGCTGGTGATCGAAGAGCGCGGATACACCGCGGGTCGCGTTGCGTGGGGGCCACGCGTTGGCATCCGCGTCGGCGCCGAGAAACCGTGGCGCTGCTGGATTGCGGGCCACCCCGCCGCGTCCGGCCCGCGGCGCGTGGTACGATAAAACGTTCAGATGGGGCACACGCTCCTGGAGAAGGTGTGGGACCTCCACACCGTGCGCACGCTGCCGTCGGGTCAGACGCAGCTCTTCATCGGCCTGCACCTCGTCCACGAGGTAACCTCGCCCCAGGCGTTCGACGTGCTGCGCGCGCGCGGCTGGCGCGTCGCGCGGCCCGACCGCACGTTTGCCACCGTCGATCACATCGTCCCGACGCGCGAGCGGACGCGGCCGTTCCTCGATGTCCTGGCCGAAGACATGATTGCCGCGCTCGAGCGGAACTGCCGCGACTTCGGCGTCCGGCTCGCCGGTCTCGACGACGACCGGCAGGGGATCGTGCACATCATCGGCCCCGAGCTCGGCCTGACGCAGCCGGCGATGACGATCGCGTGCGGCGACAGCCACACGTCGACCCACGGCGCGTTCGGCGCCGTCGCCTTCGGCATCGGGACCTCGCAGGTGCGCGACGTGCTCGCCTCGCAGTGCCTGGCGCTCGAGCCGATGAAGGTGCGGCGCATCCGGGTCACGGGCACGCTGTCGCGCGGCGTCTACGCCAAGGACGTGATCCTCACGATCATCCACCGCCTCGGCGTCGGCGGGGGCGTCGGCTACGCGTACGAGTACGCGGGCGACGTCATCGCGCGGATGTCGATGGACGAGCGGATGACCATCTGCAATATGTCCATCGAGGGCGGGGCGCGCGTCGGCTACGTCAACCCGGACGAGACGACGTTCGAGTACATCAAGGAGCGCCCGTTTGCGCCGGGCGGCGAGGCGTTCGAGCGCGCGAAGGCGTGGTGGCGGTCGATGGCGTCGGATCCCGACGCGCGGTACGACGACGACGTGGAGATCCGGGCGGAGGAGCTGACGCCGGTCGTCACCTGGGGCGTCAATCCCGGGCAGTCGGTGCCGGTGACGGGACGCGTCCCCGCGCCGAACGGGGCAGGCGGCGACGCGCAGGCGATTGCCGACGCGCTCGGCTATATGGGCCTGCGTGGCGGGGAGCCGATCGCCGGGACGCGCGTCGACGTGGCGTTCCTCGGCTCGTGTACGAACTCGCGCCTGTCGGATCTGCGGGAGGCGGCGCGGATCGTCTCTGGCCGCCGCGTGGCGCCGCATGTCAAGGCGCTCGTCGTGCCGGGCTCCGCCTCGGTGAAGCGCGCGGCGGAGCGCGAGGGGCTCGACGAGATCTTCCGCGCTGCGGGTTTCGAATGGCGGTCCGCCGGTTGCTCGATGTGCCTCGGGATGAACCCCGACAAGCTGCAGGGGAGCCAGGTGTGCGCCTCCTCGTCGAACCGCAACTTCAAAGGGCGGCAGGGGAGCCCGACCGGCCGGACGCTGCTCATGAGCCCCGCGATGGTCGCCGCGGCGGCCATTGCCGGCGAAGTCACCGACGTGCGCGCCCTCTTTACCTGAAGCCCAACGCCCAAAGTCTGAAGCCGATGAAGATTACACGCCTCGAAGGAACCGCGCTGCCGATGCGCGGCGACGACATCGATACCGACCGCATCATGCCGGCCCGGTATCTCCGCGCGGTGACGTTCGAGGGGCTCGAGCGGCATCTGTTCGAGGACGAGCGCGCCGGGTCGGCGGCCGGCGACCGCGCGGGCACGGTGCATCCGTTCGACAACCCGGTGTACCGCGGTGCGTCGATCCTAGTCGTCAACCGGAACTTCGGCTGCGGCTCCTCGCGCGAGCACGCGCCGCAGGCGCTCCAGCGCTGGGGCATTCGGGCGATTGTCGGCGAGTCGTTCTCCGAGATTTTCTTCGGCAACTCGCTCATGATCGGCCTGCCGTGTGTAACGGCGTCCCCCGACGAAATCCGTGAGCTGATGGAGCGTGTCGAGGAGCGGCCGAACGCGCGGCTCCGGGTCGATCTCGAGGCCGGGACGTGTGCGCTCGACGGCTTCCGGTGCGCCGTGATGCTGCCCGGCCACGCGCGCGACGCGCTGGTCACCGGCACGTGGGACACGACCGGCATGTTGCTGGAGCGATATGACGAAGTCGACCGGGTGGCGTCGCGCCTGCCGTACGTGGCGGGGTTTTGACCCCTCGCGTCAAGCGAAGATGCTCGCGTCTCAGGATCTCCGCATCCGCTTCAACACCTCGATGTCCGCCTCGTCCGACGGGCGGCCGGTGCGCTTCGACGCCAGCAGGTCGTCGAGACCGAGATACGGCACGCGTACGCCGTCGATGCGCCGGACGATCCGGTTCGGCCAGGCGCGATCGAAGGTCAGGGAACCGGCTACGGTGAGAATGTCGACCCGCGGTTCGTCGCCGACGATCGTGAACGGCTTGCGGGCGACGTCGGTCGCGTCGAGTTCGGCGGCGATTCGATACGGCAGCTCCGCGAGCGCGTTCAACAGCCGGCGCGTGTTGGCGAGATCGCGGGGCACCAGAATATCCACGTCCCGCGTGGCGCGCACCGACCCATGCAGATTGGCGGCGACACCGCCGGCCAGCAGGTAGCGCACGCGGCGCCGGTTGAGCAGCCGGCAGACGCGGAGAACGCGGTTGTCAGTACCACGGGTTGCGACGGCCACGTCTCCACCGTTCGTACGCCGCGAAGGAGTCGAACGACCGCGCGAAAGGCCGAGGCCGCCGATACGGCGTCAAGACGCAGAAGTCCCGATAGAGCCGCTCGGCGAGCGCGAGCCGCGCGGCGGCACTTCGGGGCACATCCGCCGATCGACGTCGTCTCCCGGTCACGGTTCGATTATACGGGTCGGACCGATAGACGCGGCGAGGGTGTTCGGCCGTCGGAACCGTTCGGGCGGCTAGTGCCGGTACATCGTCAGCTCCCACCGGTCGCCGGGCACGTCGTGGCGGAGCACGTACGTGTGGCCGTCGGCGCCCTTCACCTTGAAGTAGCGGTGGTCCGGCGCGAGCCACGCGTCGAGCAGCTCCGCCACCTCGATCCGCTGCTCGCCCAGCGTGAACGCCCGCGGAGCCTGCTCGCCGCGGTGGCCCGCGTAGCACTCGACGGTGACCGGAATCTCCGTCATCCCAGCATCTTCGCACGGTAGAATCCGCAGCCCGGGAGGAGTGCCATGCGCGTGTACCGCGACGATGACGCCGATCTCACGCATATCGCTCACGAGCGGATTGCCGTGATCGGCTACGGGATTCAGGGACGCGCGCAGGCGCTGAACCTGCGCGATGCGGGCCTGGACGTCTGCGTCGGCAATCGCGAGGACCGCTTCCTGCTGCGCGCGGCAGAGGTCGGCCTCTACACGATGCTGGAGAGCGACGGGTCGCCCGCTTGCCGGTACGGCCTGCCCACGCACCGCGAAGTGGTGATTGACGAGAGTGCGCTGCGGCGGGAGGCCCGGCGCATCCTCGAGCGCATCCGCAATGGCGCGTTCGCGGAGGAGCTGATGGACGACCAGCGGGCAGGGCACCCGAGGCTCGCGCAGCTGACCGATGCCTCGCGCGCGCTGCCGCTCGGCGAGGCGGAGCGGCGGCTCCGCGAGGCGCTCGGCAGGTGAAGCGAGGCCTCGCCGTGGCTCGCCCTTGTCGCTCAGCGAGCGGAGGCGGGACGCTCCAAACGGCTCGAACGACTTTCTTCCACCACGGTCAGGAATGCGGCCGCCGCGTGCGAGCGTTCGCCAGTCTTCCGGTAGACGAGCCGCACCTGGCGCCGCAGCCGGATCTCCGGCATCGTCAGCGCGACGAGCTCGCCGCGCGCGATCTCCGACTCCGCGCAGCGCCGCGGCAGCAGCGCGACGCCCATCTGCATCGCCACCGCCCGCTTGATTCCCTCGAGGCTCGGCAGCGAGACGAGGATGTTTGCCGGAATGTGATGCTGCTCGAACAGCTGCAGCACCCGGTCGCGGACGTGCGACGGATCGTTGTGCGCGATGACCGTCTGCCGTCCGCATTCGGCCAGCGTCACCTCCTTCGCGCCCGCCAGCGGGTGCGAGGGATGGACGAGCATGACGAGCTCATCGTGGCCGAGGACGACCGAGCCGAGCCGGTGCTCCGCCGGCGGAAACGTCAGCACGCCGAAGTCGAGGCTCCCTTGCGCGACCTCGGCGCCGATCTGGCGCGACGGGATGCGGCGGACGTCGACGTGCACGAGCGGATGCGTGCCGCGGAAGCGTTGAATCAGCGGCAGAACCGCGTGGACCGACGCCTCGTTGGCGCCGACGAGGACGCGGCCGCGGCGCAGGTCGCGCAGCTCCTTGACCGCCGTTTCCGCTTCCTCCGAGAGGCGCAGCAGCCGCTCCGCGTAGTCGCGCAGCAGCCGCCCCGCCTCGGTGAGCGTGGCGTCCTTGGTCGCCCGATCGAAGAGCCGCTCGCCGACGCTTTCCTCCAGCCGCCGCACCGCCTGGCTCACGGCCGGCTGCGTCCGGTGCAGCTTCATGGCGGCGCGCGAGAAACTCCGCTCGGCCGCCACCTTCAGGAAGACGCGCAGCTCGCTCAATTCCACGGCGGCCTCATAAGTAGTAATAATCCAAACAGAATAATTATCAGTTTGACTTTATCATAGCCAGTCGCGTCTACTGGCAGGACGGGTAGCGAAGCTCCGCCTCAAACCGACGAGTGGATCGGCGGATCTTCGCTGACAGTTGGGAATTAACTTATGAGCGATCAACGGGTTACGGTCTTCGACACGACGCTGCGCGACGGCGAGCAGGCGCCGGGGTTCTCGCTGCGCGTGACCGAGAAGCTGCAGCTCGCCCGCCAGCTCGACCGGCTCGGCGTCGACATCATCGAGGCGGGGTTCCCGATCGCCTCGCCGGCCGACGCAGAGGCGGTCCGCCGCATCGCCCTGGAGGTCCGCCGTCCCGTCATCGCGGTGCTCGCGCGCTGCCACCGCGCCGACCTCGAAAAGGCCGCCTGGTCGCTGGAGCCGGCGGCGCGCGGCCGGATTCATACCTTCATCGCCACCTCGGACCTGCACCTCCAGGCGAAGCTCCGCATCAGCCGCGAGCAATGCCTGGAGACGGCCGTCGAGTCGGTGCGCTTCGCGCGCCAACATACCGACGACGTGCAGTTCTCGGCGGAAGACGCGACGCGGAGCGACATCGAGTTCCTGAGCCGCGTCGTCGAGGCGGTGATCGAAGCCGGCGCGACGACGATCAACCTGCCCGATACGGTCGGGTTTGCCACGGCCGAGGAAACGCGCGAGTTCTTCACGGTCATCCGCCAGCGGGTGCCGAACGCCGACAAGGTGGTCTTCAGCACGCACTGCCATGACGACCTGGGGCTCGCTGTCGCCAACTCGATTGCCGCCGTGCAGGGGGGCGCGCGTCAGGTGGAGTGCACGGTGAACGGCATCGGCGAGCGCGCCGGGAACGCGGCGCTCGAAGAGATCGTGATGGCGTTCCACGTGCGGCGCGACCGGTTCCCGTACACGGTCGGCATCGCGCACAAGGAGATCTACCCGTCGAGCGAGCTGCTCACGCGCCTCACCGGCCAGCCCGTGCAGGTCAACAAGGCGATTGTCGGCCGCAACGCGTTCGCGCACGAGGCGGGCATCCATCAGGACGGCATCCTGAAAGACCGCCGCACCTACGAGATCATGCGGGCCGAGGATGTCGGGGCGCCGTGGAATCCGCTCGTGCTCGGCAAGCACTCGGGGCGCCACGCCGTGCAGAAGCGCTGCAAGGACCTCGGGCTGGAGGTCGAGGGCGCGGAGCTTGTCGAGGTCTACCGCGCGCTGATGGCCATTGCCGACGACCGCAAGATCCTCAGCGACCACGACCTCATCGCCGTCGTCAGCAGCGTCCGCACCGCGCAGCCGAGCGCCGCCGGTCCGGTCGATCCGTTCGATACGCCGTCAGCTATCGCGCACGCGCTCCACGAGCGCGGCTACGGTCACGGCGTATAGGTAACGCGCACGCTGACGCGTGCGCGCTGCAAGCGCCGGCGATCCCCAGGGCACCTGTAGGGCGCAGGCTTCAGCCTGCGCGGGGGGTTCCGCCCGGTCTCTCCTCCCGATCCATGCGGAACGCCATCTGCGGCACCCCCATCTCGATGCCGCGCTCGGCAAACCGGCGCGCAATCCGCTTCCGCAGCTCGCGGCCCACCAGCCACTGCTTCAGCGGCACCGTCTTGATCCGCGCCTTGATCACGAGGCGGGCCGGCTCGAACGCGTCGATCCCGTACACGTCGAGCGGCTCCAGGATGTGCGGCCTGAAATCGGGATCGTCCATCAGCGACGCGGCCGCCTCGCGCATCCCTTCGATCGCCCGGTCGACATCGGCGTCGTAGCCGACGCCGAGGGTCAGCACGGCATACGAGAAGTCCTTCGACATGTTGGCGAGCGTCTTCACCTCGCCGTTCGGAAAGACGTGCACCGCGCCCGCTTCGTCCCGGAGGACGATCGTCCGCAGGTTGACCTGCTCGACCAGTCCGCCCTGCCCGTTGACGACCGCGACGTCGCCGACGCGGACCTGGTCCTCGAGGATGAGGAAGAAGCCGGAAAGGACGTCGCGCACCAGCGTCTGCGCGCCGAAGCCGATCGCGAGCCCCGCGATGCCAGCGCCGGTCAGCACCGGCGTGATGTCGATGTCGAGCTGGCGGAGGATCATCAGCCCCGCCATGCCGGCGACGACGATGGCGAGCGTCTTCTGCAGCAGCCGGCCGAGGGTCTGCGCGCGCTTGGTCCGCTCGAGGACGTCGAGGCCCGTCCCCTGGCTCATCTCGCGCTCGAGCCGCCGTGCGGCCGCGGATGCGATCCGGATGACCAGATAGGCGGCTATCGCGATGACGACGATCCGCAGACCGACGTCGAGCAGCCAGCTCCCGACGGCTCGAGGGCTGCCGCCGAGGCCCGTCTGGTATCCGGCGATGCGCACGGCCGGAAAGACCAGCGCGGCGGCGGCTACGAGAAAGATCGTCAGGCGGATGATGCGGCGCGGGCGGTCGACGAACGCTTTTTCGACCGCCGGGTCCGCAATCACCGCGCGCAGCGTCGACTGCACGAACCGGGCCGCCAGATCGGCGATGAGGTACGCGCCGGCGAGCGCCAGCGCGACCGCCAGCGTCAGTTCCGGCCAGTTGATCGGCATGACGCTACGTGCGGTTGTACCACAGGCGGGACCACTATGCGGCCCTGAGCGAGTAGGTTGTCCCCACGTCCGTGCGACTCGGGGCCGCAGAGCGGTCCCAGGCGCGCGGAGCGCGCCAAGAAGATACTGGCAACCAACCACGGGTTCCGCGGGATATCAAGAGCGGAGCCCGTGGCTGGTTGACTTTCCAGGCGCGGTGCGATAAAGACGCGGCCTATACCCGCAGCATTTCCGTCCGCGCGGGCCGCGTCGACACAAGACACGCAAAACGGCCGCAGAACGTCCGGAGGTCAATCATGGGCACGCGAGCGTTCGGCTGGATGTCGTTCGTCCTGGCCACAGCGGTGGTGTGGCCAAGCGTCGGATCTGCGCAGGAAGCAACCGTTGCCGGGGCGGTCACGGACTCCACCGGCGGCGTCTTGCCGGGCGTGACGGTCACCGCCGTGCACGAGACAACCGGCAACGTGTTCTTGGCCGTCAGCGACGATCAGGGCTTGTTCCGGATTCCGGTCCGTGTCGGCGCGTACCGGCTCACCGCGGAGCTGCCTGGATTTGCGACCGTCACCCGCACGGGCATCAGCGTGCTCGTGGGCCAGGCGGTGACGGTGAATCTCGAGATGAGGCCGTCCGCGGTGCAGGAGACGGTCACGGTGACGGCGGAAGCGCCGCTCGTCGACGTGACCCAGTCGCGCGCGTCGGGCAACATCGACCCGCTGCAGATGCAGGAGCTGCCGATCCTCGGTCGGGACTGGCAGACGCTCTCCTTGCTGGCGCCAGGAAGCCGGGCCAATGCCGTGGGGAACGCCCCGCTCGATTCCGCCGTTGAACGCGGCGCCTATCAGCTCAACATCGACGGGCTGCAGGTGACGAACAACATCGCGAACAGCAGCTTCGGCAATCCCGGCTTCAGCCGCGACGCCATCGCGGAGTTCGAGTTCGTCGCGAACCGCTTCGATGCCACCCAGGGCCGTTCCATGGGTGTGCAGCTGAACGCCGTCACAAAATCCGGTACCAACACGTATGCCGGGACGTTCTCCGGCTACTTCCGCCACGACCGCTTCGTCGCGGCCGACTTCATCACGGGTCGCGTGCTCCCGTACTCGAACCAGCAGGTGAGCGCGACGTTCGGCGGGCCGATTCGCCGCGACCGGTTCCATTTCTTCGCGAACTATGAATACGAGCGCGAGCCGCAGACCTTTGCCTATTCGACGCCGTTTCCGCGCTTCAACCTCGACCTGACCGACGTGAACCGGGAACACCAAGGGGGCGGGCGGCTCGACGCGCAGTTCTCACCGCAGACCCGTTTGACGCTGCGCGGGTCGAAGTGGCGGAGCTTCATGCCGTTTGAGCGCGTCAACACCGGGGCGGGTCACCCGTCGGGGCCGAACTCCTTCTCGCGGCAGGCGGATCAATATCAGGCCGGCCTGGTACGCGTGTTCGGCAGCCGGGCATTGAACGAGCTCAAAGTGGGATACGCCGGCTACAAGTGGTCCACCCAATCGATCGTCCCTTGGGATGGTCACCCCCAGCGCACTGCGGGCGTGAGATTTGGCGCGCCGCAGATCCAGCTCGTCGGCCTGACGATTGGGCAGGTGCACACGAACACGCCGCAGACCATTGGCCAGGACAATTACTGGTTTCGGGATGACTTCACGCTGTCGTACAACGCGCGCGGGCGTCACGATCTGAAGGTCGGCGGGGAGTACATCTACAACCACAACTGGCTCCTCTCGTGCCGCCTGTGCATGGGGCAGCTGGACGCCCGTGGTGGACCCGTGCCGCGCAACATCGAAGATCTCATCCCGGTCTGGAACGACCCGACGACGTGGAATCTCGCGGCGCTGTCGTCGATCACGCGGCGCTACATCCTGAACGTCGGCAATTTCAGGATTGCGCCGCCGCGGGGCGTCTACGCCGGCTGGGTGCAGGACGATTGGAGAATCACCCCGCGCCTGACGATGAACCTCGGGCTGCGATACGACCTGTATCGAGGCGTCTGGGCGAACTGGGACGGCGCGCCGGCCGTCCCGCCGTTCGTGGAGCCGCCCGAAACACGACCTGACGACACCGACAATTTCGGCCCCCGCCTCGGCTTCGCCTTCGGCCTGAATGATCGCACCGTGGTGCGCGGCGGCTTCGGCAAGTACTTCGCTGACGTCACGGACCAGATTGCCCACCAGACACCCATCTGGGCGCAGCAGTTCTCGGTGACGGTCGAAAACGACGGCCGCCCGGACTTTGCTGCCAATCCCTTCAATGGACCGGCGCCAGGCTACGAGCAGGCGGCTGTCCTGGGCTGCGCCGTCAGGCGCGTGCCCGGCTGCCTGCGCGCCAGCCTCAGCGGGGAGGTCGCCAGCCCGTTTCTCCAGGTGCCCTACAGCTGGCAGACGTCGATTGGCGTGCAGCGGCAGCTCGGCGCCACGATGGCGTTGGAGGCCGATTACGTCTTTACGGGCGCTCGCAACGATCTCTTCACCAGTCACGTCAATCTCAACTACGACCCTGCGACGGGGGCGAACCGTCCCTTTGGCAACATCAATCTTCGCCCGCTGCCCGATTGGGGCACCGTGACGATGGCGTTCATGTCGGAGGGGCACAACTACTCCAACCTCCACGCCTTGCAGCTGCTCTTCACTAAACGCTTCAGCGCGCGATGGCAGGCGTCGGCCACCTACACGCTCTCCGGGCTCTGGGAACATGATCCCGTGCCTTTCTTCGCGATACCTCAACCTGCCGGCTCGACACCGGCCTTGCGGTTCGCTCAGCCCACGTTCCCGGTGGCTCCGGACATCGGCGGGGAGTACGGCCTGGCCGCGACCGACCAGCGCCACAGGGCCGTATTCAACGGTATCTGGGATGTCGGGTACGGCTTCCGGCTGAGCGGGTTGTACTTCTTCGGCTCCGGGCAGCGCTTTGCCACGAATTACGGCGGCGATCTACGACAGGTCGGCACCGGCGGCAGCGCCCGCCTGCGTCCGGACGGCACGATCGTCGAGCGCAACAGCTTCGTCGGGCGCGACCTCCACCGCGTCGATTTGCGGATCCAGCGGCGCTTTCCACTCGGCGGACGCGTGGCGATCGACGGCATCCTCGAGGTATTCAACCTGTTCAACCACGAGAACTTCGGATCGTACGTGACCGCGGAGAGCAGCCGGGCCTTCGGACGACCGCAGGCGAACGCCAACATCGCTTACGTCCCGCGGACGCTGCAGTTGGGGTTCCGCGCGGCCTTCTGATCGGAGACTGATCACATGCGAGAGGCGTTCCCCGGCCGCCGGCGTGCCGCCGCGATGGCCGCGCTTCTGGTTGCGGCCGCGCTCCCGCTCGTGCCGGGCAGACCGGCCGCGCTGGCGCAGAAGCCGCCAGGCGAAACCGTGCCGCGGACACCCGACGGCCGCCCCGACCTGTCGGGTGTCTGGCAGGCGCTCAACACGGCCGCGTGGGACATCCAGGATCACCCCGCACAGCTCTTTCCCGGGTTGCCGGCGCGGTTTGCGGCGCCGGGCGGGCGGGGGGTGGTGGAGGGAAACGAGATTCCCTACCAGCCGTGGGCGCTCGCGCTGAAGAACGAGAACTTCAAGAACCGCGCGACCGCCGACCCGGAAGCGAAGTGCTATCTTCCCGGAATTCCGCGCGCGACCTACATGGGCTATCCGTTCCAGATCGTGCAGACGCCGGCGCGGATCACCATGCTCTACGAGTACGTGCACGCGTTCCGCAACATCCACCTGAACAGTCCGCATCCGAAGGGGCCGATCGAATGGTGGATGGGGGACTCGCGCGGCCGCTGGGACGGCGACACGCTCGTCGTCGATGTCGTCCACTTTACGGATCAGACCTGGTTCGACCGGGCCGGCAACTTCCACAGCGAGCAACTGCACATCGTCGAACGGTTCACGCCCGTCAGCGCGGATCGCATGCGGTACGAGGTGACGATCGAGGATCCGAAGGTCTTCACCCGGCCGTGGAAGATGACTATGCCGCTCTACCGCCGGCAGGAGCCGTACTCGCAGTTGCTCGAGTTCGAGTGCTACGCGTTCCTCTACGAATCGCAGTTCAACACGCGGGGAGCAGGCCAATGAGCGCGCGATTGGTCGCGGGAGTGGTTGCAGCGGCGGCCGTGCTGGGCGCGCCGGCGTCCGGGCAGGCGCCGCCGACGCGGGCGGGCTGTCCGACGGGCGACATCGCGGCGTTCCACCGCTGCGCGGTGGAAAAGGCGAAGACGTTCGCGCCGCCGCGCACGCGAGACGGCCGGCCGAATCTGCAGGGCCTCTGGCGCCGCACCGTGATGAACTTCGGCGTCGAGGACTACCCGGGCGACCAGTTTTCCCGGCCGCAGCGGCGGCTCATTGTTGACCCGCCGGATGGCCGCATTCCGTATCAGCCTTGGGCGGCGGCGCGGAAGGCGACGCATTTCGATCGATACGTGGATCCAAATGGGCTCTGCTTCCTTACCGGCGTGCCGCGGCTCTTTCTGATCTCGCCGGTCAACGAGATCGTCCAGACGCCGGACACCGTGGTGATTCTCGCTGAAGAGGCGCACACGACCCGCGTCATCTACACCGACGGCCGGCCGCACCTCGGCAGCGGGATCCGCCTGTGGATGGGCGATGCCCGCGGCCGCTGGGACGGGAACATGTTTGTAGTCGATGTAACGAACCACAACGGCCGTACATGGATCGACGTGGGCGGCGATTTCGCCAGCGACGCGCTCCGCGTCACCGAGCGCTTCGCGCTCATCGACGCCGACACGCTGCTCTACGAGGCGCGGATGGAGGATCCGACGGTCTACACCCGGTCGTGGACGCTGGCGACGTATCTGACGCGCGAGACGCAGCCCGGGTTCGAGGTGTTCGAGGAGGCGTGCTACGAGGGCGAGCGGTACGGCGTGGAGGAGCTGCGTAGCGGGACGCGCACGCTGTATCGCGGCGTGAGCGGCGTCGAGAAGTAACAGGTCACGAAGGGAAGCGCAG
Organism: Acidobacteriota bacterium; assembly: GCA_016192845.1. Lineage (GTDB taxonomy): Bacteria > Acidobacteriota > Vicinamibacteria > Vicinamibacterales > UBA2999 > MELF01. The sequence continues at coordinate 19,225 of JACPTI010000087.1, forward strand.
GGAATGACAGCGAGATTCTGTGTCGTAGCGGCGGGCTGGATCGTGTCGATCGTGGCGGTTGTGCAGCTGGTCGCCGCGAGCAGTGCGGGCGCGCAGGACCAATTCCAGACACGGGCGGGTGTGCCCCTCTTCGCGGTCGATCCCAACTGGCCCAGGTTGCCGGACAAATGGGCGATCGGACAGGTTGGCGGCATCGCCGTCGATGGCCAGGATCATGTCTGGGTCAGCCAGCGCCCCACGTCGCTCGATTCCCAGGATCTGCTCGCCGAGCAGGATCCGCCGCGGGCCGACTGCTGCACCAAGGCGCCGCCGATCCTCGAATTCGACGAGTCCGGGAATTTCATTCGGGGGTGGGGCGGTCCCGGCGCCGCGTACGAGTGGACCGTTCCCACAGGTCCCGCGACGCGAGCCCCAGGCGACGGCCGGGCGGAAAACGCTGAACACGGCGTCTACGTCGACCATCGAGGCAACGTCTGGGTAGGAGGCAATTCCAGCGGTGACCACCAGATTCTCAAGTTCACACGGGAGGGGAAGTTCCTCCTGCAGATTGGGCGGCGCGGTCAGAGCAAAGGGAGCAACGATACGGTCAACGTCAACCGATCAGCCGGATATCTTGTCGATCCGAAGACGAATGAATTGTTTGTAGCCGACGGCTACGGAAACCGCCGCGTGATCGTCTTCGACGCCGAGACCGGCGCGTACAAGCGGCACTGGGGCGCGTACGGCAAGAGGCCGGATGACGCCAGCAAACCGGCGCCGCGCGATGAGACGGCGCCGCCCCCTCAGCAGTTCAACGTCGTCCACGGCCTCGCGCTGTCGCGAGATGGGTACCTCTATGTGGCCGATCGCGGCAACAATCGCATCCAGGTGTTCAGGACCGACGGAACGTTTGTGAAGGAGGCGTTCATCAAGAGGGGAAGCGGGGGGCCAGGCACCGCGTTCGGGGCTGCGCTGTCCGCCGATTCACAGCAGCGGTTCCTGTATGTCGCTGACGGGTCCAACGGCCACGTCGTGATCATGGATCGCAGCACGCTCGCGGTTATCGGTCAGATTGGCCGCATCGGCCGCGCGTCGGGCCGGTTCTACCATCTGCACAGCATCGCGACAGACTCGAAGGGAAACATCTATACCGGCGAATCGCTCGGGTATCGGGTGCAGAAATTCGTCTACAAGGGATTGTCGCGTGCCGCGACGGCGCCCAGAGCGTCGCGTTCGATCGGAGGTCAGGGGACGAGGTAGAAAGCACGCAGCGTCGCCCGCCTTCGGAGGGGGCCATCTGGACCGCTATACGGCTCCAAACGAGAATTTTGTACCCGCTGTGACAAGCCGTATAGCGGTCCTAGGCGCGCGAAGCGCGCCAAGCAGATACTGGCCAACCAGCCAAGGGCTTGCATCTTCTCTCTCATGAGTACGGGATATCAAGGGCGAAGCCCGGGCGAAGCCCTTGGCTGGTTTGGTCCCGGCGGCAAGCTGACCGCACTTATGTCGAGAGTCAATTTCCCCCAGGGGCGCCAGGGGAGGTGTTCGGTGACAATCCGGCTTCTATCTCTCGCCCTCATCGGATCCGCGGCCCTGTGGATGCCGCCGGCACTGGCGGCCGGCCAGACACCCGCGTCCGGCCAGGGCGCGTACATGCCGGCGCGTCTGCCGGACGGACAGCCAGACATTCAGGGAAGCTGGCGCGCCGATCCCGGAGGGTCGTACAGCGTCGAGTACATGGGACTTCAGCCGCTTGGTGGCGGCGGTTTCGGCGATAAGCCTCCGGTCAAAGGGGGCGGCAGCCGGGTTGTCGATCCGCCGGATGGAAGAATTCCGTATCAGCCGTGGGCGGCCGCCAAGGCGCTGGAAATCTTCAACGACCACATGAATCCGAGGCCGGATCAGCTCGACCCCCAGGGCCGATGCTGGCTTCAGGGCGTCGTCCGTACCACGTATCAGAGTGGGTTTCAGATTCTGCAGACCCCCGGCCAGGTGGTGTTCGTGATCAACTGGGGTCACTCGTATCGCGTCATTCCCCTCGACGGGAAACCGCATATTGCCGAGAACCTGAAACTGTTTATGGGCGATTCGCGCGGACGCTGGGAGGGGAATACGCTGGTCGTCGATGTCGCCAACAACAACCATCTGACGTGGTTCGATGTCGTTGGAAGCTTCCACAGTGACGCGCTGCGCGTCGTCCAACGGTACACAATCGTCGACGCGAACACGATGAACTACGAAGCGACCATCGACGACCAAAAGGTATACACGCGCCCCTGGAAGATGGCGTTCAGGTTGCGGCGAAACCCCGAACCCGACGAAGTGTGGGAAGAAGCCTGTCACGAAGGGAACCGTAGCCTCCAGACCATACTCTCTCGGCCACGTACGTCCAGCCCCTAGCCCGAGAATATGGACGACACTCCGAGCCTCACCGAAGGGTATCGGGAGCCCACCTGTTTCAACACGGAAAAGAACGTGGCGAGAGGTGTACGGTGAGCAGCTGGCAGCGCGAGTGCCTTATCGCGGGCATCGTGGCGATGGCGATCGCCGCGTCGGATGCGCCCGCCCTGGCCGGGCAGGGGGCCGCACCTCCTGTCCGGCGCACGGCCGACGGGCGCCCGGACCTCTCGGGCTTCTGGCAGGTCATGAATACCGCAGCGTGGGACCTGGAGCCGCATGTCGCACAGCCGAACGTTCCAGCCGGGTTGGGCGTGGTCGACGGCAATAGCATTCCATTCGGCACAAGGAGCCGACGTTCCGCCTGCTCGAGTACGAGTGCCATGCATTCGACGGACCGGAGATCTACAGATCACTGCTTCCGCGGTAAGGTGGGCGAATCTACGTCGTGCTGCTGCGGATCGGAACCTTCAGCTCGAGCCGCCGCCCCTCGCGAATGACCGTGACGGTCGCGGTGCTTCCAATCCGGGCGTCCTGAATCAGCCGCGAGAGCTGTCCCCCGTCGCCGATGGCGGTGCCGTCGAAGCCGACGATCACGTCACCCGGCCGCAGCCCCGCGGCGTAGGCCGCCGAATCGCGGCGCATCGCCTGGACGAGCACGCCGCGCGCGTCGGGCACGCCGAGCTGCTCGGCCATCAGCGTCGAGAGCGGCGCAATCTCCACGTAGCCGATCGACCCGCGGCGCACCTCCCCGTACTGGGTGAGGTCGCTCACGACGCGGCGCGCGAGGTTGCTCGGCACGGCGAACCCGATGCCCTGGTACCCGCCGCTCCGGCTGAAAATCGCCGTGTTGATGCCGACGAGCTCGCCGCGCGCGTTCACCAGCGCGCCGCCGGAGTTCCCCGGATTGATCGCCGCGTCGGTCTGGATGAAGTCCTCGTAGGTCGAGATCCCGACGTTGGTCCGGCCGAGCGCGGAGATGATGCCGAGCGTCACCGTCTGATTGAGCTGGAACGGGTTGCCGATCGCCAGCACCCACTCGGCCACCTTCAGGCGGCTCGAGTCGCCCCACGGGATCGTCGGGAGGTTGCGGACCGGAATCCGCAGCAGCGCCAGGTCGGTCGCCGGATCGACGCCGACGATCTCCGCCTGCACCTCGCGCGTGTCGGCCAGCGCGACCGTCACCGCCGGGAGCTGCCGCAGCGAGATGCGCCCCGACTCGCCCGCCACGACGTGGTTGTTCGTCAGCACGAGGCCGTCGGCGCTGACGATCACGCCGGACCCGAGGCTCCGCTCGACGCCGCGGCGGGGGCCGAAGATGTCATCCGGATCGCCGAAGAAGAACTGGAAGAACGGGTCGTTGGCGAACGGTGAGTTCGGGCGGCGCACCACCTGCAGCGACGAGATGTTGGCGACCGCCGGCACCGTCCGTTCGGCGACGCGGGAGAAGTCCGGAAGCGTGCCGGCCGCGCCGGTGGCCGCCGGCCCCGGGGCGACTACGGCGGGCGCCGGCCTGTCCTGCGCGCCGCCGTCGGAGGCCTGCCGCATCCGGCCGGTGATGATCAGGCCGGCGGCGAACCCGCAGGTGAGCAGCAGCAGCGCCAGGATCAGCCGTCGCGGACGCACGGCCGCCTTACATCACGTCGATGCGGCGCACCGACGCGTCGCGGGTTTTCGGACAGGTGATCGTCAGGACGCCGTCGCGCAGATCGGCGACGACGCGGTCGGCGTCGACGGGGACGGGCAGCTGGAACGTGCGGCTGAAGCTGCCGTGCCCGCGCTCGACGCGGTGGTACTGCTCGCACGGAACGCCGCGCTCCCGGCGGACGCCCGAGAGCGTCAGGCGGCCGTCGTGCAGGTGAATCTCGAGGTCCTCGCGCCGCAGCCCGGGCACTTCCGCCGTCAGCACGTATTGCTCGGCGGTCTCCTGCAGATCGACGGCCGGCACCCAGCCGGCCGGGCCCGGCGCAAACGGGTCGAGCCGCTGCTGAATCGCCAGCAGATCGCGAATCGGATCCCAGCGCGAAAACGCCACGGTCCGATGCTAACACGGACCTAGCGGGTAGCTGGTAGCGGGTAGCTGGTAGCCGGTAGCTGGTAGCCCGGCAACCGGTCGCGGGTCGGCCTCGCTGCGAGCTACCACCTACCGGCGACCGGCTACCGGCTACCGGCTACCGGCTACCGGCTAAGTCATGTGCTAGCATCGATAAGATCTGCTGACGATTATGGCTTCCATTCAGGCGACACGGCTCAAGAAGGGCATGCTGATCAAGATGGGGCAGGATCTCTTCCGCGTCTTCGACTTCCAGCATGTGACCCCCGGCAACCTCCGCGGCTTCGTCCGCGTCAAGCTGCGCAACATCCGCAACGGGACGCTCTCGGACCAGAAGCTGCGCTCGGAGGATTCAATCGAGCGGGCGACGCTCGACGAGCGGGAGATGCAGTACCTCTATAAGGACGGCGACGACTACTATTTCATGGACACCAGCAGCTACGACCAGGTGCACATCTCGAGCGAGGCGCTCGGCGAGTCGGTGAACTTCCTCAAGCCGGAGATGACCATTCAGGTCGAGTTCTACGGCACCGAGCCGGTCGGAATCGAGCTGCCGCAGACGGTCGACCTCAAGGTGCTCGACACGGTGCCCGGCATCAAGGGGGCGACCGCCAGCGCGCAGGTCAAGCCCGCGACGCTCGAGACCGGGCTCGTCGTGCAGGTGCCGCCGTTCGTCAACCCCGGCGACGTCGTGCGGGTCAATACGGAGACGGGCGAATACCTGTCGCGCGCCTGATCGCCGGGCGCGCTCGTCAACTCCCAACTCCCAATGCCCAGCTCCCAGGCAGGCCGGGAGCTTTTTGGGAGTTGGGAGTTGGAAGTTGGGAGTTGAGTCCAGATGGACGTCGTCAGACACTCCGTCAACCAGGGCTGGATCGAGGTCATCGTCGGCAGCATGTTCAGCGGGAAGAGCGAGGAGCTCATCCGCCGGCTGCGCCGCGCGCAGATCGCCCGGCAGAAAGTGCAGATCTTCAAGTCGGCGCTCGACACCCGCTACGCCGCCGATCACATCGTCTCGCACAGCGAGATGCGGATCCCCTCGCGCGCGGTGACGAGCGCGCGGGCGCTGCTCGAGCAGGTGGAGGCCGACACCGAGGTCGTCGGCATCGACGAGGGGCAGTTCTTCGACGCCGAGCTGCCGGTGGTCTGCAACACGCTGGCCGACCAGGGCAAGCGCGTGATCGTCGCCGGGCTCGACCAGGATTATCTCGGCAAACCCTTCGAGCCGATGCCGCAACTGCTGGCCATCGCCGAGTACATCACCAAGACGCTCGCCATCTGCATGGTCTGCGGCAACCCTGCCAATCACACGCAGCGGCTCGTCGCCAGTGAGGACCGCGTGCTGCTCGGCACGCAGGGCACCTACGAGGCGCGCTGCCGCCGCTGCTTCGACCCCACGCTCGCTGTCGCGTCCGCGCCGGCTCGCTCGACTCCCAACTCCGCAACGCCCAACTCCCAAAAACTCCCGACCTCCAGAGCCCGGCCGTAATCGGCCGCTTGCATGGATTTGGGGACTTTGGGTTGGGAATTGGGAGTTGGGAGTTGCGAGGTGACTGTGGCACAGTGATCGTATGGCACCGGATTTCCTGCTGCCCCAGCTCCTCTTTCTCTTCGGTGTCGGGTTTCTCGCGGCCAACGTGAAGGTGACGGCGGACCTCGTGCGCTTCCACGCGCGCAAGGGGTCGGCGCTGCTGATCTGGCAGGGGCCCAAGCCGCGGCACTACGGGTTCGCGCTGGCGCTCGGCGCCATCCTCGGGCTGCTCGTCGTCATCAAGATCTTCGCGCTCGGGCGCGCGCCGCAGGAGCTGTTCGGCGAGATCATGATGTTCCTCTACTTCGGCTATGCGGTGCCGCTGAGCACGCGCATCGCGCGTGGCTTCTACCACGACGGCGTCTGGTCCGACAGCGGCTTCATGCCGTGGGGGCAGATCTCGGCCGTCTCCTGGCGCGAGGACGACACGATCACGCTGGTGCTGATTTCCCACTTCCGAGCCGTCGCGCGGCGGCTGCAGGTGCCGGGCCACCTCTACGGCCAGGCGCGCCGCCTGCTGCGCGACAAGGTCAAGACGCACGACATCCATATCGGCGGATCGGGGCTGGAGCTCGGAAGCCGCGACGACCAGGACGCGGTTTAGGCCCTCGCCCCCTAATCCCTAACCCCTAATAGTACGTTGTCAGATTCAATCGTTCGTACTAATCGATCCAATATTTCGTACTTGTACTTTTTGCCCAAAGCTCCTACGCTGATGACTCGTGATCGATGCCTCGGTACCGACGGCGCGTGCGGTACTGGAACGGCTCGGCA
>JACPTI010000049.1 GCA_016192845.1 Acidobacteriota bacterium
AAGGCGCTGTTCATGTGGCCATGGCCGGACGTGAAGATGGCGCTACGCCGGTCGCGCGGGTCGGTGGCCAAGGACCTGCGTCGCGAGCCGAATGGTGTCCGGCGCATGCGTCGGCTCATGGTGCTCGATGAGACCGCACACGCAACCGTCGCGCGGCGGGGCCGCGGCCGTGTCGGCGCGAAGCGCGGCGAGTTCGTCTCTGAATTCGGCGAGGGCGCGGATGTGCTGGTCGAGTTGTCGCAGCTTGTCCTCGAGAACGGCAAGGACGTGCGTACATGGACTCACGCCCTGTCGCCGCAGTGCGAGGATGTCGCGGATCTCGCTGAGCGACAGACCGACAGTCTTCGCCTTGAGGATGAAGCGCAGGCGATCGCGGTCCGCCGGGCCGTAGACGCGGTAGCCGGCTGCGGTCCGCGTGGACGCCGCCAGCAGACCGATGCGCTCGTAGTACCGGATCGTTCGAGGATTGAGGCCGAACTCGCTGTCTGTTCCAGTCAATGACACGCATAGCACGCCACGCGACTTCGGGCAAGTCAAACGTTCACCACGCTCGAACCTCGAACAGGAGGATCGCGCCAGCCGTCAGCACTGTGCACACGTACGGAAACAGGTCACCGATCCTGCCGTCCACCGTCAGACCACTGAGGAGGCGCACCTCGCCGACCAAAACGGCCGGCTCGAACAAAGCCGATTGCACGATCACACGGCCGTACGGGTCGACGATGCCGCTGATCCCCGTGTTCGCGGACCGCGCGAGGTAGCGACCCTGCTCGATCGCTCTCATCGCAGCCTGCGTGAAATGCTGATAGGGTGCCGACGAATCGCCAAACCAGGCGTCGTTCGTCATCGTCGTGAGCAACTCACTGCCCGCGCGGACCGACTGCCTGACGAGATTGGGATACACAATCTCGTAGCAGATGGCCGTACTGACGCTGAAGCCATCGACGGGCAGCATCACCATCGCCTGACCGGGTGAGAAGTCTCCTGCGCCTTGGACGATGGGTTGCACAAAGAAAAGGAGTCGCTTGAGCGGCACGTACTCACCGAACGGCACCAGATGCATCTTGCGATAGACACCGGCCGTGTGGCCGTCTTTACCCAGCACAAACGCCGAGTTGTAGTACGAGGGTGGATGGCCCTGCTCAATCTGGTCGCCGCCAAACAGCAAGGTCAGCTTTGTTTCCCGAACGAGTCCGCGAACCCGGTTGGCGTTGACGGCATCTTCTTCGAAATAGAAGGGTGTCGCGGACTCGGGCCAGACGACGAGCTGGGCGCCCTGCTGCGCGGCGGCTCGCGTCAACGTCAGGTACGTGTTCAGGATCGTCTTCGCCTGCGCCGGGTCCCATTTGTGCTCCTGGCGGACGTTCCCCTGGACGATCGCAATTCGCATCGCTGAACCCTGACTCGTCAGCGCATTCGTACTCAGACGAAGGCTGCCCCAGACCGCCACGGCTGCGACACCGACGCCGACCGACGCTGCCCGCAGGATGGCTGCCCGCGACGGGTTCAGCATGACGTAGGCCAGTGCCGCGTTCCCTGACACTACGAGGGCCGAGACGCCGTAGACCCCAAACAGGCTCGCGAGTTGGGCGATCGGCAACACCGAGGTCTGGCTATAGCCGAGGAGCACCCAGGGAAAGCCAGTCAGCAGGTGCGCCCGAGCGAGCTCGGTGGTGACCCAGACGGCCGGGGCGACCAACAGCGCTGCCCCGCGCGACCGTCGTCCGAGCCGCGCGATTGCGAGCGCAAAGACCGCCGGGAACAGCGCCAGATACGCGACCAGGGTGGCGTTGAGCAGCAGCGCCACTGGAAACGCCAGCCCGCCGTACGTCTGAATCACGTGCGCAATCCAGTACAGCGTCCCGGCAAAGTAGGCGCAGCCGGTGACCAAGCCAAGCCGCCATGAACGGAACGGCTCAGGTGAAGCCGCACGACCGCGCCCGCCAAGGACGGCCACCAGGAGCGGCACCAGCGCGATCCAGGCGATCAGCGGATGCCCAAATTTCGGAAAGCTCAACGCGAGCAGGGTGCCGGCGAGGAGTGCGAGCGAATAATCCATTCAGACAGCTCGACAAGAGCCCACCCCCGGTTCTGTTTTCCAGCCCGTGAAGGAAATGGGGCCGGGTGGTGTCCTTATCTACAAGACACCGAAAAGAAGCGCGTCCATCGCGTCAATCCGCGGGAGATTCACGCAAGGAGGGTCAGTGAGGAGAGAAGCGATAAGGGGGCTTGCCAGCATCGTCACACTGGTGCTTCTCGGCGGAACGAGCGGCCAGGCGGGACAGACCCGATCGGTTATCGCCGACGTGCGCGCGGCGATCGCTCAGCAGGACTTCGCCCGCGGTGAGACGATCCTTGAAGGCTATCGATCCGCGCACGGGGTGACGCCCGAGGTGTTGGAAGCCTTCTCATGGCTGGGTCGCGGGGCATTGGCCGCCAGGCAATGGGACAAGGCTGACGCCTATGCCAAGCAGACGTATGACCTCGCCCTCTCGGCACTCAAGGGCCGCAGCGTCGACCAGGAACCGCATCTCCCGATCGCGCTGGGCGCGGCCATCGAAGTGCAGGCGCACGTCCGAGCTGCGCGCGGCGCGCGGAGCGAGGCGGTGTACGTGCTCGGCCGCGAGCGAGAGACCTACCGGGACACCTCGCTCTCCAAACGCATCCAGAAGAACATTCACCTGCTCAGCCTCGAAGGAAAGCCCGCGCCTGCGATTGATCTGTCCGAATACCTGGGGCCCAAGCCGCCGACGCTCGAGGCATTGAAGGGCAAGGTGGTGCTCCTCTTCTTCTGGGCCCACTGGTGCCCTGACTGCAAAATCCAGGGTCCCATTCTTGCCAGCGTGGTGGCGAAATACGGACAGCAGGGCTTGACCGTGTTGGCCCCTACGCAGCGATTCGGGTTCGTCGCGGCTGGTCGGTCTGCCGGACCGGAGGAAGAGGCACGCTACATCGATCGCGTTCGGCGGACCTCGTACAGTGTGTTCGCCGATCAACCGGTGCCCCTCAGTGCGACCAACCACGAGCGCTACGGCGTCAGCACGACCCCGACGCTTGTGCTCGTCGATCGTGAAGGCATCGTGCGTCTCTACCATCCAGGCCGGATGACCGAGAAGGAACTGGAGCCACTTGTTCGCCGCCTCGTCACAGGCCGCGCGTGGACGGAACAATGATCATCGCGAAGACGTGTGCGGCCCTGCTGATTGCAGGGGCGGCGGGGCTGGCTGCAGCGTGTTCTCCTGCCAGCGACCCCAATCCCGCGGCAGAGAGCCGCCAATGGTCGGTAGACATCCGGCCCGTCGCATCGCCGGCGGGCTCGGGCAGCAGCGCGCCCCAGCTCACCGCATCCGATCGCGGAATCATCCTGAGCTGGTTCGAGCCGGCGGGTGACGGGACTGCGCTGAAATTCGCTGAATGGACCGGCAGTGGCTGGTCGGCGACGCGTACGGCGGCAGCGGGTGACAATTGGTTCGTCAGCTACGCCGACGTCCCATCCGTGATCCGAATGGCCGACGGGACGCTGGTCGCCAACTGGCTCGAAGCGACCCGAGCCGAGATCGAGGCGTACGATCTCTGGCTGTCGTATTCGACCGATGAGGGCCGGACGTGGGCTAGCGTGAGTTTCCTACGTTGTCAGCGGTTCGCGCGTCAAGTTGTAGACAGGTCAGCAGTTGGCGACACCGCTTTGTATATGCGTAACAATACGCCGCCGCCACACGCGCTTGCTAGCGTAAAGTAGGTGCCAGTTGGTGCCTCTCTTGGTCTTGACAACGAGACCAATCGCGTGTATATGCGTAACTCATGGCCTCGCTGCAGCCCTTCACCAGCCACGGCATCCGGTACTGGCGCATCGTTGAGTCGTACCGACGTCGCGACGGTCACCCCGCGGTGCGCAACGTCCTGCATCTGGGCAAGACCGACGATGTCCTGGCACGGCTCCAGGGCACCGACCCGACCGCGATCCGGTCGGTCGCCTGTGGGGCCGTCGATGCGGCCGCTCACCTGGCCGACGAGTTGGGGATACCGGGCGTGCTGGATGCCGCCATCCGCACCGCCGGCGGGCGCCTGCGCAAACGCGATGGGCTGACGGTTGGCCAGTCGCTGACCGCGGCCGCGATCGCCCGCCTCTGCCATCCGAGCAGCAAGCGGGCGGTGGCGGCGTGGGCGGCCACGACGAGTCTGCCGCAGTGGCTCCGCGTCGACGCGGCGGTGCTCACGAGCCAGCACTTCTGGGACCAGATGGACGCGGTGCCGGTCGCCGCCCTGGCCGAGGCCGAACTCCACGTCGTCGAACGGGTGTTGGCGCGCGAGACGGTGCCGGCCCGCGTGCTGGCCTACGACACGACCAACTTCTTCACGCATGTGGCGACGACGAACGAGAAGAACACGCTGGCCCAACGCGGCCATAACAAGCAGGGCCGGGACAATTTGCGGCAACTCGGCTTAGCTCTGGTCGTGGCCGAAGAAGGCCACCTCCCGCTCGGCCACGTGCTCTACGAAGGGGCCCGTCCCGACGTGCGCACCTTCGCCGCGGTCTTGGCGCCGTTGCGCGCGCGGCTCACGCGGTTGTTGCCCGGTCCGGCCCAGCTGACGTTGGTCTTCGATCAAGGCGCGGAAAGTACGGCCAATTTGGCGGCGGTCCGGGCCGGCGGGCCGGAAGAGGTCACCCACTACGTGACCGCCCTGAAACCCTCCGCGCATCGCGCGTGGCTGGCCGACGCCGTGCCGCATCTGACGGAGGTGACGCTCTCGAGCGGCGAGGTGGTCCGGGCGGCGCGCGCCCGGTGGCCGGTCCACGGGGTCGAACAGACGGTCGTCATCGTCTGGTCGGCGCGCTTGGCGGCGGGCCAGCGCCGTGGCGTCGAGCAGGCGCTCACCAAGGCGGTGCAGCGGCTGACGGCGCTCTCGCCGCACCCGCGGGGTGGCCGGCCCGCGATGGAACAGCGGGCCGCCCGGATCTGCCAACGGCAGTACCTGCGCCAGTTTTTGAGCGCCGAGGTGGGGGAAGCGGACGGGAACTTGATCGCCCGCCCGCGCATCGACGAGACGGCGCGCCGACGGCTGGAGACTGAGTATCTCGGCTTGCGCGTGCTGGCGACGAACCGCGACGACTGGACCACGGCGCAGATCATCGAGGCGTATCGCGGCCAAGCCCACGTCGAACGGGTGTTTCGCGACCTCAAGGATCCGTGGGTCGGGGCGTTTCGCCCGCAGTTTCATTGGACTGATCAGAAGATTCGCGTCCATGCCCTCATCGTCGTGCTTGGCCTGCTCCTGGGGCGAGTCCTGTTGCGCCGTGCCCAACAGCGGGTCGGCTTTCAAGGGAGCCTCCGCACCTTGATCGGGCGCTTGGCCTTGCTCCGTCGGGCGACACTGGTCTACGCGCCGAAGGGAACGAAAGGGGGACGGCCCCGTATCGTCGAACAGCTCGAACATGGGGAGGATGAAGAACTGGCGCGCCTCGTGGCGGCCCTGAATATCCCTGTTGCATATACACGGTCACCTCGGTAAACCCAAGTGGCGACAGCAGAAAACGCGCGTATCCCTCTGAACGTAGGAAACTCACGCTAGCTGGTAGCCGGTAGCTGGTAGCCGGTAGCCCCTAGCCGGTAGCCGGTAGCCGGTAGCCGGTAGCTGAGAATGGCGGCGCTACTCGTACGGCTGCATCGATTCAATGAGGCCGTTCAGCATCCTGCCGATTTCGGCGGTCCGATTGTGCCGACCTTCCGGATCCTGCCGGGTCAGCAAATCGGAACGCCATGCGTTTTCAGGCCATATCTCCACCACACGTGGCAGTTACAGGATTGAAAAGCGCCGGTCCACACCAGGCACCTTCTGCCCCCGTCCTCCTCACGCCAGTGCGCGTCTGTCTTGGCGCGAAACGCGATTGTCACAATTCGAAACCTCTTTCGAATGTGTCCCGGCCGGGCTCGTGGGACACCATGACGGCCAGGTTGCCGCCAGGCGCCGCAGGACGGAACGCACCAAACGTGTCGTGAGAGGGTCCGTGGCGCGCTCGCCGAAGGCGGTCCTTCGGAGCTGAGCACTCAGAACTTCCGATGGAAGGTCGAGAGAGGGGTGTGCGTTCGGACTGGCTGTCGCGCGTCACGCGGGAACTGGACCGCGTCGCGCGTCTCGTACAAACAGCACGCTCCGCCGAAGAACGGGTCAGTGCCTACCTCGCCGGCTTGTCCCGCCTGCCGAAGCCGTCAAGTCGATTGGAAGAGGTGGTCCTGCGAGGTCTCCTATACGAGCAGACGGCAGGCATGGGGCTGATGCATGCCTGCGCGTACGGACGGGCTTCCTCCTCGTGCTGGCTCGGCGTCGTGCTGGGTGCGCTTACCGCGCGGTCGGCGTCAACGCGCGGTCACCACGTGAACGATGCAAGCTCCGGCACGGTCGACGCGCGTCTATCAAGCTCGCTGGCCTATCGTGCCAAGGCGCTCATCGATGGCGGCTACGGCAGCCCCCTCACGCTGGCATCGCTGGCCTCCCAGCTCGGGTGCCACCCGAAGACCCTCGGGCGGCAATACCAGCAGGTATTCGGAATCAGTGTGGGTCACTACATCGCGGCGGTGAGGATTCAGAAAGCCCTCGAGCTCCTGGCGCAGTCCGACCTCAAGGTCGAAGCGATTTCCCGGATGGTCGGCCTGCGGGGCAAGGCCAACCTCTATCGTCGGCTTCGCCGAGCTGTCGGGTTGACGCCAGGACAGGTCCGAGGCCTTCGGAGGACGCCTCAACATCCTGCGGCGGATTGAGGTTCGTTTCTGCGTAGGGTCCGAACGATAAAGAGACTTCTTGGAGAACCACAGGTGAAAACAGCAAGAACGTCAAGAACGTTTCGCAACGAAAACGGCAAGACGCGAATCCTGATCGCTCACGGCGATGCCTGCTACCGGGCAGGGCTGCGCGCGTTGGTCGAGGCGGTCTCGGACCTCGCGCCGGTCGGCGAAGCCAGCGACGGCGATGCGGCGTTAAAGCTTGCCCGTCAGCTCAAGCCCGACGTGATGCTGCTCGGTATGGCGATGCCCGGGGTCGACGGTCTCGGAGTCTTAAAGGAACTCGGCGGCCTGCGGGTTCGGCCACGCGTCATCTTCGTGGTTGCCGCCATCGACAATGGAGAAGTGCTGAAGGCGCTCGAGTTGGGAGCGCACGGCGTGTTTCTGACAGCAACGTCCGCGGAGCTGCTCGCCAAGGCCATCCGGTGCGTCATGCGCGGCGAGTACTGGATCAGCCACGAGCACACGAAGGATCTGATCGGCGCGCTGGCCGACGCGCGGTCGCTCGACGCGTCACTCCCCGGCAAGAAGCCGTTCAACCTGTCTCCGCGCGAGCTCGAGGTGACGAGGCTCGTCGTGGGCGCCCTGTCCAATCGGGAAATTGCGCAGGCGCTGTCGTTGAGCGAAGAGACCGTCAAGCATCACGTGTGCAGCATTCTCGACAAGACGGGAGCCTCGAATCGGCTCGAGCTGGCGCTCTTTGCCATCCACCATCGGCTGGTGCAGTCGGAAGATTCGTTCCATTCCTGACGGCTCGCCTCACGTTCTGATCTGATCCGGCCACTCTGCCATGGCCCAAAGGAGCTATCCCGAGATGGCTCCTCCGAGGCATTCCAGATACGCCCGAACGGGGCATTTTCGGGCTGCGCGACCTGAGGTTTCATACATCGCCCGGGAGATCGGCCGCGCGAGTGCGGTGCGACACCGGGCGCGCAGTTCCTCCTTCCGGGTCTATCGCTCCCGCGCGGACCGGTTCAGGGAGGCGGCCGAAGCCGTGAGCGGAGCCTGGAGACCACGCGCTCAGCGCTTCGAGATGCGGCTCCCCATGCTCTACCGGCGGGTCGGTGAAGAGGAATGGAACCGCGGCACCACGGAGAACATCAGTGCTTCGGGCGTCTTGTTTGTCGGGGGGCGTGACCTCGAGACGGCGGCCCCGGTCGAGATGACCGTGACGCTGCCGCCGGAGGTCAGCGGCACGGCGGCGGTCGAGGTGATCTGTCTGGGCCAGGTGGTGCGCCGGGCGCCGGCGCCGCGGACCGGTGGCGTCGAGCTTGCCGCCACCATCCGCGAGCACCGCCTGGCGCGGCGTGAGTAGGACTGCGGCGGCTGACGCGCCCGTTGTCGGTCCTTGTCTGGAGCGGTCGAGGGGCAGTGACGCATTGCTGATCTGAAACGGACTTGCTTGAAGCGTCAGACGACAAAGGGGGTGTCGATGAGGATTACCGTTCCCGTGCCCGTGCTGGCAATGGTTTCCCTTTTCTGCCTTGCGGCGCCGGTCGCGGCCCAGGACGTACCGGTGGAAATCGCGGGCGGATACGCCTTCGTGAGGTTCCAGGACCAGGACGGGGTTCCGTTCGAGAACGTTCCCGCCGGCTGGTTTGCATCCAGCGCTGTCGAGATCAGCGATTGGCTGGCCATCGCTGGCGAGGTCAGCGGCCACTACAAGAAGGAAGAAGCGTTTGGGTTTGAATCCGACCTGGACACCTACACCTTCCTGGGCGGCGTCCGTTACTACCGGCGACTGGCGCGGCTCACGCCGTTCGGTCAGTTTCTCGTGGGCGGCGCGTGGTCGAAGGGCGAGGTCAGGGCGCTCCGCTTCATGGAGAGAGGGACCGATTTCGCCATTCAGCCAGGTGGCGGCGTGGATGTCCGCCTGACCAACCGGCTGTCGGCGAGAGCGGCGGCGCACTGGCTGCGCATCATGCCTGCCGATGACAGAGAGGACACCGACGCGTTTCGGTTGGACGCTGGGATCGTCATCCGATTCGGGTCGACATAGCGACGCGGGAAGGGGGAGCGCGTCACAGGGCTGTCCGCGCGCTTCCGTGAGCGACGCCTGAGTGAAAGGAGCGCATGAGCATGGCAAGAGTCGACCTTTCGGAACTTGCGCGAGCGTTGTCGCGTCGTGACCTCCTCAAGGGTGCGGCGGGCGGCGCCGCCCTGGCGGCAACCCGCGGCGGCGGGAACACGCTGCTCACGGGCGCAGCCGGAGGCGCCGCCGCGCTGCTGGCAAGCAGCGCGGGGGAGGCCCTGGCCCAAGGTGTACGTTCATACACGCTTACAGCGTCGGCGGTGAACTGGACCGTCGGGGGACGCATAACGGTACCCGCATACGCCTACAGCCTGAACGGGGGGGCTCCGACAGTCCCAGGGCCAACGATCCGCGCGACCGCTGGTGAAACGCTTCAAATCACGGTCGTAAACAGATTGGCCGTTCCAACGACCGTGCACTGGCACGGAGTTCATGCGATACCGAATGGCATGGATGGCGTCCCTGCGGTCACGCAGGAGCCGATCCCGCCCGGTGGATCGTTCGCGTACAGGTTTCCCGCGCCGCCGCCAGGAACCTATGTCTATCATTCGCACGTCGACGTCGCGGTCCAAGTTCCCAGGGGACTCTATGGTCTATTGGTCGTTGATGACCCCAAGCCGGGGGTGAGGACCGCAGTTCCCTGGAGGCGGGACGCCAGCGAGCGTCGCTACGACCGGGAATATCCTCTGGTCCTCGGGGATATACAGGATGCTGTGGGAAACGCGTATCACATCATCAACGGAAAGACGTTTTACGGCCTGGCAGCGGTCAGCGAACCTGCAAACCAGGGCCGCCTCGTCTTCTCGATGAATCGAGGGGAGCGAGTGCTCTTTCGGGCCTGGAACGCCAGCGCTGCGGAGACGCATCCGATGCATACCCATGGGATGGCGTTTGCCGTTGTCGCGGCCGATGGAATGGATCTGGAGGTTCCCGTTCGCAGACACAACATGGGCATCGACCCCGGCGAAGGGTACGACATCATCGCTCATGCCGACAACCCTGGTGTCTGGGTCTTCCACTGCCACAACCTGCACCATGCCGTCAACGGCATGATTGCTGTGAACGTCGTGTCGTGATGTGGCGCGAACATGAAGCAAACCGAAAGCTCGAAATCAACAGCGAGGAAGCTAATGGAGAGAAGAAGTCTGTCCTTCGTGTGGAGTCGTTCCCGGTGGGTCCTCATTCTCGTGGCCTGCCTGAGCGTGAGAGAGGCCATCGCCCAGGACATTGCGAGAGGGCCCGACGAATTGCCATCGTATGGCGTCTACAACACCACCATAACAATGACCGCTCAGGACTTTACAGCCGACCAGTACGCAATTGCCCCCGGCGAGCCGTTTCGGTATTACACCTTCAACGGCAAGACTCCCGGGCCATTTATCAGGGGGAGGGTGGGCGATACGCTCACGATTACCCTCGTAAACACCCAGGCAAGAACCCACTCGATCGACTTGCATGCGTTGAAGTGGCCCGGGGGAGGATCCGTAGTCCTCAGGGCGGCGGGGGGACAGACCGTAAGGATGTCTATTCCGCTCCTCCGGCCAGGTCTGTTCGTCTATCACTGCGCGGCGGACGGCTTACCGGAGAGCATGATCCATCACATAAACAACGGGATGTACGGCTTGATCCTGGTCGAGCCGAGCAGCGGCCCATTCCGTGAACTTCTCGATACGAGACGTCCAAAGGAATTCTATGTCATGCAGGGCGACGTGTACGGGACGGGCACACGGGAGTCCTTATACCCTGCGATCGACCAAGAAGCTCCCAGCCATGTGATATTCAATGGGAGGAGAGGGTCACTGCTCCCAGCTGGTCTCGGCGCCCTTTTTGGGCGCACGGTTCCACAAGGCGACCCGGGTTATCTCCCTGGTGCTCCCCTTCTGGTCAATGCCGGGGATGACGTGGTCATTTACTTCGGAAATGCCGGGGTCAACAAGAACTCGAATTTTCACATCGTTGGTGAGATTTTCGACAATGTCTTCGTCGAGGGGGACCTGGTTTCGCCGCCCGCAAAGTACGTCCAGACGACGAACGTCCCGGTTGCGGGGGCCGTAGCGGTACATTTCCAAAATGTGCAGCCGGGGGCCTATCTCCTGGTGGATCATGCACTTGGTCGCGCGCTAAAAGGGGCTTTGGGCGTCCTCGTCGCACGGTAGAGGCGGCAGGCGCAATCTGGGGAAGAACAGATGCGCGCGAACCATGCGTGCCGAGTCTTTGTACTCCTATGCTTCATGTGCTTCTTCGCAGTTCCCGAGGTGTGGGCTCAGGCTGAAGGTGTTGTGCGTGGCCAGGTACTGGCCGCGGCGGATGGATCGGCGGTTGCGCAGGCCTCAATGACGCTCTCATCGGTGTCTGGTGACACGGTCAGGAGCAGTACTGACGCCGCGGGTTGATGTTCGGTTCGCTTGCCCAATCGGATCGATTCCTCAGTCCGCCCGACCCGCAGGCGATTCACGACCGCGGCCGAGGCGCTCACCTGTTCGTCAGTATTCGATCCCGCGGCTGATCTCCGCGACGGCGACAGCCCGCTTCTGAAACGCTTGATTCATAGGCTGGCGCGTTGGTGGTTGGTGGTTGGTGGTTGGTGAAGAAATTGCCATCGCCAATGCGAAATCGGTGGCAATTCTTGCTACCAGCTACCGGCTACCAGCTACCGGCTAGCGCCGAGAAAACCGTTCGGATCCGCCGATCCGTCTCCTCGAACGACCCGTCCGTGCGGATCACATGGTCGGCGCGCCGGACCTTCTCGTCGATCGGCAGCTGCGCGGCAATGCGCTGCCGCGCCTCCGGCTCCGGTAACCCATCGCGTTTCATCACGCGGCGGAGCTGCGTTTCCGGCGTGCAGGCCGCGACAATGACGGCATCGAAATCGCCTTCGCGGCCGACTTCGTACAGCAGCGGGATGTCGGCCATCGCGAATCGATGGCGCGAGGGGTCGCGGGAGGCGAACCACTGCTCCATCGCCCGGCGCACCTCGGGATGGACGATGGCCTCGAGCGTCTTCCGGGCCTCGGGGTCGGCAAACACGATCCCGGCGAGCTTCTGGCGATCGAGCGCGCCGCGATCGTCGAGCACGTCGCGCCCGAAACGGTCGACGACGGCCGCGAGACCGGGCGTACCGGGCGCCACCGCCTCGCGCGCCAGCACGTCGGAGTCGATCGTCGGGACGCCCAGCACCTCGAACCTGGCGCGCACGTAGCTCTTCCCGGTGGCGATGCCGCCGGTCAGGGCGATGCGGCGCACACGGCTACCGGCTACCACCTACCAGCTACCGGCCAGTCGCGCCTGCGCCGCCCGCAACGTGTTTCTCATCAGCATCGTGACGGTCAACGGACCGACGCCGCCGGGGACCGGCGTCAGCGCGCCGGCCACGTCGGCGACCTCCGGATGCACGTCGCCCACGAGCACCGAGCCGCGCTCGCGGAAGCGGGCCAGCTTCGGGTGCTCCTCGGGAAACAGCGAAGCCGCCACCGCGCTGTCGGTCACAGTGTTCATGCCGACGTCGACGACGGTCGCGCCCGGTTTCACGAACGCCTTCGTAACGAGCCCGGCCCGGCCAACGGCCGCCACGACGATGTCCGCCTCACGGCAGACCCCGGCCAGGTCCGGCGTCTTCGAGTGGCAGACGGTCACCGTGGCGTCGCGCTGGAGCAGCAGGAGCGCCATCGGCTTCCCCACAATGTCGCTGCGGCCGATGACGCACGCCCGCCGGCCGGCGATCGGAATGCCCTCACGCACGAGGAGCTCGATGATGCCCGACGGCGTGCACGCCACCAGCGCGGGACGCCCCTGCACCATGCGGCCGACGTTGGCGGGCGTGAAGCCGTCGACGTCCTTCTCCGGTGCAATCGCGTCGAAGACGCGCGAGGCCGCGTCCGGCCCGAGTACCTTCGGCAGCGGCGACTGGACGAGGATGCCGTCGTGCGCGTCGCTCCGATTGAGCCGCTCGACCAGCGCGAGGACGTCGGCGAGCGACGCTGACTCGGGCAGCCGCTCGAGGTCGGCGCGGAACCCGACGTCGCTGCCCGCCTTGAGCTTGTTGCGGACGTACACCTCGGAGGCCGGGTGGTGGCCGACGAGGACGATGGCGAGACCGGGCGGGCGTCCCTGCCGCCGCGTGAAGTCCGCCACCTGTGGGGTAATCTCCCGTTGGATCTGCCTGGCCAGCGCCTGGCCATCCAGCAGCCGCGCAGTCATGTGCACCCATTCTAGGGCACCCCACCGCGCAAAGTCCGCGCGCCGGGGACCCCGCTACAATGACGGCCATGCTGCCTGCGCGCCAAGTCGACGCTACTGAGCAACTCGACACCGAGTTCACGCGCGGTCTCGGGCTGTTCGACTCCACGATGGTCGTGGCCGGCTCGATGATCGGATCGGGCATCTTCATCGTCTCGGCGGCGATGGCGCGGCAGCTCGCGAGCCCGGGGTGGCTGCTGGCGGCATGGATCGTCACCGGCATCCTCACGATCACCGCCGCGCTCGCCTATGGCGAGCTGGCCGCGATGATGCCGCGCGCCGGCGGCCAGTATGTCTACCTGCGCGAGGCGTACTCGCCGCTCTGGGGCTTCCTCTACGGCTGGACGCTCTTCATGGTGATCCAGACCGGCACGATTGCCGCCGTCGCGGTGGCGTTCGCCCGCTATTCCGGCGTGCTCGTCCCGTGGATTGCCGAGGATCGCTACCTCGTGGCGCCGCTGCACGTCTCAGCCGGCTACGCCGTCTCGCTGTCGACCAACCAGCTCGTCGCCGTCGCGATGATCGCGCTGCTGACCTGGACGAACACCCGCGGCCTCGAGTACGGCAAGGTCGTGCAGAACACCTTCACGACCGTGAAAACCGGCGCGCTCATCGGCCTGATCGCCGTCGGCGTGCTGCTCGGGTGGAACGCGGAGGCGGTGGGAGCGAACTTCGGGAACCTCTGGGAACCCCGCGGCTACGACGCGATCGCCGAAAGTGTGTCCGTCGCGACGGCCCACGGCGTGTTCGTGGCCCTCTGCGTGGCGCAGACCGGGTCGCTCTTCTCCGCCGATGCCTGGAACAACATCACGTTCACCGCGGGCGAGGTGAAGGATCCGCGCCGGAATATCCCGCTCTCGCTCGCCTTCGGCACCATGATCGTCATCACGCTGTACGTGCTCGCGAACGTCGCCTATCTGGTGACGCTCCCGCTGGAGGCCATTCAGCAGGCGCCCGCCGATCGCGTGGCGACGTCCACGCTCGAGGCGATCTTTCCGGGCGCCGGCGTCGCCCTGATGGCGCTCGCCATCGTCATTTCCACCTTCGGCTGCAACAACGGGCTGATCCTGGCCGGCGCCCGCGCGTACTACGCGATGGCGCGCGACCGGCTCTTCTTTGCGGGCGCCGGACGGCTCAACGCGGCACGCGTCCCGGCCTGGGGCCTCGCACTGCAGGGCGTATGGGCGGCGTTCCTCGTGCTGCCGCGCACGTACGACGCCGCCAGCGCGCGGTACGGCAACGTCTACGGCAACCTGCTCGACTACGTCGTCTCGGCCGCGCTCCTCTTCTACATCCTCACGATCGCCGGGGTGTTCCGCCTGCGCGTGACACGACCCGACACCCCGCGCCCGTACCGTGCCTTCGGATACCCCGTCGTCCCGGCGCTGTACATCGCAGGCGCCGCGGCCATCCTGATCGTCCTGCTGGTCTACCGGCCGGCAACGACCTGGCCCGGGTTCCTCATCGTGCTGCTGGGCGTGCCGGTGTTTGTCTGGATACGGCGGTCCGGCTGAACGGTCCGGCTGATGCCGGACGCCACCGATGCCGATCCAGGCCCGGTTACACGAGGCGGACCCGGCTAGAGCGCCCGGCCTCTTCCCAGATGCGCGAGACTCAACCCTCCAATTATCACGGAGACGCCGAGGGTGATGATGCTGAGCCCCAACCGGTCGGCGATCTGCGGCGTTACCTCAACGCCCACGCGGCTCGTCAGCGCGTCGAGCTCGCTCCAGCGCGCCAGCGCCTCGTTGGTGACCCCCCATTCGGTCAGCAGCGCCAGCACCACGATCGCCGCGCCGTTGAAGAGCAGCAGGTAGCCCGCAATCGTCAGCGTATTGCCAAGGTTCTCGAGCCGGGTGCGCGCCGCCGCCTCGCCCGGGTCGGCCAGCGGGCTGTGCGTGCGGCCGTAGAACCAGTAGATGAGCATGCCGATATCGAGCCAGACGAGGAGGCGGACCCATGTCATCACCGACAGGCTCAGCATCAGATAGAGACACGAGACGACGCCGAGTACCGGAATCACCGAACCGCCCGGCACCCTGAACGGCCGGTGCGCGTCCGGCCGCGCGATGCGCAGCACGATCACGGCCATGCAGACGACGACGAAGGCGAACAGGGTGCCGATGCTCGTCATTTCGCCGACGACCTGGATCGGCACGAGGGCGGCGGTGATTGCCACGATGACGCAGGTGATGATCGTGGTGATGTACGGCGTCTGGAACCGCGGGTGCACCTTGCTCACGCCAGGCGGGAGCAGGCCGTCTCGGCTCATCGAGAAGAAGATCCGCGGCTGGCTCATCAACATCACGAGCAGCACGCTCGTGATCCCCGCCACGGCGCCGGCCGATACGAGCCCCGCTGCCCAGTCCTGGTTGATGACCGACAGGGCGTACGCCACCGGGGCGTTGAGGAACTGCGCGTTGTCGCGGTACTCCACGACCGGAATGATGCCGCTCAGCACCACCGCCACCGCCACGTAGAGAACCGTGCAGATCACCAGCGAGGTGATGATGCCGATCGGCAGGTCGCGCCGCGGATTCTTCGCCTCCTCGGCCGTCGTCGACACCGCGTCGAAGCCGATGTAGGCGAAAAAGACGACCGCCGCGCCCGTCATGACGCCCGACCAGGCGTACGGCATGAACGGCGTCCAGTTCTCCGGCTGCACGTACCAGGCGCCCGCGGCAAGGAAGAAGAGCACCGCCGCCACCTTGATGGCGACCATCGCGGCGTTGAAGCGGGCGCTCTCGCGGATACCGACGACGAGCAGAATCATGATGAGCAGCACGATGATCATCGCGGGCAGATTGATCACCGCGCCGGGCGCCGCCGCGGGCGCCGCCGTCATCCAGGCCGGCAGCCCGATGCCGAAGCCGGCCAGGATGCGCTGGAAGTAGCCGCTCCAGCCGATCGCCACCGTCATCGAGCCGACTGCGTACTCGAGGATCAGATCCCAGCCGATCATCCAGGCGAAGATCTCGCCGAGCGTCGCGTACGCATACGTGTAGGCGCTGCCGGCGATCGGAATCATCGCGGCGAACTCCGCATAGCAGAGCGCCGCGAACGCGCACGCGAGGCCGGCGGCCATGTAGGAGACCGCGATGGCGGGGCCGGCCTGATTGGCCGCCGCGGTGCCGGTCAACACGAAAATCCCCGTACCGATGATGGCGCCGATGCCGAGCAGCGTCAGGTCCAACGCCGTCAGCGTGCGACGGAGCGCCTTGCCGCCGCGCTCGACGTCGCCCACGAGCTGCTCGATCGACTTGGTCTTCAGCAGGTTTGAATCCATTGGGCGCGATTATACGTTGATGCGATCCCTCTTGCGCCCGTCGGTGCAATTCCTCTGACGCTCGTCGCTGCGATTCCCGCTACGCCGTCGGTGCGATAAGCTTCGCCCTCGGTGCCAGCGTGGTCAGTTGATCGGTGCGAGGCGGCGGAGCTCGTCAGCTACGGCTCGACGAGCAGCGGCGGAATGAGGCTCATCACCTGCTCCGCGACAGCACACGCATCGGCGGCGGCCTGCCGATCGGGCTGGAACTCGGCATCGTAGCGCGCTTCGATCGCGTAGGGGGTCAGCACCGCGATATCGAGTGAACCGAGCGCCGCGGCCGCGGTTTCCTGCAGAAGGGCTATGCAGCAGGCCTGCAATGCCGCCAGGTTGTGAGTCCGGGGAATCTCCTGGTCGGCCAACGCCAAGACCGCCTTCAACGCCTTTTCACACGCCTGCTGCGCGTGGAAGCAGACGGCATCGAACGGCCCATCCGCCGCAAGCAGGCGGCGAGCTGCCACTAGATCGTTCTCCGCTTTCGCCAGCCAGGCTCGCGCATGCGCACGGTTATCGTTCATAAAGCGTGCGTCCCTCGCGCAGCGCCGTGGTGATGAATGCGTGACGCACATCACGCCAGGCTGCCACCTCGGCAGGCGTCCAGACCACGACATCCGTCGCGGGGAACACGCCGACGAGCGCCTTCAAGTAGCGCGGTGAACGGCGGTAGCGGGGCAGATCGGAGTCCTCGATGATGAGGAGGTCGACGTCGCTGTCCGGACGCGCATCGCCGCGAGCGCGCGACCCGAACAGCACGATCCGATGGGGTGACCCGACCTGAAGAATCCGCTCGACGATCCTGTCGCGCAATTGGGGATCCAACATGCCGAATATTGAGTGGCGATTATATCGCCCGGCTGTTCAAGGAAGCGTGCGGAGGTACGCGGCGACGCGCGCCTGCGGGTCGCCACCGGTCAGCAGATCGGTGATGACCGCCACGCTCGATGCGCCGGCCGCAATCACCTCGGGCGCGCGCTCGAGCGTGATGCCGCCGATCGCCACCACCGGCCGGCCACGGGACCGGCGCGCCGCCTCGGCCACGAGATCCAGCCCGACCGCGTCGTACCCGGTGTCCTTCGTGCGCGTGCCGAACACCGGGCCGATGGCAATATAGCTGACCGGCTCCGCTGCGGCCGCCTCGATCTGCGCGATCGTGTGGGTCGAGTACCCGATGGTGGCCCCCGGGCCCAGCAGGCGCCGCGCCGCCGCCGGCGCAAGATCCTCCTGGCCGACGTGCACGCCCGAGGCGCCGGACAGCATGGCGATATCGACGCGATCGTTCACGATGATCGACGCGCCGTGCGCCCGGGCGGCCCGCACCAGTTCGTCCGCGTGCTCGAGGAACCCCCGCGAGGCGAGGCCCTTGGCGCGCAGCTGGATCACGCGGGCGCCGCCGTCGAGGAAGGCCGCCGCCAGAGGCGCCACGTCCCAGCCCGCGGCGGCGGCCACGTGGACGTCGAGGATGGCGTGGAGACGGGACAATTACACCGCTTCGGCCAGATTCCCCGGCCTCGGTCTCGCCGCGAAGCGGTCCATGAACCCGGTGCCGAGGCGGCCGGCGACGAAGTCCGGGTCGCCGAGGATCTTCAGATGCAGCGGCGCGCTCGTCCTGATGCCCTCGATGACGGTCATCTCGAGCGTCCGGCGCATGCGTGCGATCGCTTCCTGCCGATCGCGGCCGTGGGTGATGATCTTCGCGACAAGCGAGTCGTAGTACGGCGAGACCGTGCACTCGGCGTGCGCGAACGTGTCGACGCGGACGCCGGGGCCGCCCGGCACGCTGAAGGCGTGGATCACGCCCGGCGAGGGCGCGAACGTGTCGGGATCTTCGGCGTTGATCCGGCACTCGATCGCATGGCCGGTAAAGGTGACCTCGCTCTGCTTGAACGAGAGCCGCTCGCCGGCGGCGATCCGGATCTGCTCCTTGACGATGTCGATGCCGGTCACCATTTCGGTGACCGGATGCTCCACCTGGAGCCGCGTGTTCACCTCCATGAAGTAGAACTTCCCATCCTGGTCCATCAGGAACTCGAACGTCCCCGCGTTCGTGTACTGGACGGCGCGGGCGGCATCGACGACGATGCCGCCCATCTTGCGGCGTACCTTGTCGGTGAGCCCGAGCGACGGCGATTCCTCGACGAGCTTCTGGTGCCGGCGCTGAATCGAGCACTCGCGCTCGCCGAGGTGCACGAAATTGCCGTGGTGGTCGCCGAGCACCTGGAACTCGATGTGCCGCGGATTCTCGAGGTATGTCTCGATGTACACGTCGCCGACGCCGAAGGCGGCCTCCGCCTCGCGCTGGGCGGTGCGCAGCGCGCCCCCCAGGTCCGCCGCGCTCCGGACGATGCGCATGCCGCGGCCGCCGCCGCCGGCCACCGCCTTGATGATGACCGGGTAGCCGATGTCCTTCGCCCACTTGAGCGCCTTCTCCTCGCTGTCGACCGGACCGTCGCTGCCGGGGAGCAGCGGCACGCCCGCCTTCTTCATCGCGCGTCGCGCGCGCGCTTTGTCGCCCATCAACTTGATCACGTTCGGATCGGGGCCGATGAAGCGGATATGGCACGCCTCGCACACCTCGGCCAGGTACGAGCTTTCGGACAGGAAGCCGTAGCCGGGGTGGATGGCGTCGGCGCCGGTGATCTCGGCGGCGCTGATGATCGCCGGGACGTTCAGGTAGCTGTCGGCGCTTCGGGCCGGCCCGATGCAGACGTCCTCGTCGGCGAAGCGGACGTGGAGCGAGTTCTCGTCGGCCTCGGAATAGACCGCGACCGTCCGGATGCCGAGCTCCCGGCAGGCGAGGATGACCCGCAGCGCGATCTCGCCGCGGTTCGCGATCAGGATCTTCTTAAACATGGTTCGGCCGGATGGCAAACAGCCGCTCGCCGTACTGGACCGCCTGGCCGTTCTCCACGTACACCTTCACGACCTCACCGTCCACTTCGGCGTTGATCTCGTTCATGAGCTTCATCGCCTCGATGATGCAGAGCACCTGCCCCTGCTTCACCCGGTCGCCCACTTCGGCGAACGGCCGCGCGCCCGGCTCCGTCGCGCGGTGGAACGTGCCGACGATCGGCGACTTCACGATCACCAGCTCGACGTCCTCCTCCGCCGGCGTGAGCGCGGGGCCCGGCACCCCGGCCGCGGCGGGCGCGGCCGCCGGCGCGGCGACCGGCACGGCCGGCAGGTGGTGCGCCGGCGGCGCTCCCGCGACGGCGTGCCCGGCGTGCTTGCGAATCCGCAGCTTGAAATTATCCCGCTCGAGCTCGAACTCGCTGAGGTCGTGCTCCCGCATTATCTCGAGGATTCTGGTGATCTCGTCGAAATCCATTCAGAAGCTAACCACGAGGGGCACGAAGGACTCGAAGGACACGAAATGCCTTTTTCACAGGTTGAAAATTCCTGGCCTTCGTGATCTTCGTGACCTTCGTGGTTTCCATACGCTCACAATGACACCAGTTCCCGCGGCACGGCGGTCAGCACGTCACAGCCGGTCTCCGTCACCAGCACGTCGTCTTCGATCCGGACGCCGCCGAAGCCCGGGAGATACGCGCCCGGCTCAATCGTAAACACCATGCCCGGCAGGAGCGGCACCGACGGAACGTCGGCGCGCGGCCGCGTGATCCGGGGCTCTTCGTGAACGTCGAGGCCAAGTCCGTGGCCGGTCCCATGGCCGAACGCGGCGCCGAGGCCGCGCGCCTCCAGGACCTGGCGCGCCGCGGCGTCCACGGCGGATGTCTCGACGCCCGGACGGACAGCGGCAAGGGCGGCCTGCTGCGCGTCGTACACGGCGGTGTAGAGTCGACGGGCCTCGGGGGACGGCGGCCCGATCGAGACGGTCCGGGTCACGTCGCAGCAGTATCCGTCCAACACGCCGCCAAAGTCCAGCACGACGAGGTCGCCCGCCGCGAGCATCCGATCGCCGGCCCGGTAGTGCGGCAACGCCGCGTGCGGCCCCGACGCGACGATCGTGTCGAACGCCGGGCGCTCGTACCCCGCCTCGCGCATCGCCGCCTCGACGGCGGCCGCAACCTGCCGTTCAGACACGCCGGCTCTCACGGCTCCGAGCGCAGCTTCGGCGACGGCATCGAGCCGCCGCGCCGCCTCGCGGAGTGTCTCAATCTCCGATCCATCCTTGACGATGCGCGCCCGCTCGACCACGCGCTCTGTTGGGCGGAAGCCGATGCCGAGCTGCCGCCCCTGCGTGTTCCGCTGCCACCAGTCGTGCCTCGCGACGGTCACGTGCGCGGCCTCGAAGCCCACCACGGTCGCGCCGATCTCCTGGAGACACCCGAGCAGCGCTTCGTCGTAGCTGGCCGGGACGTCCCACACGCGGAGGTCGGGACACGCCGCGGCGGACGCCTGCAGCCGCTCGACGGCTTCGCGGTACCGGAAGTCGACGAGCAGATGCGCGGCGTCGCGCGTCAGGACGAGCACGCCCGCCGAGCCGGCATGGTTGGTCAGATACCGGACGTTGGCGGCGGCGGTCACCACGAGCGCGCCGAGCGACAGCTCGTCGAGGGCCTGATGGATGCGGCCGTGTCGGGCCGCCAGGTGCGCTGTTGTGGGTAAGGGCATGGTCGTACGTGGCGTCCGGCTTTAGCCGGACCAAAGGACCACAGGATCCGGGCGCGAGCGCCGTCGGTCCGGTTGAAGCCGGACGCTACGTGCCTCCCGCGATTCGCGCGGATCGATCCGCGCGAATCTCGGCGAGCCACCCCTCCAGTTCCCCGAGCACGGGATCGGTCGGGGTCTGTACGTCCGCGTGACCCGTTTCCGGCGGGCCAGCTATCGTCGGCTCCGGCGCAGGTGGATCGACGGCCTCCGGCGCAGGTGGATCGACGGGATCGGGCGCGGCACGCGCGGCGGGTGCATGGGCGGACGACTGGAGCTCGTCGAGGCTCTTCCGCGCGAGCAGGTTATCGGGCGCCGCCTGCAGCACGACCTCGAATTCAGCCTTCGCGTCCTCGGACTGACCGAGCGCCATCAGCGCCCGGCCGAGTGTGACGCGGGCCGAGAGGTACGAGGGATGGTGCACCAGCCCGGCGCGGCAGACGTGCACCGCCTCGTCCAGGTGCCCGCTGCGGCGGCACTCCTCGGCGAGCTGCGCAAAGACAATCGACGCCGGATCCTGCTGGAGCCTGCGTCGAAGTTCGTCGAGGCGGGAATTCTCGGCCGTCACAGGATGTTGGGAGCTACGTTCAGGCGGCCTTCACCGGACGATGATGCAATACCAGCAAAAGATCCCCCTTCAGCGCGACCTCGGCGTACGACTTTCCGCTGTCGTCGCTGAATTCGACCTCGAGGACATCATCCGCCAGCTGCTCCACGACCGTGCCCACCTGTCCGCGCACCAAGCCGTATTCCGGCGCGTCTGCGAGTAACGCGACAACGTCGAGAACCGCAATCGATTGGGAGCGTTCCATAGCGCCTCGCGTTAGAGCACGTAGCAGCTTGTGAACCGTGGCAACTCTTCCCCCGCCCTGATGATCCAGGCACTTCTGACCAGCGCCGTCCCCTTCGGGCCCGTCACACGAAAGTCTAAGATGTATCGGCTTCCGAAGCCATCGACCAGCCCCTGAACTGCATCTTCGCTGGTCGCAGCGGCGTCAAGCAGCCGCTCGCGGACATGGGCTGCGTGTGAGCGGTCGATACCAAGGCGCGCGGCGAATACACGGGCTTTGTGTCGACCTCGCGGGTGCTCTGGCGCCAGACAGTAGTCAAGAAGTTTCGAGATCTCGACAATGGCCCGGTCTCCATTCGGCAGCCTCATCCTCTGCCAACAGCATCGTGAAGAGTGCGGCGTCCCCGACGCTGTTCGGCGACCTGCGCGAACGCAATCGACACCGGATCCTGCTGGAGCCGGCGTCGAAGTTCGTCGAGGCGGGGGTTGTCGGCGGTCACGTAGGCGATTGTACTGACTATTTGACCTGGATAGTCTGGTTCGTGGTCTGTCTTCTCCCGGCGCTATCCTCAACGGTCAGCGTAACGCGGTACGTTAGCGGTGACGGGAACCGTTTCAAAATTCTCGGTGACGAGGTTTCGACCAACGATGTTTCTCCCGGTATCCCGAAGTGCCAGATGTACTTCGTAATTGGGTTGCGGGAGCCGAAGCCATCGTCGGAACCTCGCGACTCCTCAGCGTTGAACACCACGTCGTGGGCCGTCGTGGGGTCCGTCGGCGAAAAGTTGAAAGCCGCGGTGACGCCGTTGACCACCGTCACGTTTTGGCTCGAGGTTCCCTGCACCCCGGCGCTGTCGGTCACGGTCAGAACCACCGTGTACGTGCCAAGCACGTTATATACATGTGAAACCCTGAGACCCGTCGCGTTCGTGCCGTCCCCGAACTGCCATTGGTGGTTGACGATCGTCCGACCGGTCTGGCCCACACGCGACGCTTCAGCGGTGAAATTCACCGTTTCGAATTGGCCCGGCGAGCTTGGCGAGAACGTGAAGGACGCCGTCGGGGCTGTCCCTTGTGCAACGACCACGTTTTGAGTCCGCACACCGATCGAACCGGCACCGTCGGTCACGGTAAGTGTAACGGCATAGGTACGCACGGCCTGGAACTGGTAGGTAACGATGCGTCCCGAACGGGTCGCCTCGCCGCCAAAGTCCCACGAGTAAGTGCACACGTCGAGACACTGTACGCCTTCATCGGTGCTGGCCGTTGCATCGAATACAACATTCTCGCGAAGCGTCGGGGCCGACGGCGACACCGTGAACGACGCGATTGGTGCCGTGGTGCTTGTCCCGCCCAATGAGATGGCCAAGGTCCGGACGACAGCCTCCCGTCCGTCGCCGCCGATGGGGACGACGCGAATCGTCGCTGCGTTGTTTCCGGTGCTGGGATCAGGCGCGACGAATGCAAACGTCGCACGGCCATCACTGCCGGTGATGACCTCGGTCTGCGACACCGTGCCGATATCCGCCGAGACGCTCAACCGCTGGCCCTCGACGGGACGGCCCGACGCATCGCGCACTGTAACAGTGACCACCGACTGCGAACTGCCGTCGCGAGGCAACTGACTAGGGCTGGCGCTCAACGTCACCGACAGTGCGAACTCGGAAGGTCCGATGAGCGGCGGATCCGCATTCGCCTCGTCCAGCGAGCACGCCGCCCCGCTCATGCCGAGGGTGATCGCAACAAGAACAGCGACCGCGCGGAGCTTTTTCACCATATGGGTCTCACTACCATCACCTTTAGTCCTCCGGGTCTGCGAAGTCGCCAAACAGGACGCCAATGCTCCCGGTCGCGGAAATGTCGTTGCCCGCCTGATCGCGTCCGAAGAACGTCACGTCGGCAATCGTCGAGATGATTACGCAGTCCTGGGGAATCGTCCCAACGATGATGCAGCCCGCGAGCTGCCGTAGCGGCGGCTCGAGCTTGGACGAGTGGCGCACCAGCTCGAAAACCTGCTGCACGAGGGCTCCGGGAGCCACCGTGAACGTGGTGGCGGAATCGAAGGGGAACGGGACATCGACGCCCGGCGTGTTCCGGCCGTCCGACCGGCGGAACGTCACACGATAGCGGCGCACCGTGACCGCATTGATCGCACTCGGCGCCTGTGTGGCCCCGGGCGGGCCCGGATCCTTCAAGATGATCCGCGCCGTCACACGAGCCATGTCGTCGAAAATGCTCCCGTTCGTCAATCGAGTCGATCGATGACGAGCGTCACGGGCGAGCGGTCCTGGCGGATGAACTCGCCGCATCCGGCGGACAGCCCGGCAGCCGCGATGAGACCGACCGCGACCAATGCCGATTTCAGATTGTTCGAGCGATGATTGTTGACGATTGTCGACTGATGATTTGTCGAATCAATCGATGATTCTCCGAATCCGTTTCCAATCGACAATGCGGTTCGACGATCACAAATCGTTGTTCGACAACAGTCTGCAATCGACCGATCTGAAATCTGCAGTACCTTCACGGCCTATCTCTCCTACAGCCGGATGATCCTCGGCGTGATGAAGATCAGCAGCTCGCGGCTCTCGTCGCTGATCTCGTTACGCTGGAACAACCAGCCGAGCAGCGGAATCCGGTACAGGCCCGGCGTCCGATCCTGCGTCGACTGCTCCCGGCTGACGTAGATGCCGCCGATGACCGTCGTCTCGCCGTTGCTGACGAGGACCTGTGTCAGCGCCCGCTGTGTGTCGATTGGGGGAATGCCGTTCACGGAGCGGCTGAAATCGGGCGAGGCGTTCTCGACGATGATGCGCATAATCACCGTATTGGCAGCGGTGATCTGCGGGGTGACGAGCAGCGAGAGCGCCGCATCGCGGAACGTTACCGTGACGGTGTTGTTGGCCACGGTCTGAATCGGAATCTGGATGCCCTGCGTAATCTGCGCCTCGATGTTGTTCTGTGTCGTCACACGAGGCGTGGAGAGCAGCCGCCCCTGACCGGTTTCTTCCAGTGCAGACAGCGCGACGTCGAGATTGAACGCGCCGTTGACCGCGCCGAGCGCCAGGCCGACCGCTGACGTTGCGGGCACTCCTGTCACACCCAAATTGACCGCGGTTTGAGCGGATTCGGGGCCTTGTGCAACGCCGGTGCGACCACCGGCCTGAATCTGGTTCGGGAACGCCAGCGGGGTCGTGTTGCCGAGATCTGTGGACGCGCGGCCGGTAAAGCCCCACTGCACGCCGATCTGGCGCGCGAAGTCGCGGTTCGTCTGGACGATGCGCGCTTCGATCTCGACCTGCGGCTCGGGCCGGTCGAGCGTCGTGATGAGCTCGTTGGCGCGCGCCAGCCGCTCCGGCAGGTCGGTGATGATCAGCGTGTTGGTGCGCGGGTCCGTCGTGATCGAGCCGCGCTGCGAGAGGATCGTCGCCGTCATGAGCGGCTGGATCTGGTCCGCCCGGGCGTAGCTCAGCGCGCGCGTCAGCGTCTGGAGCTCGCCTGCCAGCGCCTGTGCCTCCGCCAGCTTCTGTCGCTCTGCTTCCTCGGCCGCCAGCACCGTCAGCGGGGCGATGCGAACAACGGTGCCCTCGACGACGTAGCCGAGCCTGTTGGCGCGCAGGATGATGTCGAGCGCCTGATCCCACGGCACGTCGCGCAGCGCGACGTCCACCATGCCTTGAATCGTCGAATCAATGACGATGTTCAGACCGCTGATCTCCGAGAAGGTGCGGAGCACGGCGCGCAGGTCGGCGCCCTGGAAATCGAGGCTGATCGGAAATCCCGTGAACCGCTGCGGGGCCGCGGGCTGCGGCGGCGCAGGCGCCTGTGCCGCCGGGACGGGCTGCGGTGCGGGTGCGGCGGGCGCCGGGAGTTGGGCGGTTCCTTGGGCCGCCATGAATCCGGGATTCGGGATCCGGGGCCCGGGATCCGCCGCCGCACCAGCTGCACGGCCGGATCCCGCGGACCCCGCGGATCCCGGATCCCCGATCCCGGATGCCGGATCGTCGAACACCACCGTCAGCTCCGTCCCGTCGCGCCCGCTTTCCACGCGATACGGCGCCCGGTGTGTCAGATCCATCACGACGCTGGCCACGAGCGGCGAGGCGGGGTTGAGCCCGATGCGCACGCGCTCGACCGGTCCCTGCCTCACATGCGTCGCACTCGGCAGCACCGACGTCGCGTTCGCGAGCTCGAGCAGCAGGCGCGGCGCGCCGTCCTCGGGCGCCTCGACGCGCAGCGGCGTGAGTCGCCTGGTGCCCGAGAGGGTGACCGCGGTCGCGGTGCCGTGCCGGGCGGCGCGAACCTGGAGGACGGCGCTCGCCGGGCCGGCCGCGCTGATGGCGCCGGGCGTCCGCATCGGGCGGTCCAGACGGTCGGCCTCCACGTAGATGACGTTCCGCGAGCTGCGGACGCGCGGCCGCGCCGGGTGCGTCAGGCTCATGCGAACGCGGGCAACCACCGCCCCGTCGACGGCGTAACCGCTCTCGACCTGCACCGCCGACACGGGGTGCCGCGGGTCGGGCCTGAACTTGTCGGCGAAGCCGCCCGCGCTCACGTCGCGCAGCTCGACGACGAAGCTGCGCGGGTCGGGCTGCGCCGCCACGTACGACACCGGGTCGGACGCCTCGATCGCGACAATGGCGGAGCGGGTGTCGACGCGCGACGCAATCGCCTTCAAGGTCGCCGCCGCGCCTGCGGCGCGCGCGGTCAGCGACGCCGCGGCGCAGATCGCCAGGAGCGCGACGCACGCCAGGACAACGGTCTGTCGGTACCTCCACGGTCGTTGCATCAGTTCGCCTCGGTCTGTCGGAGCACTTTGCGCACCTCGCGCTGCTTCTCGAGCGAGAGCGGATCGTTCACCTGCTGCAGAATCACCACGTCGTTCTGCGAAACGGCGCGGATCGTGCCGTCAAAGAGCTTGTCCCCCGCCCGGACGATGTAGGCCCGCTTGTCGGCGCCCTGGAGAATCGCCACGTACCCCTCGCGGCTCCGGACCGTGCCGCGCAGCGTGACCTCGGCGACGCCCAGGCCCGCGAGCCCGGTTGGCCGCTTCGCCTCGGCGCTGCCGCGCAGGGTGGCGCCGCGGCCCACCATGCTGACAAACGGGTCGCGCCGCCCTTCGGGGTTGTACGTGAACCCCAGCGGCTCAATCAGTTGATCGGTCCGGCTCGCCACGTCCTGGCTCGCCGAAGCCGGTTTCGGCGCTCCTTGGGTCGCCTGCGCAGCAGGTGTAGGGGCCTGCGTCGCGGCGGCGGCCGGGGCCTGCCCAGCAGGAGGTTGTGCCGGCGGGGTCTGCGCTGCCGCCTGAGGCTGCGGTGCCTGAGCCTGCGCTTGAGCCTGGGCTGCCGGAGCCTGCGGTGCGGGAGCCTGCGTCGACGGAGCTTGCGTTGCTGGCACCTGTGCCGCCTTCCCGCGCTGAGGACCAGTCTGGGCCCCAGCAGGCTGCGGCGACTGTGCTGGCGCCGCTGCCCGCTCTGCCGACGCCGGTGGCTGTGCTGTGGGCGCAGGCGCAGGTGGTTGAGCGGGAACTGCCGCGGACTGCCCAAGATACAGATACGCGGCTGCGGCGACCACAACCACCAGGAGCGCGAGGAGCGCGATCTGTCTACGCGGCATCGCCATCATCCTTCCCCCGCGCAGCACCGCCGCGGCCCGCGGGCCGCGCCGGAGCCGCTGCATCAGCGCCCATCGGGATCGCCAGCACGGCCACGACGGCGTGCCACTTCGCGGTCATCCGCGGCCTCCTGCGGCGCCGGCGCCCCGCCCGCGGCCGGGCGCGGCCCCGCGCCCCCGGCCCGCGGCGTCCGCCGGCGGCTCGATCAGGACGAACGTCGTCGCCGTGCACTCGGCGGTGATGGTCGCGGTGCTCGTCGGGTTGTCCCGCGTCTCGATGGAGATGCTGTTGACGTTGATGATGCGCGGGAACCGGCTGATGCGCTCGAGAAACGTGCCGAGGTTGTGATAGGTCCCCTCGAGCTGCAGGCCGATCGGCCACTCGGCGTGCAGCTCGCGCGTGGTGACCGCCTGCGGCGTGAACCCGAGAATCGTCAGGTTCGACTGCGTCGCCATCGCCTGCACGCGCCGCAGCAGATCGCCGACATCGCGCTCCTCCGGCAGCACCACGCGCAACCGATCGAGCTGCGCCTGGAGGTCCGCCAGCTCGCGCCGGAACTCCGGCAGGCGGCCGACGGTCGCGAGCCCGCGGTCGATCTCGGCCCGCAGCGTGGCGAGCTGCGCCCGGCGCGTCGTGAGACCCGCCTCGGCCGGCCGCGCGTACGCGTACCAGAAGGCACCGACGCCCACGAGGGCGAGCGCCACGAACGCCCCGATCTGCCCGTACCAGGGCAACCGGCTCAAGTTGAGGTTCATCGCCATCTCAGCGTATCGGGCAACCGTACGCGCCCTTTAGCGCGCCCCTCCCTGGCGGCCTCCCGCCGCGGCACCCCGGCCGGCGCCGCCGGCCGGTGCTTCCGGAGACGACGGGCGGTTGATGCGCGCCCGAACGGTGAACTGAATCAGCTCGGGGACCGCGTCCGCCCCGGTGCCGGAGGCCGGCTGCACCTGACTGTTGACGATCTCGATCGGCCGCTGCAGGATCGGATTGCCGCCGAGATTGCCGACGAAGTCCGACAGGGCAATGAGCGTCGTGCTGCGTCCCTCGATCGTGACCTCGTCATCTTCCTGCTCCAGCGCCGTGAGCCACAGCAGGTCGGGCACGCTGCGACTGACGTGATCGAGCAGCTGGACGGGGATGCTCTGCCCGCTGCGCAACTGCTCGATCAGCGCGACGCGCTGCTCGACGAGCGCGCGCTGCCGCTCGAACTGCTGTACCTCCGCGAGGAGCGACCGCAGCCGCACCGCTTCCTGCTGTGCGGCCGCCAGGTCCGCGTCGAGCTGGGTCGATTCGCTCCGCAGCGACCAGTACCACCAGCCCACCACCACGGCCGCGACGACGAGGATCGCGCCGGCCGCCGCGGTCAGGCGCTGGCCGATGTCGAAGGCAATCGCCTTCCGCGCGCGCAGCCGCTCGGTGCCGAGCAGGTTGATCCGGATCATCGATCGCCCACCCGCCGCAGCGCGAGCCCGACCGCCACGGCCGCGGTCGCCGCGACGTCCGCTGCCTCGGCTCCCAGCTTCTTCGGATCCCAGGCAACCGTGCGGAACGGATTGAAGTCCTCGACCGTCACCCCGAACCGGTCCTGCAGCATCTCCCGGAAGCCGTCCACACGGGAGGCGCCGCCGCTCAGCATGATCCGGTCGATCCGATCGGAGGAGGCCGTCGCCTTGAAGAAGTCGAACGTCTTCTGAATTTCCAGGAGCACGTTTTCGGTGACGGCGTGGAGCACCGGCCGCGCCTCCTCGAAGGTCGCGCCGTCGACCGGGATGCCCTTCTTGATCTCCTCGGCGGCGTCGAACGGCAGGTCGAGCTCCTTCTGGACCGCCTCGGTATAGGCGTTGCCCCCCATCGAGATGTCGCGCGTGAACACCGACTGTTCGCCCTGCAGGATGTTGATGTTGATCGCGCTCGCGCCGGCGTTCAACAGGACCACGACTTCGCGGGCGTCGAGGCCGTAATTGGCCTCGTACGCGTTCTGCAGCGCGAAGGCGTCGACGTCGACGACGACCGGCGTCCTGCCGGCCTGCGCGATCACCGCCGTGTAGTCGCCGATCTTTTCCTTCTTCGCCGCCACGAGCAGCACGTCCATGCTGCCCCGCGAGTCCGGTCCGGTGCCGGGATCGAGGATCTGGTAGTCGAGATTGACGTCCTGAATGTCGAACGGGATGTACTGTTCGGCCTCCCAGGCGATCGAGTCGTCCAGCTCGGAGGCGGTCATCACCGGCAGCGTGATCTTCTTCACGATCACGGCGTTGCCAGAGAGCGAGGCGCAGACGTCCTTCGTCTTGAAGCTCCGGTTCTCCTCGAAGACGCGGCGGATCGCGTCGGCGACGGCACCCGCGTCGATGACCGCTCCGTCGACAATCGAATCGGGCGGCACCGGCTGCATGCCGAAGGCGGCGACCCGGTAGCCGCGCCCGGACGGTCTCAGCTCGACCGCCTTGACGACACTGGATCCGATGTCGAGCCCCACAAGATTTTTGGATCGTCCAAACACCAGAGACCTCGCAGATCTTTTTTGGGGGTCAGACCCACAACCGGGGTCTGACCCCCTTCGTGTCTCTTTATCGGACGTTGTGGTTGCGGCAACACAGGGTGCGCGGGGTGCCCAGCGGCAGCCTCGCGGTGCCCGTGGGCAGCTTGACAGTGCTCACAACCGTCCGTATCATTGAGGTTTGCGGTTGCTGGTCTTTTTCTGTACAGATCGGGTTGACTCCCGGTCGGACCCCACCCGCGAAGGATTCCCTTTTCATGCGTACGTTTGTGGCAGGCGCGAAGAGCGCAGACAGCCGGTGGCACGTCATCGACGCGCAGGGTCGGGTCCTCGGCCGGGTGGCGACGCTCGCCGCCAGGCTGCTGCAGGGCAAGCATAAGGCCGTGTACACGCCGTTTGTCGACACCGGCGACCACGTCGTCGTCGTCAACGCGGCGCAGGTGAAGCTGACCGGGCGGAAGGAGACGCAGAAGATCTACCGCCGCCACAGCGGTTATGAGGGCGGCCTCCGCGAGGAGCGCGCGTCCGTGGTCCGCCAGCGGCGGCCGATCCGTCTCGTCGAGGAAGCGGTTCGCGGCATGCTGCCGAAAACCAAACTTGGCGACGCGATGTACCGGAAGCTGAAGGTGTACGCCGGCCCGGACCATCCGCACGCCGCCCAGCAACCCAAGAAGATCGAGGTCGCGTAATTTGGCCAGCATCGAATACTACGCCACTGGACGCCGCAAGACTTCCGCCGCCCGCGTGTTCCTTCGCCCCGGCAAGGGGACCATCACCATCAACCATCGCGAGTTCGACCAGTACTTTCCGACCGACGCGCTGCGGACGCAGGTCCGCCGGCCGCTGACGCTCACGGAGACGGGCGACAAGTTCGACATCCTGGCGACCGTCGCCGGCGGCGGGGTGAACGGCCAGGCAGGGGCGTTGCGGCTCGGAATCGCGCGGGCGCTCGTGGAGTTCAACGCGGAGCTGCGGCGGCAGCTGAAGAAGGACGGCCTGCTGACCTCCGACGCGCGCGTCAAGGAACGCAAGAAGTACGGCATGGCTGGGGCCCGCAAGCGGTTCCAGTTCAGCAAACGATAAACCCGAAGGAAGGGAGGGAGCTTGCCCGGGATCGCGATCAAGGACCTGCTCGAAGCAGGAGTCCATTTCGGCCATCAGACGAAGCGGTGGAACCCGAAGATGAAGGAATACATCTTCGGGGAGCGGAACGGCATCTACATCGTCGATCTCAACAAGACCGCCAAGAAGCTCCGCGACGCCGAGGAGTTCGTCAACAATCTGGCGGCCGAAGGGAAAACGGTCCTGTTCGTCGGCACCAAGCGGCAGGCTCAGGACGTCGTCGCCGAAGAGGCGCAGCGCTGCGGCATGTTCTTCGTGAACCAGCGCTGGCTGGGCGGCCTGCTCACCAACTTCACCACCATTCAGCGCAGTCTGGGGCGCCTGCGCGACCTCGAGGCGATGGTCAGCGACGGTCGGTACGACACGCTCTCGAAGAAGGAAATCGCGCGCGCGGAGAAAGAGAAGCGGAAGCTCCAGAAGAACCTCGAGGGCATCCGGCAGATGTCGCGGCTGCCCGACACGGTGTTCGTCGTCGACACGCGCAAGGAGAAGATCGCGGTCGACGAGGCGCGCAAGCTGAAGATTCCGGTCATCGGCGTCGTCGACACCAACTGCGATCCCGATGAGGTCGACTACGTCATTCCCGGCAACGACGATGCGCTGCGCGCGATCCGGCTGTTTGCCTCGAAGATCGCCGACGCGGTGATCGCGGGCCGCGGGATGCGCGAGGCCAAGCTCGCGGAAGAGGCCGCCGCCCAGGCCGAGGAGGCTGCGGCTGCCGACGCCGCCGCGCGGCTCACCCGCGTCACACGGCCGCAGCGCCCGCGCGAGGCGACTCCGGCCGGGGCTTGAAGCGGGGTCTCCCCGGCGCGCGGAGCGTGCGCGCTGGGGTGCCAAGCCCCGCCGACGTGCTCCGATGCGCCGGCACCTGGCCGGCGCTTTTCATGTACAGGTTTCAGGCTTCAGGCGTTGGGCTTTGGGCTTTGGGTCAGGCGTTGGGCTCCGGGCTGTAGCCGAAAGCCCAGAGCCCGAAGCCCGAAGCCAAGAGAGAGACGAGATGGCAACAATCACGGCAGACCAGGTCAAGCAGCTCCGCGACAAGACCGGCGCGGGCATGATGGAGTGCAAGGCGGCGCTCGCCGAGGCCAACGGCAACATGGACGAGGCGATGACGCTGCTGCGCAAGCGCGGGCTGGCGCAGGCCGCCAAGCGCGCCGGGCGCGCCACCGCCCAGGGGCTCATCGGGAGCTACATCCACATGGGCGGCCGGATCGGCGTCCTGGTGGAGGTAAATTGCGAGTCCGACTTCGTCGCCCGCACTGAGGCCTTCCAGAGCCTCGTGAAAGAGGTGGCGATGCACATCGCGGCGGCCGATCCGAAGTGGGTCCGCCCCGAGGACGTCCCGCCCGAGGCGATCGAGAAGGAAAAGGGGATCTACCGCGCGCAGATGGAAGGCTCCGGCAAGCCTGCCCGCGTCCTCGACAAGATCATCGAGGGGAAGCTCAACAGCTTCTACGCGCAGTTCGTCCTGCTGGAGCAGCCGTCGATCCGCGACCCGAACGTCACGGTCGGCCAGATGGTCGCCGAGACGTCGGCCAAGACGGGAGAGAACATCACGATCGGACGCTTTGCGCGCTACCGCGTCGGCGAAGCGATCGACTGACTATAATTCTTCCGGCATGCCCGATCTGACGCCCTCCCCGATCTACCGCCGCGTCCTGCTGAAGCTCTCGGGCGAGGCGCTGATGGGCGACCAGCCGTTCGGGGTCGATGCGGGGGTCACCACGCGCATTGCCCGCGACGTTGGCGAGATCCAGGAACTCGGCGTGCAGACGGCGATCGTCATCGGCGGCGGCAACATCTTCAGGGGTCTGGCGGCCGCCAGCGCGCGTGGCATGGACCGCGCCACCGCCGACTACATGGGGATGCTGGCCACCGTCATCAACGCGCTCGCGCTCCAGGACGCGCTCGAGCAGCAGGGGGTCGTCACCCGCGTCGTCACCGCCATCGAGATGCGCGCCGTGGCCGAGCCGTTCATCCGGCGCCGCGCCATCCGCCACCTCGAGAAAGGGCGCGTCGTCATCTTCGCCGCCGGCACCGGCAACCCCTACTTCACCACCGACACGGCCGCCGCGCTGCGGGCGATGGAGATCAAGGCCGAGGTCATCCTCAAGGGGACCAAGGTCGACGGCGTCTACAGCGCCGACCCGATGGTCGACCCGCGGGCCACCAAGTATCCAACCATTTCCTATCTGCAGGTGCTGGAGAAGCAGCTCAAGGTGATGGACGCCACTGCGATCTCGCTCTGCATGGACAACAAGATGCCGATCGTCGTCTTCGACCTGCGCGAGGCCGGCAACATCCGGCGCGTCGTGCTGGGCGAGGCGGTCGGCACGATAGTCTCGATGTAGCCGGTAGGTGGT
This sequence comes from Acidobacteriota bacterium, assembly GCA_016192845.1. Lineage (GTDB taxonomy): Bacteria > Acidobacteriota > Vicinamibacteria > Vicinamibacterales > UBA2999 > MELF01. The sequence continues at coordinate 33,367 of JACPTI010000049.1, forward strand.
ACCGGTAGCCAGAAAGGCGGTTCCGAACTACCGGCTACCGGCTACCAACTGGGTGATGCACATGGAATTCAGCGACCTGGCGGGAATGTTCGGCGAGGTGAAGAAGCGGATGGACGGAGTCATCGAGCGCGTCCGGCGCGAGATGGCCGGTGTCCGCACGGGGCGGGCCACGGTGAGCCTGCTCGACGGCATCCAGGTAGACGCCTACGGCTCGAAGATGCCGATCAACCAGGTTGCGACGCTTTCGGTGCCCGAGCCCGCGATGATCGTCGCGCAGCCGTTCGACCCGTCGCTCATGAGCGCCATCGAAAAGGCGATCCGCGCCTCGGATCTCGGTCTCAACCCGGCGAACGACGGAAAGATCGTCCGGATTCCGATCCCGCCGCTGACCGACGAGCGTCGCAAGGAGCTCTCACGCCACGTGCACAAGCAGGCCGAGGAGGCGCGCAACGGCGTGCGGCAGCTCCGGCGCGACGCCAACGATCGCCTGAAGAAGCTGCTCAAGGACCACAAGATTTCGGAAGACGACGAGCGGAAGGGCCTCGATCACGTGCAGAAGATCACCGACGAGCACATCAAGATGATCGACGAGCTGCAGAAGAAGAAAGATCAAGAGCTGTTGGGACGCTGACCTGATCACGAAACACCGAGACACCGAGGCACCGAGATTAAATTCTTCTCGGTGTCTCGGTGTCTCGGTGTCTCGGTGTTCCGTGATCGTAATCGGTGCCCAGTGCCCTCAATCCCCGAAGGACACTCCCATTGCCCGGGCCGTGTGAATCAGGTCGTAGTCGAGCGGCACGGTCCTGATCTTTCCCACGACCTCGCCGAGCGGCACCGGCACGATGTCCGGCGGGTGGTTCGCGACCATCATGCCGAACTGGCCGGCCAGGAGCAGCTCCACCGCTTTGCCACCGAAGCGGGTGGCCAGCGTGCGGTCGAACGCCGTCGGCGCGCCGCCGCGCTGCAGGTGCCCCAGCACGACGTAACGCGTCTCCTTCCCGGTGCGCGCCTCCAACTCCTTGGCGACGCGCATGCCGGCGCCGCCGAGTCGCTCGGGCTGGTTGCCGCGCGCTTCCTGCAGGAGCGACACCTGCCCTCCTTTCGGCCGCGCGCCTTCCGCCACGACGACGATGCTGAAGCGCGCACCCCAGGCGTCGCGGTCGCGGATGCACTGCGCCACCTGGTCGAGGTCGTACGGAATCTCGGGAATCAGGATCACGTCGGCGCCGCCCGCCACGCCGCCGTGCAGCGCGATCCAGCCGGCGTAGCGCCCCATCACCTCGACGACGAGGATGCGGCGGTGCGCCTCCGCGGTCGTGTGCAGGCGGTCGATCGCCTCCATGGCGAAGCTGACGGCGGTGTCGAAGCCGAACGAGCTGTTGGTCGCGACGATGTCGTTGTCGATCGTCTTCGGTACACCGACGAGCGGGATGCCCTTCTTGAAGAATTCGTACGAGATCGAAAGGGTTCCATCGCCGCCGATGCAGACGAGCGCGTCGAGGCCGGTGCGGTGGAACATCTCGAGTACCCGCTCGGCGTAGTCGAAGGTCCCTTCGGGCGTCGTGATCGGCTCGAGGAACGGATTGCCGCGGTTGACCGTCCCGAGGATCGTGCCGCCGAGCCGGAGGATGCCGGTCACGTCGCGCGGCGTCAGTCGGCGTGATTTTTCCGGATAGATCAGCCCGTCGAAGCTGTCCTCCAGGCCGATGACCTCGACCCCGGCGTTGTGCGCCGCCTTGACGACGGCCCGGATGACCGCGTTCAGACCCGGGGCGTCGCCGCCGCCGGTAAGCACGCCGATTTTCTTCAGAGAAGGCATCAGTGTGGGGACTACGGGCTGCAGGCGCCGAGCGTTCGAGTATAGCAGGCAGGTCTTTCCGCGCGTTGCGGCCCCGATCCCCGGAGTGTTAGACTGAGTGTTCTGGCAGTCTTCAACGGGGCCGGATAGTTGGCACGTTCGCTCCGCCGGTGACAATCCTTCGCGTGGGCGGCTAGCTCAGCTGGGAGAGCGCTGCGTTCGCAATGCAGAGGTCAGGGGTTCGATCCCCCTGCCGTCCACCAACCTTCCTCGGCAATTCTGGACTTATCAGCCCGGCGATCGAGGCCGTGCTGGCCGCCCAGCCGCGCGTACACGCCGGGTCTTGCGCTACTCGCTGTCGATCGCTTCCCGTACTTTGGCGGCCAGTTCGTCCGGCGTAAACGGTTTTCGTAGAAACCGCCCCATCGACTCGACGAACGTGAGATCGGGGATGCTGCCGCCCGTATAACCCGAGACGAAGAGCACCCGGAGGCGTTTTCGTGCCGCCCTCAACTGAGACCAGACGTCCGTCCCGGACATGCCCGGCATGATCACGTCGCTGAGCAGCAGATCGATGGGCCCGTCATGCTGCTTCGCGACACTCAGGGCCTCCGTTCCGCTGCTCGCTTCCAGCACGCCGTACCCGTGCCGCCGCAAGATTCTTTTCATCAGGCAGCGAACCCCCTCATCGTCTTCGACAATCAGGACCGTCTCGTGGCCTCCCCTCGGCAGCTCCGGCTGACCGCTTACCTGTCTGTCATCCAGAGTTCCCGCCGTCGCAGGCAGATAGATGCGGAACGTCGTGCCAAGTCCAGGCTCGCTCTCGACCCAAATCGCGCCTCCGCTCTGCTTGACGAAGCCATACACCATCGACAGGCCCAGCCCTGTCCCTTTTCCCGGATCTTTGGTGGTGAAGAACGGCTCGAAGATCCGGGCTTTGATGTCGGGAGACATCCCGTGACCGGTGTCGCGGACCTCGAGCAGGACGTACGAACCCGCTGCCGGCAATGCCAGACGTCGCGCCTCCTTCCGATCGACCTTGGCGTTGGCGGATGCCAGCGTCAGGACGCCTCCACCGGGCATGGCATCCTGGGCATTCAATGCGAGGTTCAAGAGCATCTCCTGCAACTGCGCGGGGTCGACGCTGACGGGGCTGAGCGTCGGCTCCTGCTCCATCGCGATCTCGATGTGTTCGCGGATGACCCGCCTCAGCATCCGTTCGCTGTCGGACACCAGTGCGTTGAGATCGATGACCCGTGGCTGCAGCACCTGCTTCCGGCCGAACGCGAGCAGGCGCGCGGTCATGGACGCCGCCCGGTCTGAGGCGTACTTGATCTCCTGTAGATCAGTGACGGTGCCGGGATCTTCCTTCAGCTTGTCGAGCAGCAGCTCCGTATAGCCGGCAATCGCCGTCAGAATATTGTTGAAATCGTGCGCGATGCCGCCGGCGAGCTGGCCGACCGCTTCCATCTTCTGCGCCTGCCGGAGCTGCGCCTCGAGGCTCTTTCGTTCGGTCACGTCCAGTCCGATGGAAAAGAAGCTGACGATCCGGCCTTCCTCGTTCAGAACCGGCGTGATGGTCTCTTCCATGGTGAAGAGGGATCCGTCCTTCCGCCGATTGCGGATTTCGCCGCTCCACTTCTGGCCCGATCGGATCGTCTGCCAGAGCCGGGTGTAGAGGTCGGGGTCTTCGGCGCCAGACTTGAGGAGCTTCGGGGTGCGCCCGATCGCCTCGCTGGCCGAGTAGCCTGTCACACGCTCGAACGCGCGGTTGATGTACGTGATGACACCCTCGGATGTCGTGATGAAGATGGGGCCGACCGCGTCCTCCACGATCGAGAGGAGGCGCGCGCGTTGTTCCTCGGTCAAACGGCGTTCGGTCATGTCGGTGACCATGACCAGCGTGCCGAGCCGGTTTCCCTCGTCGTCGACCACAGGATTCGCCGCCACGAGCGCGTAACACGGCTGCCCGTTGGGGCGCTGGCATCGCAGCTCCGCGCGCTCGACAGCGCCAGTCGTCAGCCACCGTCGCAGGAGCGATCGTTCCGTGGGGTCGGGAATGAAGTCGAGAAACGAGTGCCCGGTCATATTGGCGGCGTCCGTGCCCAGTAGTTCCGCCATCTGTCGGTTGGCGTACTCGATGCGCCCCTCTGCATTCAGGAGGCAGATTCCCTCACTGGCGGTTTCGACAATGCGGCGATAGCGTGCTTCGCTGAGCTCCAACGCCCACGTTGTCTGGGCGCCCTGAATCGCGACCGACGCCTGCCCGGCCATCGTGACGAAGAAGGCCAGATCCTCGTCACTGAACGTCCGCGGCCGGGTGGTCAGGACGTGCAGGACGCCTATGAGCCTGCCGTGCACCTCCAGCGGTATCCCGAGATAGGAGACGAGCTTGTGCTTCCGCGCGACCTCCCGATACATCCGCACGCGGGGGTCCAGCATCACGTCGGCGATGTACATGGGCTCGTGCCGATCCTGGAACCAGTGGAGGAGAAAGTCCGCGATGACGAACGCTTCCTTGTCTACATAGGTGCCGTTGGGCAGCCGCATGACGAAGACGCTTGCCTTCGTCTCCTGTTCGGACAGGAGACTGATCGCCGCGGCGTCTGCGCCAAGCTCGGAGGGAAGCCGATCGAGGACGCCCCGGAGAATCTGCGGCAGGTTAAGCCGCTGGATGATAGAGGCGTCCACTTCACGGAGCGCCCGCAGCCGGACCAGTCGCTCCGTCGCCTGCCGGTAGGCGCGAGCATGATCGATCGCAAGACTCAACGGGACGGCCAGGCGCCGGACGAGCCGCACGTGATCGGCATCGAAGGCGTCACACCTGCGGGCACACAGCAGGAGCGCGCCGAGCCACTCGTCAGCCTTGCCGTCCGCCGCGGTCGGGAGCGAGAGCGGCGCCGTGACGAGGCTCTGAATGCCCTCTGCCTTCATGAACCCCGGCATGCGACCGTGCGCGCTCAGAGGTTCGTGGATGACCGTATGGGTGGTGAACAGCTCCGGCGCTTCGCCGGCTGGAAAGCTCATGATGTGCGCCCGCAGGCCATCGGGGAGGTGCCGCCAGTCCTTCAAGACGAGACGCTGGTTCTCCACGAGGAACGCCGCGGCAACATCACTCTTGAGTCTCGCCCTCACCTCGTCGAGCACGGCGGCCAGCCGCTGCTCCACGGCCGGTGTCTCAATCAGCCTTCCCAGGACAAGAGCGTAGAAATCCAGCTCGTCCCGCTGGCGTGACAGGTCGTGCTCACGACGCCGGCGCTCCTCCACCATCTGGTTGAACGCGGCTGTGAGCGTCGCCAGCTCGTCGTCGGTCACAATGGGCACCGGCATCGAATAATCAGCGGCTTCGACCCGCCGGGCCCCAGCCTCGAGTAATTTGACCTGGCGAACAATGACGTACTTGGTCAAGACGACACCCGCACCCAGCAGGAGCAGATTGAGCAGGAACGCGCCTGCGAAAGCGCCCAGCACGATCTGTCGACGTTCGCGGCGCAGTTGTTCAAACCGCAAAAGCAGGTCGTTGAACACCAAAACGAGAGTCTGCAGTGAAGGGGTGAGGCGCCCGATCGCGTCTCGCCGCTCGGGAAGGGATACCGGCAGCGACAGGAGCGAAGGACGCAACCCATCCCACAAAAGCCGGATCTGCCGGACGTCCGATTCCAGTCCCGCCGGTGCCCGCGGCACGTTCCGCCCGTCGACCGCGCCACCCGTCTCGAGCGCTCGAAGGGCAGTCTCGAACGAGGCCACGGTGGCCTCCAGCCCTCCGAGATCGACCCCGGGATCCAGCGCGGTCACGAGCTGGGTGACCATCTGCTGGCCGAGCAAGCGCTGGCGGCCGGCCACGTTGATGAACGACGGATCGTCAACCGTCTCGCGGACATACCAAACGGCGACGCCGAGGGCCAGGAGCGACCCACACGTGGCGAGAATCAACAGGACGCCTACCTTGCGTGCGATCGTCATCCTCATTGCGCCGAGGGCTCCTGTAGGCTCGAGGGGTCGCATGCCGGAGCGTTCGGCCGGTCTCGTGGTGTAGTGGCTGGCACCTCGCGATCGAACGGCCAGCTCCGCGTGAAACGGCTTATCTTATCGCCGTTGCGTGACGCCTCGCTGCTCGGCGCCATCGTGCTGCTGGCGCTTTACCGGATGTTTATCGGACGGCGGTACATCGCCGGACCGCAGGCGGACACGGCGCACGTCACGAGGGCGCACAAATCACACGCCGCAGACAGGCTCTTGTGGCGGGCTGATTCCTGGAACCCGCCGCCGGCTCAACCGTGGTTGGACCGCTATACGGCTCCACACGAGAATTTTGTACCCGCCGTGACAAGCCGTATAGCGGTCCTAGGCGAAGCCCTTGGCTGGTTGAGTACAGGGAAAGGTGCAGGGCACAATGCACCAGGGGCGTGCATTCGCGCGCGCCGGTGACTCGTGCCTATTGACGTAACCACCTCCCGCGTCCCGTTGGGGCGGGCGCACCTGCTCGCTTCGTCCGTCATCCGCGAAGCGCGCCGGGCCGGCCTCGGCGCCGACGCCATCGCGACCGTCGGCAGCCTGCGTCGATGTGTGCCCGCCGTCGGCGACGTGGCCCTCCTGGCCGTCGTGCCCGCTGCCCGCCAGACGCAGGTCCTGAACGCGTTCTCCCGGCTTCCGATCGTGGTCACGGTGACTGCCAGGGAGACGTCCAGCGTCAGCGTGGAGACGCTGCGCGGCCCCGTGACCCTCCACCTGACGGACCCGGACCAGGCCGGCGCGGCGCTCGTCTGGCACACAGGGTCCCGCGCACACGTGACGCAACTGCAGGCGCGGGCCGAACGGCTCGGCGTCCGGTTTGCCGGCGGACACGTCGCGCGCGCAACCGGCGCCGGCGTCTCCTGCGCGTCGGAGCAGGACGTGTATGCCCTGCTGGACCTCCCCTATATCGCCCCCGAGCTCCGCAGCGGCGACGGCGAGATCGAGGCCGCGGGCGAGGGACGCCTGCCCCGGCTCGTCTCGGAGCTCGACATCCGCGGCGATCTCCACATGCACAGCACCTGGAGCGACGGGCGGAACACCATCGCCGACATGGTGAGCGCCGCCCGGCAGCTCGGCTACGAGTACATCGCCATTACGGATCACTCCGAGCGCGCCTGGTCGTCGCGCAAGCTGGCCGCCGCCGACGTCGACCGGCAGCGCGAGGAGATCGACGCGGTGCGCGCACAGGCACGAGGCATCGAGGTGCTGCACGGGATCGAGGTCGACATCATGCACGACGGCAGCCTCGACTTTGACGACGAAGTGCTGGGCCGGTTCGACATCGTGCTGGCGTCGCTGCACGACGACGGCGGGCACGGACGCGCGCGCCTCACCGAGCGCTACCTGCGGGCGATCCATCACCCGCTCGTCAACATCATCACCCACCCGACGAACCGGGTGCCCGGCTACTCCGACGGCTACGCGCTCGACCTCGAGGCGCTCTGGGCGGCGGCAGCCGAGACCGGGACCGCGATGGAAATCGACGGCGCGCCCGGCCATCTCGATCTGGACGGCCTGCTCGCTCGACGCGCCGCCTCCGCCGGCGTCACGCTCGAGGTCGGCAGCGACAGCCACGGCGTCGACGCGCTGGGCCGCCAGATGCAGTTCGGCGTCGGCACCGCGCGGCGCGGCTGGATCGAGCCGCGGCACGTCCTGAACACGCGCAGCGCCGCCGACGTGCGTGCGTTCATCGAGCGAAAGCGCACGCGTGGCTCATAGAATCACCGCCGCCGCGGCTGTCGCGACCGTCGCCTTCTGGGCCTATACGCAGACGCTGCTCCCCGGCGTCGATCTCGGAGACACCGGAGGCTTCCAGGCCGCCGTGCTCTGGCCGGAGGTCAGCGCCCGGCAGGCGTACCCGCTCTACTACGCGCTCGCGCGACCGTTCGTCGCGGCGGCGAGCCCCGGCAATCCCGCGCGCGCGCTCAACCTGTTTTCCGCCGTCTGGGCCGCCGTCGCCGTTGGCTTGTTGACGCTCCTGTGCGCCTCGGTCACGCGCTCGCTTGCCGCCGGCACCGCCGCCGGACTCCTGCTCGCCTTCTCGTACACGTTCTGGACGCAGGCGGTGATTGCCGAGGTGTACACGCTGCATCTCGCGCTCGTGTCCGCCTCCCTGCTGGCGCTCTACGCCTACGCCGCTCGTCCCACGCGAGGAAGGCTCCTGCTCTTCTACGGCATCTACGCCGCGGGATTCGGCAACCACCTCGCGATGATTCTGCTGCTGCCGGCGTGTGCGATGTTCCTGCTCCAGACGGCGCGGGGGTGGCGCGACCTGCTGCGGCCGCGGCTCGTGCTGGCGGCACTCGCGATTGCCTTGCTCGCCGCGCTGCAGTACGCGCCGAATTTCATGGCCGTGTGGGCGTCGCTGACCGCACCGGCGTCGTGGAGCGAGCGGCTCGCCTCCTTCTGGTTCGATACGACCAAGCAGGACTGGCGGGCCACGATGGTCTTCGGCGTCCATCCCGCGGAAACGGCCGACCGCCTCGCGATGTGGTGGTTCGACGCGCGACAGCAGTTCGGCGTCGTCGGCATCGCTCTGGCGCTCGTCGGGATCGGGCACCTCTGGCGGACGGCACTCCCCTGGGCCGTGCTGGCGCTCAGTACCTACGTGCTGAACACACTCTTTGCGCTTACGTACAACGTTGGGGATTCGCATGTCTTCTTCCTGCCCGGACATCTGGTCACGGCGTTCTGCGCGGGAGCGGGCGCGGCTGGCGCCATACGCGTATGGGGCGAGCCTTGCCAGGCTCGCCCGGCGGACCTGACAAGGTCCGCCCTACGACTGATGGTGGTTGTCCTCGTTCTCGCCTACGCCGGCTGGCGCGGATGGACGACCTGGCCGGCCGCCGACCGCCATCTGGATCGCCGCGGCGAGCAGCTCATCGCGCAGCTTGCGGCCGGTCTCAGCGATCGGAACGCGCTGCTCGTCGCGCAGATGAACTGGCAGCTCGAGAACGTGCTGCTGTACACGGCGCGGTACCTGCGTCCCGATCTCGTGTGGGCGCGGCTCGGCGACGTGATGCCACACTGGCCGTTCCTCGTCGACGACAACCATCGCCTCGGGCGCGACCTCGTCCTCACGCCACAGGCGGCTGCCGAGGTCCTGGCCGCCTACGGGCCTTCGTTTCCGGTCGTGGAAGATCCGGCATTGGCGGTGACCCCGTTTCCCGAAGCCGCGGCCCAGGTTCCACGCGGCATGCCGTACGTTCTTGGTATCCTCACGCCGCCGGCCGAGCATCCCCTGGATGACGAGACGCTCGGCGCCGCACTCGACGCGCTGACCGGGGGGAACGTCCCGGCGCGCACGCCGGGCGCCTACGAGGTGTTTGCCGGCGTCGCCGGCGAGCGGCCGCAGATCTACCGTGGCGCCGATCACCCGTTCACGCTGCGGTTCCGCGTGCTCGACGAGCCGCTCACGGTCCGCCTCGACGCGTGGCTTCCGTTCGACACCTTCCGCCGCGCCGGATTCGGCCACGTGCTGCGCGGACGCGACCACATCCTGATCGTCGAGCGCGGGGTGAGCCTGGTCTGGCTCAGCCCGGACGGCCGGCCGTCGCCGCCGTTCTACGCCGCGAGCGACTTCGCGCGGCAGCCACGCTACCGTGTCCCTGCGGCTACACTTCAGCTGGCCTCTTCCGGGCCGACCGCGCGCGGTCGCTCTCTTTTTGAAGAGATGCGATTGGCGCGGACCTTGAACAGGGGACCAGGATCCAACGATGGTGAGGACAGCCATTCTCGCCCTTCTCCTTAGCGCACTTCCGGCGGCTCTCGCGGCCCAGGGCGCAGTGCGCCCCGGGGGGGACCGCACGACGCCCGAGGCGCTCGCCCGGGCGCTCCAGCAGCGCTACCAGGGGATTCGGGACTTCTCGGCCGACTTCGTCCACACCTATCGCGGCGGCGTGCTCCGCACGCAGACGACCGAACGCGGCACGGTGGCGATCAAGAAGCCCGGACTGATGCGCTGGGTATACACCTCCCCGGAGAGGAAGGAGTTCGTCTCCGACGGCCGCCAGGTCTACTCGTATATCCCCGCCGATCGCCAAGTGATCGTCGCGCCTCTGCCGGCCCAAGACGAGGCGACCACGCCGGCACTCTTTCTGGCGGGCAAAGGCGATATTGTCCGGGATTTCACGGCCACAGCGGCCGAAACGCCCGTTCCGGGCACCACGGCTCTGAAGCTGACTCCGCGGCGCGAGGAGCCCGAATACGAGTACCTGATCGTCGCGCTTGAGCCGGCCACGCTGCGGATCCGCGGCCTGACCACGCGCGACCGCCAGGGGGGCGACTCCACGCTGACCTTCTCGAACCTGAAGGAAAATCGGGGAATATCCGATAACGAGTTTGCGTTCCGGATCCCCCGTGGCGTCGACGTCATCACCGATGGCTCGCGCAAGTAACCGTCTCGTCCCGCTGCTCCTCCTGGCCATCACGATCGCCGGTTGCGCGACGACCGGCGCCGTGCGCGCCGGCCGCCAGGCGGAGCTGGCCCAGGACTTCGACCGGGCCGTCATTGAGTACACGCGCGCGCTCCAGGCCGATCCCGACGACCGCGACGCGCGGCAGGGGCTCGAGCGGGCGCGGCTGCGCGCGGCGCAGGATCACTACACGCGCGGCCGCCGGCACCACGCCGGAGGGCGGCTGGAAGAGGCGCTCGTCGAGCTGCAGACCGCCGCCGAGCTCAACCCGAGCGATCCCACCACCAACGAGCTGCTCGACAAGGTGCGGGCCGAGCTCCGCGCGAAGGTGGCGGTGGCCCGCGAAGGGAAGACCGAGCTCGAGACGCTCATCGAGCGCTCGCGCACGCTGCAGCCGCCCGGACTCGAGCTCCCGGCCGATGTGCGCCTGCCGGCCTCGCTGAGCTTCCGCGACGCGAGCAGCCGCGACGTCTACATCGCGCTCGCCCGCTTCGCCAACGTGAACATCGTCTTCGATCCGCAGTTCCGCGATCAGCCGGTGACGATCGACCTGCGCAACGCGACGTTCGAGGAGGCGCTGTCTGCTCTCTCCACGGCGACGCGCAATTTCTACCGCGTCACCGCCCAGCGCACGATCACGGTCATCCCCGACACTCCGGCGAAGCGAACCGAGTACGAAGAGGAGATCGTCCGCACCTTCTACCTGAGCAACGCGGACGTCAAGGAGACGCTCGACCTGCTGCGGATCGTCATCGACAACCGCCGGCTCGCGCCGATTACCGCGACCAACGCCCTGTCGATCAAGGACACGCCGGAGCGCGTCGCCGCCGCCGGCCGGCTCATCGCCGCGATCGACAAGGCGCGGCCCGAGGTGATCATCGACGTCGAGCTGCTCGAGATCGACCGCACGCGCCTGCGCGAGTACGGCCTGCAGATTGCTTCATCGGGCGCCGCCGGGACGAGCGGCGCCGCCGACGCCAATCGTGACGAGCTGACGCTCCGCGACGTCCGGAGCCTCTCGCAAGCGGACATCTTCATGACGAACCTGCCGGCGCTCTTCTACCGGTTGCTGAAGTCCGACAGCAACACCCGGACGCTGGCCAACCCGCAGCTGCGCACCTCGGAAGGGATGACGGCGTCGGCGAGGTTCGGCGAGCGCGTCCCGGTCCCGGTGACGACGTTTGCGCCGATCGCGACCGGCGGCGTCGCGCAGCAGCCGATCACGTCGTTCAACTACGAGAACATCGGCGTCAACATCGACATCATGCCGCGCACGCACCACGACGACGAGGTGTCGCTGGCGCTGAAGATCCTCGTCAGCAGCATTTCGGGGACCGGGTTCGGCGGGCTGCCGACCTTCGGCAATCGGGAGATCAGCACCGTCATCCGCCTGCGCGATGGCGAGACGAACCTGCTGGCAGGCCTGATTCGCGATGACGAGCGGAACGTCGCGGCGGGGGTTCCAGGGCTGAGCGACCTGCCGGTCGTCGGGCGACTCTTTGCCCACAACCGCCGGGAGACGCAGGAAACCGACATCGTCCTGACGCTGACGCCGCGGATCGTCCGCGTGCTCGATCTGTCGGAAGAAGACCTGCGGCCGTTCCGC
>JACPTI010000088.1 GCA_016192845.1 Acidobacteriota bacterium
CAACGCTGGGTGGTGCGGTGCCCTCATTGCGCCGCAGTGAGCTGGCTGTCGAGCACGTAGCTGCCGTAGCCCCACGACGCGAGCGCCTCGACGAGCGACTCCGGCTCGATCCATTCGTTGGCAAAGACCCACATGCGCGCGCTCGCGGGATCCGGCTCCACCGCCTCGACGCCTTTGACAGAAAAGAGCAGCGACCGGACCACGTCGGCGTCCTCGCGTACCGATGGGCTGTCCACGGCCAGTGTAATGAGCTGCTTCCGGGCGGCGGTCGTCGGGGCCTCCTGGCGGCGCTCGAAGGAGAGGTTCATCTCGGGCCTCCTTATCGCTAGAGTCCTGAAGACCCCACGACCATTACGGTCGTCGAATCGACCGCGTGGAACCCGTCCGTCCTGTGCACAGAGGCGATGACCCGGTGCTCGCCCGGCGGCAGCCCGCGAAACATGAACACGTGCCTGCGGGCGGCGTTCTTCCCCTCGAGCTGGATCTGGCTGCTGCGGTAGTACGCCTCCGAATCGTCTTCAACCACGAGCGCTCGGTTTTTTTCGTCCGGCTCGACCGTGACGATGATGGTCACGGTGGCGGGCGCGGCAGCCACGTGTGGCGTGACACGCAGCGAGACGGCTTTCTCGGCGTTCAGCGTCGGCGCAGCCACGACGAGGCACGCCAGGATGGCAGCTTGTGCGTTCACACGTTTCATGGACGTACCTCCAGCGGAGCCGGTACCCGGTCTCCGCGTCCGGTCGCTCGCGTTGCCCGCTGATACCCGCGATGCACGAGCAAAAGCGCTCCCGGCAGGGCCCACACCAACGAGCGCGCGCGTCGCGCCAGCGCCAGGCTGACCCCGTGGCTCGCACCGAGCGAGAGCGCGGCGAGGATGATGGCGCTCTGCACGCCGTGCTCACGCATGGAATGTCGCTCCTCTGGCTGTCGCACCGCGCCACCCCGGCACGATGGCGCGGCTCACCAGCGCGCGATGGACGACCAGTCCCAGCAGCAGCGCCGCGGACGCGCCAAACGCCCACAGCAACAGGATGACCTTGAGCTGGCCGATGAGCGCGAGCACGAGCAGCAGGTGTGCCAAGGTGCTTCGTTTGATCCACTGCCGCGCCCACCCCGAGAACCGGTGCACCGGCGAGCGGACCGCCAGTGTCGCCGCTACCGTCGCGTCCATCTGGCCGGGGCTTGCGCGCGCGATGCGGTGGCGCAAGTACGCCGTGAACGCAAACATCAGCAGGCTCGAGCCGAGCGCGACGAGAGCAGTCTGCGAGTACACGCTGTGCGGGTTCGCGCGGAGCGCCGCAATCGTGATCCCCGCCCACGCAAAGACGTACGAGGCATAGTCGGCCGCGGTTTCGAGCCAGCACCCGAATGAGGACTCGCAGTATTTGGCGCGCGCGACTTCGCCGTCCGAGCAGTCGAGCACCGTGCTCGCGTAATAGCATGCGGCCCCCGCGAGGGGGGCCCAATAACCACCGGCCGCAAAGGCCGTCCCGGCTGCAGCGCTCAGGGCCAGCCCGGCCATCGTCACGTGATTCGCCGTGACCGGGAGGCGTACGAACTGCCTGGTGAGCGGCACCGACAGGCGGCGGATCTGCTTCGTAAAAAAGCTTTCGTTGTTGCCGCCGTTGGTGTGACGGATGTAGTCGCGCTCGAGGCCCGCGCGGTCCGCGTCGTCGTAGAGCCGCTTGCAGAACCGCGGTTCGACGCCAACCGCCCAGAGCGTCGTGGCTCGGGCGAGGCGGCGGAATGCCGCCCATACTGACGGCGCGTCGCGGACGAGGTCGACGGCTTCCGGTGTCAGCAGCGCGAGGCCGGTGGCCGCCGCGTTGCCATCGGTCATCAAGGCACGAACTCGGCCGTTCTCGACGAGCACGAAGCGGTGGCGCGCCTCCGGCCGCGGATCCACGACGAGCACCGCTTCGCCCGCGCTGAGACGCACGAGGTTCATGAGTGTGGCAATCGCCGGCGGCTCGACCAGCGTGACCACCGGAAGCACCACCAGAAACGTGTCGGGGGGTACCCCCGCAAAGGGCAGATGCCGCGCCGGCGTGCAGGTGATCGAGAGCCCACGCGCGCGGAGCCGTGCCAGCAGCCCCTCGTCCGGCAGACATTCACCGGCGATGTGGATGCGATCGATGCCGGCTCGCTGCGCCGCGAGCGCGGCGCGTTCGGTCAGCGTCAGGCCCGCCAGCACCGTGTTGCCGGCGCCAGGCGCCCGGGGATCGAGCCCACCGAGGCCGTCGGTCACGATGAGCGCCGTCGCCATGGTGCATCTCTCCGTCAGGACTGATCCGCCTCGTCCAGAAACAGCTCGACCTGCAGCCACCAGCGTGGCTGATAGACGGCGTACACCGGGATCTCCGCGATCGGGCCCGACGCCCCGTAGAGCAACGCGAAGTCGGTGGCGTGGATGACGTCTCGGTAGCGGCGGGGACCGACCTGTGTGTCGCGCAGCCGCTCGCTCGCCTGGAGCGTGAGGTCGTACAGCGTGCCGTTGTAGATGTACGGAATGGCGATCGCCGTCCGCCGTGCCTCGCGCGCGGCCGGCCGGCTGTGTCCGGCGACATCGCGATGGATGAGATCGGTCAGCGCTACGAGAAAGCCGGGCCGCGTCCCCTGTGGGAGTCGCACGCGGCGCAGGGTTCCGGGCGCCGCCTCTCGCTCGAGCAGCTCGAGCAGCGATTCGACCTCGCGGAACGTGAGGTCGCGCGCCACGCGAACCGTCGTGATCGCGGCGCTTGCCTCGTCGGTGTCCGCCGTAGCGCGAATGGCCTTGAACACATAGTGGCCACGCTGCCCCTCCGCGGCGACGTTCGCCTTCGCCTCCTCGAGCGACTCCTCGTTGGATTGCTTCATCACGCCAAGGAGGCGAGCCTTGGATCCCTGCACCTCTTCGGCGATGTACCCCCACCGATTGATACGACGGGGGGCTTGGGTCGGATCGGACCCGATCAACAGCTCGTAGCCGGCCCCCTCCGGGCTGCGGCGCCACACCGCATGGGCGCCACCCACCTGGTCGCGGCCGATCCAGAAGAGCAGGAAGGGCCGGATTTTCGCCGCCATCCGGTAGTGGTGCTCCGCGACGATCGGAAGCCCCCCTGCACGCCGAGGCACGGCCGGCGCCGCGTTGTCTGTGGCGCTCGCAGCCTGCGCTGCGAGGCTACATGTCAACGCCGGGACACCAAGCAGCCACCAGGCAACCGTCCGGGCGCGCCTCGGAGTCATCACCTCGCCCCTTGCCAGCTAGAAGTCGAAGCCGAAGAGGAGCCCGCCGTAGACGCGATGGCCGTACCGCGTGTCGGCGCGGCCAAAGAACGCCGGCGCGTCGTCCTTCGAGCTAATCGCGATGAAGCGGTAATCGCCGCGGACGCCCCAACGGCCGAAGTACCACTTCACACCGCCGCCCGCGTTGCCCGTGAAGAACGTCTCGTCGTCATTGAAGCCCACTTCGTCCGAGTCGAACATCGTCAACCCGCCGATGCCGCCCGTGACGTACGGCACGAATCGCCGGTCGTTCTTGAGGGGATAGTAGAGGGCGTTCGCGTTGTAGGCGATCATGTCGGGCGGCGAGACATCGCCGATCGAGCGGCGGCCGTCATTGAATTGGAGCCGCTGATCGATGCCGAGCCCCGCGCCGAATTCGCCCTCGATCCCCCAATACTGGTTCCAGTTGTAAGTGAGCGATCCGCCCAGCGCGTAGTTGCCGAAGTCGGGTTCGCCTGTGCCGCTGCCCCCCTCCGTAAACAGAATGCCGCCGCCCGGAAATCCGGTGACTTCCCAGCGACTCGCACCGGCGGTTTCCTGCGCCCATGCCGCACTGGCGCCAAACGCCACCGCCACGACGACGAGTGTCGCCATCCACCGTCCCATTGCACACCTCCGTCGAAAAAAGTTCCCACCGAAAGCGGCCTTTGCGTCCGTGCGCTCGCGGTGATGTCGCAGAGCAATTCGTGACACGGCTCAGCGAGCGATCCGAAGGCGCTCTCAGACGCGCGACCGCACGTCCTGTAGGTAAAAACGTTGCCGGCAGGCGTTGGGTTAGGGGGACGAATGCCCCCGCAGGCGGGGTTGATGTTCAGGGATCGTACGTGCCGCGCACGGGCGGCTCATCAGCTCGGTACCGTCACGGTCACGAGACCGGCGCGGCGGCGACCTGCGGCGCAACGGAGAGGCCACACTAACCGCACACACCGGACTGGCGTTTGGGTCAGGTGGAGGGCCCCTCACACACGCCGGGAGCACGACCGCCGTGTCAGTCCACGCCGCTGTGACATCTGCCATCGACCCTGGCACGCTCCGCCTTTTCGGGCATGGCGAGGCGTTCGGCTGGCCCGGCCTCGAGCCCCGCTGGGCATCAGGCGCCAAGCAGGGCGTGGGGACCGCCCGTTCGGACAGGTCCCGCGTCTGGTTCACGATTGCCGAGGGCGTCCTCACCGAGATCTTCTATCCCTCCGTCGACGTCGCCAACACGCGCGATCTGCAGTTGCTGGTGACCGATGGCGAGACGTTCTTTCACGAGGAACGCCGCGACCTCCGGCACACGGTCAGCTATGCCGATCAGCGCGCGCCGGCGTACCTCGTCGCCAGCGTCGACCCACGCGGCGATTACCTCCTCTCGAAGATCATCATTTGCGACCCCGACGCGGACGCGGTGGTGATGCGGGTCCGCTTCGAGCCGCTGACCGAGCGGGCGAAATCGTATCAGCTCTATCTGCTGTTCGCGCCCCAGATCGCCAACCGCGGGTACGGCAACGCCGCGCGGGTTGTCGGCTTTGGGTCACATCGGTTCCTCGTCGCGTCCAGGGAGCACGTTGTTGCTGCAGTCGCCGCCTCGAGCGGGTTCCGAAAGGCGTCGGCGGGCTTCGTGGGCTATTCGGACGGCTGGCAAGACCTCCACGGCAATCTCCGGATGGGTTGGACGTTCGCCACGGCGACCGACGGCCACGTCGCGTTGACGGGCGAGATCGATCTGCACAAGCACAAGGACTTCACCATCGCCGTGGCCTTCGGCCGTACCGACGAGGAAGCGTGTGGGGCGGCGCTCGGGTCGTCGCACAAACGTTTCGACGATCTGCTGGCGCGGTACGCCAACGACTGGCATCAGTGGTGCGCCGGCCTGCTGGATCTCCGCCGCGAAGCGCGGGATGCCGGGCGTACCTTCTGCACGAGCGCGATGGTGCTGCAGATTCATCAGGACAAGACGCACGCCGGCGCCGGTGTGGCCTCACTGGCGATCCCGTGGGGAGAGCTGGCCGGGGACGCCAACGCGGGCGGCTACCATCTCGTCTGGCCGCGCGATCTCTACAAGACGGCCATGGGGTTTCTCGCAGTCGATGACGCTGCCTCGGCGCTGCGCATCCTGCGATATCTCGAGCGCACGCAGGCCGCGGACGGTCACTGGCCGCAGAACTTCTGGCTCGATGGCACGCCGTGCTGGCAGGCCGTGCAGCTCGATGAAACGTCGTACCCGATCATTCTCGCGTGGCGGCTCTCCACGATCGGAGCCATTCCGGCCGGCGAGACGATCGAGATGGTGCACCGTGCCGCCGCGTACCTGATCCGGCACGGTCCGGTCACCGAGCAGGAACGCTGGGAAGAGAACAGCGGCTTTTCGCCCGCTACCATCGCGGCCGTTGTCGCCGCGCTCATCTGCGCGGCCGAGCTCCTGGACGGGTCGGGCGGCCACCGGGATGCCGAGTATGTACGTGAGATCGCCGACGCGTGGAACGCGCAGATCGAGCGCTGGACGTACACGCACTGCGGCGCGCTCTTGCCAGATCATCCAGAGCACTACGAGCGTATCGCGACCATCGCCCCCGTGATGCTCGATCCGTTAGACGCAGAGTGCCGGGTGTTCCTGCCGATTCACAACCTGCCGCCGGTGGCACAAACCCCGGTCTGCCAATGCTGCGTGATCGACGGCGGATTTCTCGATCTTGTCCGCTTGGGCGTGCGGGCGCCCGACGATCCACACGTGCTGAAGACGGTGGCGGTGTACGACACGCTCCTGCGCATCGACACCCGCGTCGGTCCAGTGTGGCATCGCTACAATTACGACGGCTATGGAGAGAAGGCCGACGGCTCCCCCTACGATGGCGCGGGTATCGGTCGAGGATGGACTCTCCTGACGGGCGAGCGAGGACAGTATGAGCTCGCGGCGGGCCGATCGGCGGACCGGCATATCGAAACAATGGAGCGATTCGGGAACGACGGTGGCATGATTCCCGAACAAGTGTGGGATGCGGACGATATGCCCGAGCGAGGGCTCCGAAACGGGAAGGGCACCGGCTCGGCCACGCCGCTCGTGTGGGCGCATGCCGAGTACTTGATGCTGCTTCGCTCGAAGCGCGACGGTCAACCCTTCGAGCGCGTGCAACCGGTGTACGACCGATACGTACGCCGACAGGCACATTCCTCCCTCCAGCTCTGGCATGTCAACTTTCCCGTGCCGGCGATCGCGGTGCACGAACGGCTCCGGTTACAGGTCGATGCGCCCGCCATGGTCCACTGGAGCGCGGACGGGTGGACAACCGTGCATGACGCGCGAACGCGGCCCGCGGGCCTTGGCGTTCACACTTCGTCGTGAAGATGCGCGGCGGCGAGGGTGATGCGGGGACGGCCGCGGATGCCGAATCGACCACACGGGCTTCATGACCGGCATTCCCTCTCTACCGCTCATGGTTCACCCACCTGTGTTTCGACCACGCTCAGCGAACGTCTCAATTTCTGCATCCCCTGAAACGCCCGCTGCTTCACGGCATTCTCCGAGATCCCAAGTAGCTCGCCAATCTCGGCGTAGCGCATGCCTTGGTATCGACTCAGCACGATCACCTCCCGCTGTGTCAACGGCAAGATGCCGAGCTGTTCTGTCACGATCAGCCCGACTTCGGGTCTGGCGTTCCGTGCGTGCCCCTCAACGTTGGAAGGCGCGCGCTCATCAAACTCTTGCACGTCCACCGAGATCCTTCGGCGCCGTTGGCGGCCGTCGTCTCGCAGGACATTGCGCGCGATGGTGAAAATCCAATGGCGAAACGGTGCATCGGGTCGGTAACGACGGCGACCTGTGTGGAGCTTCAGAAAGGTTTGCTGAAGCAAGTCGTCCGCCGCCTCGGAACGCGCTGCTGCTCGCCGATGGAAGTTGTGAATCTGTTTGGCGTACCGCGCGTACAGCTCCTCGAACGCTCCGCGATCGCCGCTCTGATATGAAACCATCAGGTCTTCGTCGGTTCGCGTGTCGCTCGCCCCGGCATTCGCCATTTCATGATGTCGCCGTACGAGTCGGCAACCCTTCGAATCGCGCACCGGGCCGCCGGCTTCTGAGATCAACGCGTGCGGTCCTTTCGGCCTGGCGCCTGTCACGTTGTTGTCCGCCGTTCTTGCAGGCATTGCACAGGGGTCCGATGCTCGCTGGCCCGCCGCTACCGGGAAACAAAGGGACGCACGAGTGGTCGCGGGGCCGTGTCGTCGCCGGCGCGACAGTAGAAGCCGTCCCGTGTGTGCCGGAGAAACCCCGCCTCGACCAAGGCCTCGAGCACGGCTTCACAGACGACGAGGTCGAGCCCCCACAGGCGCTGCGCCTGCGGCGTGGTCAGGCAGAGCCCCGGCATCTCGATGAAATCTGATCGAACGAGGTGCAGCCAGTCCGAAACGCGAGGTTGTGAATTGAGCACGACGCCTCCTGTCTGACGGCGTGAACTGTTTCGGATCCCTGGGAAATCGTCCCGCGCGCATCTGCTCATTGACCGTCATCAATCTGCTCCTCGATGAGAGGCCAGCAGTTGATCAATTCGAGCTTCGGACTCTTGAACCCTCTTACAGCCGCAGCCCCGCGGGAATCGATCAGCGTCACGCCTGAGAAATCCAGGACGACCGTGCGACCTCTCGCGAGATGCCGCCGGCACTCAGCTTCCAACAAGGATGCGGAGTCGGTCACGACCTGTCCCTCCACCTTCAGTGTGACGCTGGTGTCGCCTTCCGCCACGACCGTAAGCCGAAACACGCATGCTCCTCGGTGCCCCATCGAGGATTCGATATCGCCAGGTCGCTGCACCAGTCCAACAGTCGTGCCAGGACTCGGCACACGTCCGCCGCATCGTCCAAGTGGGCCCAAGGACGGACATTAGGTCGATGGGGCGTCGCCCGGGGAGAGGTCTGTGAGGAATCAGGCTCCCAATCCCTTGGGAGCGTTCACAAAATACTGGAAGGCTTCAGACCGGTCTGCGGATCCCGAGCTTCTTCATCCTGGCTTCGAGTGTCGTCGATTTGAGGCCCAGGATCCTCGCGGCGCCCCGCTCGCCGCTCACCTGCCATCCGGTAGACTCGAGCACATCCCGGATATGCTGCCGTTCCACGTCTTGGAGTGTCAGCGCCGCCGGCGTTGCGTGGCTGGCTGGCGTCCGCGGCAGCCAATCCCCCAGATCGAGCCGAGGACCACGCGTGACGATCACCGCACGCTCGACGACGTTCTCCAACTCGCGCACGTTCCCGGGCCACGGATAGCTCTCGAGCGACGCCATGACGGCCTGCGGGATCGTCTCGATGCGCTTCCCGAACTTGCTGCAACACTTCATGACGAGATGACGAACCAGCAGGGGGATGTCTTCCTTGCGATCGCGAAGCGGGGGCGCGCTGATGGGGAACACGCTCAGCCGGTAATACAGATCGGATCGGAACCCGCCCTCGCGAATGGCTTCTTCGAGGTCGCGATTGGTCGAGGCAACCACGCGCACGTCCACCTTGACGGGTGTTGTGCCGCCGACGCGTTCGAACTCGGCTTCCTGGAGGACGCGCAATTGCTTGGCCTGCAGCTCCACTGGCAGGGCACCGATTTCGTCGAGGAGGATCGTCCCGTGGTCCGCTAGCTCGAATCGACCGAGCCTGCGTGCCGCAGCCCCGGTAAAGGCGCCCTTCTCGTGGCCGAACAGCTCACTCTCGATCAGACCTGCTGGCAGGGCCGCGCAGTTGACCTTCACCATGCGACTGCCGCGCCGCCGGCTCAGGCTGTGAATCGCCCGCGCAATCAACTCCTTGCCGGTCCCCGTCTCGCCGGTGATCAGCACGGTTGCGTCGGTCGGCGCCACAGTCTCCACCGCTTGGACGACCTTCCTGATCGCGGCCGAGGTACCGACGATGTCGGGTATACCGTGAGGGATGCCCACCTCCTCTTGGAGGTAGAGATTCTCCTGCTCGAGCCGCGCCTTGAGCCTGGCGATCTCTTCGAAGGCCCGCATGTTCTCGATGGCCACTGCCAGTTGTTTGCCGATCTCGGTGAGGAACTCGGCGTCATCCTCGGTGTACTGGTTCGGCTCCAGGCTGCCCACGTTCACGACCCCGATCGCGCCACGCCTGCCCAACAGTGGAGCGGCGATGCCCGAGCGGATTCCCAGCTCCAAGAGCTGCTTCTCCGGTCCGACCGCCGGCTCGCGGCTAAAGTCCCGAGCGACAAGCGGGCGGCGCTCAGCGAGAACGCGTCCTATCCGGGTTCCCTGATGCGGAATCTCGGTGCCGACTGGCAGTCCCGTCAACAGTGGTGGGTGCTCCGACCCGCCGGCCAGTGCCTGCAGGGTCGAGACCCCGCGCGTGAAGTCGGCCAACGTCACGCTGGCGCGATCGAAGCGGAGCACTCTGCCGAGGGCCTGGAAGATCGCATCGAACAGCGGGTCCCGACCGAGAATGGAGATGACAGCATTGTTGACGTCGAGCACAACGCGGTGTCGATCCTCGGCGGACCGAAGCTGGGCGGTGCGACGCTCTACGAGTCTCTGCAGGTCTGCGGCTTCTCGCTCGAGCGTCTCACGCGCGCGTATGTGCGCGGCTAAAGCGTCCGCCTCCACTTTCTTCCGATCGCTGATGTCGCGAATCGCGCTGATGACGAGCAGGCCGTCCTCGGTCCGCAGCGGGCTGAGGCTAATGTCGACGAAGATCTCGGTTCCGTCCTTCCGCAGGCCGTACAGCTCGAGACCGGCGCCCATGGGTCGCGGCTTCGCCGCGCCGACGTACGCGTCACGGTGGGCAAGATGCCCCGTGCGAAACCGCGAGGGCACCAGCATCTCGATCGTGCAGCCCAGCATCTCCTCGCGGCTGTAGCCGAACAGCCGCTCCGCCTGCGCGTTGACGACCTCGATCACGCCAGCCTGATTGACGATGACGAGGGCGTCGGGAGCCGACTCGAGGAACTGGCGGAATTTCGCTTCCGCCCCGCCGACGCGATCGTGAGGGGCGAGCTCAGACATCTGAGGGATGTTAGAACAGTAAACCTCCTGGAGCACAGTCCAGAGTCAAGGCCTTTGTTTTAAAAACAAGGAGCCCGACTCCCCCCGCAATCATGCGAGAGGGGCCGGGCTCCACACTTGCCCCGGTGGCAACAGTTATACGGACGAGATTGTGAATGCCGGCGCCGGATAGAGACGCAGAGGGAAAGCTACCAGCGCCGCCGCAGGGCTTTTTCTATCATGATCGGCCTCGAGGAGGCAAGAATCGTGTCTCGGATTCGACCTGGCAGATCACGGCGCGCGGCCTCCCCGCCCCGGGGACCAGTTTGACCGAGATCGTGACCGAGCGAATGTCATCCCTCCGATCGACGTCGGCCGCGCATCGCCGCAGAGCCTGACTGATCGCCGTGATGATCTCATCGAGCCTCGCCATACCCGCTGCTCACTACATACAACGTCGAGCCGAGCGTCCTCGTTAGGGGTCGTTCAGGGGTCGTTGGGGTGCCGCGATTGATCACTGGTGTTTCGCGGCCCCCAGGCCCCTAACTTCATGGCCGGCATTCGCGTTCTCACATAGTAGGTGAGATTGATTTCTCGCACCGGGATATGAACATGCGTTCGTTCAGGAAGACACTCCTCGCATCCGCGTTGGCATGCTCGTGGTCTTTCACTGGCGCCGTCCATCCGGTTGCGGCACAAGACGCGGCACTC
>JACPTI010000089.1 GCA_016192845.1 Acidobacteriota bacterium
GTCGCCCGAGCAGGCGCTCGGGCAGGAGGAAATCGACGGGCGGACGGATCTCTTCTCCCTCGGCGTCGTGCTCTACGAGATGGCCACGGGGCGGCTGCCGTTTCAGGGGACGACGTCGGCGGGCATCTTCAACGCGATCATCAACAAGGCGCCGATCCCGGTCGGCCGCGTCAATCCCGAGCTCCCGGTACAGCTCGAATGGGTGATCAGCAAGGCGCTGGAGAAGGACCGCAAGCTCCGCTATCAGAGCGCGACGGAGCTGCGGGCAGATCTGGCGCGGCTGAAGCGGGAAACGGAGTCGGGTCGCGCCGTCACAGCAGAGGTGAGCAGCAGGCGTGAAAGAACTCGCAGGCCTTGGCAGACACTCTGGCTGTGGGGCGCTGCGGCCGCGCTCATTGCGGCACTTGCCGGCCTGGCAGTGTGGAGCTTCACTCGCACACCTTCGAGTGCACCAGCGCCTGTGATGCGGTTTACGATCACGCTGCCGCCTGGCGAGCGACTTGCGGGGACTGCGATAGACGCGTCTCTTTCAGCATGGCCTGTAGCCCTTTCACCCGACGGCAGATACATCGCATATGCCGCCACCCGCGACGCCGTCCAACAAATTTTCTTGCGGGCGATTGATAACCCGACGGCCAGGGGCATCCCCGGCACGGAAGGCGCGTCCGGGGTGTTCTTCTCCCCGGATAGTCAGTGGCTGGGGTTCGTGACTCCAGAACTCCTGACATACCCGACTGAAAAACTGTCCGCTTTTTCATGACGCGGACTGAGCGACGGCGAAACAGAGACGCAGGGTGCTGCCGGGAAACGAGGTCGCTGTCTTGTTCAAGTCCTCGCAGAGCCGGCGAAGGGCGGCCGATCGATGCGGCGAGCTGAGCGGCGCCAATGTGATCCGGAGCTCGTCGGCGGTCGGCTCGATTGCCGCAGAGCCACGGAGGGCGGTCTGAATCAACGTGCGGCCTTCGTCATCGGTCCTCGCGTAGTACGGCCGGAGCTGCTCAACCAAGCTGCTCTCGATTTGGTAGGCCACCATCTTGAGGACGTTCGTCAGGTGCTTCCGCTCAGTCGACAGCTGTACCGCCTCGGCGCCGTGAGGGGTCTCGCGGAGCGGGGTGCGGACCGGCAAGGTCTTCTGGCGCTCGGCCAGACGGGCGATGCGCGCCTGGACCTTGGTCAGCTCGCCCTGGAGATGCTGCTCCGCCTCGGTGAAGGCCGCCATCGTCGGCGTGCGGCCGTCCATGTAATCGAGGGCCGCGGTCCCGTAGGATTCCCGGAGGCGCGCGAGCTCTCGGCGCGCCTGGCGAAGCTCCGTGTCCACGGCCTTCCGGGCGGGATTGGGCACGGAGCGCTCGGGGTCGTCCGGTTCGATGGCGTAATCGGTGAGCGCGTCGATCAAGTACTCCTGGCGCATGTACTTGAAGAAGTTCTCTTGGCGCCAGCGTTCGAACATCCGGTAGGCGATGACGATATCGCGCAGGTCCCACCGACTCGTCACGACCGGCGTCTGGTGCCCTGTGTCTGGGGTGAGCCGAGTGACTTGGCGCAGGCGGAGCTTGCCCTTGAGGAACCGGACCGCTTGGGCATGCAGCAGGTACGTGACGCGGCGGCCATCGAGGCGCGCGCGCCGCTCAACGAAGCGTTTCGGCGCCACCTGGCGGACTCGACCCTTCCGGTAGGTGAGGATGTCGAGGCCCATGCCCACGATCTGCTGAAACAACTTGGGACTCCAGCCGCCGCGATCAAAGACCACCGTCAACCGGCGCGTGCCCGCAAACAGGGGGCGGAGCTCCTCGAGGATGGGCACCAGCATCCGAGTCATCTTGGCGTTGGCGTCGGCCGTGACGACGAAGAGGGGGTCGCCGCGTTTGTCGTTGATCCAATAGTCGGTGGTGGCCGGCCCGGTGATCCGCGCGCGGGTGAGAGGTACGCCTTGGCGATCCGTCGTGTGCCGTGGTACGCCCGCACGTGTCCGTCGACGTACAGAAAGCCCAGCATGCGGCCCCGCTCCACGATTCGGCGCCGGGCCATCTCGCGCCCGAACTCTTGCGCGCGGCCCTTCGCCGCGAGCTGGGCCAGCTTGCGGCGCACGGTCTTCACTTCCAGGATTCGGTCCAACCCGACGATCCAGCCCAGCTCGCCCGGCGCGTGCTCCTTGAGCATCTCCGGGCGGGCGATGCGCAAGAGTGCCAGCAGAATGTAGGCGACTACCGTCGTGCGGAGGCCGTAGAAGGCCGGCCCCAGACTGCCGTAGATCTTGTGGGCGGCGCTGAGCACGCCGCTGGCGACCAGCGCCGGCACGGCCAACAAGACGCCTGCGCCCGGAAGATGGTCTGTCGGGGCAAACAGCGGCAGCGCATCATCGAGGAGCCCCATCGCCGCGAGCAACCGATCCATCGACCGGTCCCGGGGATCCACATCCAAGGTCGTCAGGCACGGGCCACGAGGACGAGCGGCGCCGTCGACAATCAGTCGCGGTTCCGGCGTCGGCCGCTCCGCGTGCGTGGCGATCGTGGGTGGAGCGTTCGGCTCGTCGAACAAGGCCCGCGCTTCGACCGCCGCCGGTGTCCAGTGCAACCGGCGCAACCGCTTGCGGATCGCCCGCTCCACGACGCCCAAACGCTGGGCAATGGCGCGGTTGCTCAGCCCCCGCCCTTTCAGGCGAACAATCGTGCGATCGCGCGGACTCGGCATTGGCGTCACGCCCGACGGGCGTCCGCGTGGCCGGCCCAGCGCCCGCACACCGCCGTCGACCAGCCGTTCCTGATAGCGGCGCACGCTGCGGCTGGAGTAGCCGAAAGCTCGAGCGACCTCCTGCTGGTCGGCGTACCCCGATTCGACCAACGTCACCATCGCATAGGCCTCGGCCGCGCGATCCGAGAGGTCATAGTGCGCGGCGACGACGCCGTGCACCGAGACGACGCGATGCCTCCCGTCGGTTCTGAAGCTGACGCGATCATTGACCGTGACAATCTCCGACGGCCCGTGCTGGTCGGCGTCAAACAGCCCGTCCTGGCGATCCATCGTCGGGCAGCATGGCCGAGTGCGCCGCGATCAGAAAAGCGGACAGTTTTCGGTCCGCAGGGGCGAGCGGAATTCTCGCCCGCCTTTCGGCAAACGGTGCTGTCGCTGATCATCCGTTTCCCCCACTGTTTCTGGGGTGACAGTCGCCGTCGCCCGTTGCGTCGACACGAAAAAGCGGACAGTTTTTGGTCCGCACCCATGTCCGACCTTCGCGCGGTTTTCCTATGATTCAAGGGACCATGTCAGGAGGTCTGGACTCAAGGAGAGCTAAAAAAGATTTCTCTGAGTGGAGGAGCCGCCGTACGCCTCGGCGGTGGCAGTTTCGTTCCGGGCGCAGCTTGGGGAACCCAAGGCACGATTGCCTTCGCACCCACGGGAGCAGCAGCGCTGCTGCAACTCGCCGACTCCGGCGGAACGCCACAGCCGTTGACTCACCTTGAGAAAGGAGAGAACGCGCATCTGTGGCCGGAATTCTTGCCCAACGCGAGGGCCGTGCTGTTCGTCTCCGCCGAAGCGGCGGGAGCCGATTCACGGATCGCTGTGTATTCGATTGACACGGGTGGGCGCCGAGACTTGGTTCCAAACGGCACCTACCCTCGGTACGTGCCCTCCGGGCACCTCCTGTACGCGCAACAGGGAAACCTGATGGCTGTCCCGTTCGATGTCGAGCAACTGCAGGTCACAGGCGCCCCGGTCGCTGTGGTGGAAGGCGTGCTCACCGGCGGAGGACGGCAGCGCGCACTACGACGTGTCCGATACAGGGTCTCTGGTCTATGTGTCCGGGGGTGCGGAGGCCGTGCAGCGGAGGCTGGTGTGGGTGAGCCGTAATGGCACCGAACAGCCGTTGTCTGCACCTACGCTTGCATACGGCTATCCCCGGATCTCCCCCGATGGTCAGCGAGTGGCCGTGGAGCTCGACAACCAAATCTGGCTGTACGACCTGTCGAGGGACACGCTGACGCGGTTCACTTTCGAAGGAAGCGCGAACCAAAGCCCTGGATGGACGCCGGACGGCAAGCGGTTAGCGTTTCGTTCAAACAAGGAAGGGCGGAACAACCTGTTCTGGCAGCTCGCCGATGGCAGCGGCGGGTTGGAGCGGTTGTCCTCCAGCCAGAATACTCAAAATCTGACCTCGTGGTCTGGCGACGGGCAACTGCTCGCTTTCTTCGAGATTCATCCCACGAGTCTGCGTGACATCTGGGTTCTGCGGCTGAGCGAGCGGAAAGCGCAGCCTTTTCTTCAAACGCCGTTCAACGAAGGAGGGGCGAGCTTTTCGCCCGATGGACGATGGCTGGCGTACGTATCCAATGAATCTGGTCCCCGGCAGATTTACGTCCAACCCTATCCCGGTCCGGGGGGGAAAATGGCAGATCTCGACCGACGGGGGGATGGAGCCATTGTGGAATCGCAACGGGCGCGAGCTGTTCTACCGCAGCGGCAGCAGGATGATGGCCGTGCAGGTGACGACGCAGCCGGGCTTCTCGGCGGGCAAGCCCGTCATGCTCTTCGACCGGGAGTACGCGGCGACTGAGTTTCCAGCCACAGGCATCGCCTACGACGTCTCAGCCGACGGCCAGCGGTTTCTGATGGTGAAGGAAAGCGACGCATCTTCGGCCCAGACGCAGATCAACGTCGTTCTGAATTGGTTCGAAGAGCTGAGACGGCGCGTGCCCACGAATTGAGTCCGCCACCGCGAAAATTCCTCCCAGCCCGGGAAGGCACCCAGACGAACAGATCCATAATGAGTACATGGGTCGAATCGTCGTCCCTGTTCATATTCGCAATCCGCTCGAGGCCGGAAAGGAGATGCTGTGTGATGCCTTGGTCGACACCGGCGCGGGGGGTCTCGTATTGCCTGCCGCCTGGCGCGACCGCCTGTCTCCGTTCGCGAAAAGCCGTCGCGTCAAGCTCGAGACGGCGGACCAGCGAATCATCGATGGCGAGATCTGTGGGCCCGTCGAAGTGCAGATCGAGGGATTCGACCCGGTGTTCAACGAGGTGACCTTCGTCCACGCGGAGCCCCATGACGGCGCGTACGAGCCGCTGCTCGGATACATTCTCCTCGAACAGTCGCGCGCCGCCGTCGATCTCGTCGGCCATCGCCTCGTCCCGGTAAAGGCATTTGATCTGAAGGCCATCCGCGGCGTCCATCGCTGAGCGGTCCCGGACCGTGCAGGCGGGCGGGTCCCGTATTCTCCCGCCGGATTCCCGACAAGTTGCGCCCCCGAGGAGGGCCACCGATGCAGGCGGGAGAGACCGTTTCCCACTATCGGATCCTGGAGCAGGTCGGCGGCGGCGGCATGGGCATCGTCTACCGGGCCGAGGACACGCGGCTCGGGCGCCCCGTGGCGCTGAAGTTCCTCCCGGACGATCTCGCGCAGGACCGGCAGGCACTCGAGCGCTTCAAACGGGAAGCGCGCGCCGCCTCGGCGCTCAATCACCCGAACATCTGCACCATCTACGAGATCGAGGAGGCCGGCGGCCGGCCGTTCCTCGCCATGGAGCTCCTCGATGGGAGCACGCTGCGCGACCGGCTGCGGGGCGAGAAGCCCGTGCCGCTCGATACGCTCCTGGAGATTGCCACGCAGGTCGCCGACGCGCTCGATGCGGCGCATGCCAAAGGGATCGTCCACCGGGACATCAAGCCCGCCAACATCTTCGTCACGATACGCGGGCACGCGAAGATTCTCGATTTCGGGCTCGCCAAGGTCGAACGCGTCGCGGCGACCGGCGCGGTCGCAGCAGCGATTTCGCAGATGCCCACGGAAGTCTCCGAGGAGCATCTGACGAGTCCGGGTACCGCGATCGGCACGGTCGCCTACATGTCGCCCGAGCAGGCGCTCGGGCAGGAGGAAATCGACGGCCGGACGGATCTGTTCTCGCTCGGCGTGGTGCTGTACGAGACTATCCCGAATTCTTGCCTGGTGGAAGGGCGGTGCTCTTTCGCAGCGTCGGAGCCTCCGACCGGATCGTCGTTTATTCAATCGAAACGGGTGAACGACGAGACCTGGTTCCAGGCGGTACGTACCCGCGCTATGCCTCATCAGGGCACCTCCTGTACGTGCAACAGGAAAACCTCATGGCTGTCTCATTCGATCTCGAGCGACTGCAGGTAACAGGTGCGCCGGTCCCTGTTGTGGAAGGCGTGATGACCGACGAATTCGGTAGCGCGCGTTACGACGTCTCCGATACGGGGACGCTCGTGTACGTCGCGGCAGGCGGTCAGGCCGTGCAGCGGCGGCTGGTATGGGTGACTCGCAACGGGACCGAACAGCCACTGCCTGCACCTGCCCTGGCGTACGGCTACCCCCGGCTGTCGCCGGATGGCCGACGCGTCGCGGTGGAGCTCGACAATCAGATCTGGCTGTACGACTTGTCGAGGGACACGTTGACGCGATTCACCTTCGAAGGGAGCGCGAACCAGAGCCCGGGATGGACGCCCGACGGAACGCGGATCGCGTTTCGCTCGAACAAGGAAGGCGCGAACAACCTGTTCTGGCAGCTCGCGGACGGCAGCGGCGGGCTGGAACGACTGGCGTCCAGCGAGAGCACCCAGAATCTGACTTCATGGTCCGCCGACGGGCCCCTGCTTGCGTTCTTTGAGATTCACCCCAGGAACCTTCGCGACATCTGGGTTCTGCGGATCGGTGAGAAGAAGGCGCAGCCGTTTCTGCAGACCCCCTTCAACGAAGGAGCCGCGAGCTGTTCTACCGCAGCGGCCGGCGGATGACGGCCGTGCAGGTGACGACGCAGCCTGGCTTCGCGGCAGGCAAGCCGGTCGTGCTTTTCGAGGCCGATTCCGGGGCCAGCGATTTCTCATGGTCAAGGAGATGGAGCAGACCACGCCAGCAACGCAGATCAATGTCGTGCTGAACTGGTTCGAGGAGCTGAAGCGGCGCGGGCCAGTCACGAATCGCTGATGATCAGCCCTCACCTCAGAGCACCTTGAGCTCGGGCCAGCCGAGCGCGTACCCGAGCGCGCGTTTGACCTCCCGCTCGCGCGCCCCTGACAACTCGCCGACCCGTTCGCCGATGAGCGCCTTCGCCACCACATGCACGTTGTCCAGGTTGACCACCGACGGTCGCCGGAGCCCTTCGCGCCTCCCGACGCTCACTTCCTGAGGAATCCCGCGGATCGTCGAGGTCACTTCAGCCACGATGACCTTGTTCAGATAGGTGTAGGCCGCCGTTCGAGTCAGCAGGAGCACGGGGCGGCGCCCGATGGCCGCCGGGAGATCTGCCCAGCGAATCTCGTACTGTTTCATCGGCGCGAACGTGGGCGACCCGATTGCGGACGCGGTTCCCACACACCTGGATCGACGTACGCATCCACCGCGGAATCAGGTTGCCGCCGATAGGCGTCGGCGGTCGCCTGCTCCTCGAGATCCCAGAGCGCCCGGCGCACCGCCATGCGGATGAACTCCGAGCGCCGGCGGCTGCGCCCCGGCGCCACCTGCTCCAGCTTCGCCACTACCTCGTCGTCCAGCTCGATCAGCAGAGCCTTCATATACTGGATTATATGAACGTGCATGGGAACATGCAAAGGCACGAATGCCCCCTGGCACGTGGGGCTAAAGCTGGACGCTACGGCGAGGCCTCGCCGAAACCCGTCCTCGGCACGGCGGGCGAAGGCGGCTCCGAACGAGTTCATGCCGTGGGTCCGACGCGTAGCGCGCCGATCACCTTCCCGAGGAACTCGTTCAACTGGTTGTCGCGAATCCAGCGCACCACCACCACCAGATCGTGCTCCCAGTCGATGTAGACGATGTTCGGCCCGTTCCCCTGGAAGCGGACGGCCGATTCCGGCGTGGCGGGGAGCGATTTGCGGCCGGTGTTCAGATACCAGTTCATGTAGCCGTACATCTCGTTGGCCGTGCCGGGGGTTCGCGCCTGCTTGATCCACTGCTCGGCAACGAGCTGGCGATCCTTCCACTTGCCGTTCCGCAGGAAGAGGTACCCGAATCGCGCCATGTCGTAGGCATTGATGTGCATGCCGCCGCCCCAGTGGCCGCCGCCCGACACCGACTGCACCCGCCGGCCGTCGATGTCGACCCACGAGTTCTCGTAGCCGTGCCAGCGCCACGTAGAGGAGGCGCCGATCGGCTCCATGATTCCCTCGCGCAGCACCTCGGGCAGCGGACGCCGCCAGACGTGCAGCAGCGCGAGCGCCAAGACGTTCACGCGCACGTCGTTGTATTTGTAGCGGGTGCCCGGCTCGTACAGCTTCCGGTTCGGCCACTCCGTCGGCTCGCCCTCTGGACGGTCCGCCCAGTCGGGCTTCCCCCAGAGCGTCCCCTGCCAGTCGCTCGTCTGCCGCAGCAGGTGGTCCCAGGTGATCGGCTGATTCTTGGGCGCGTCGAACAGATCGACGCCGTGCGGCATGTAGTCGCGCGCGCGGTCGTTGACGTCGCGGGTGAGGCCTCGCTGCACCGCCAGGCCCGCCACGGTCGACAGGAACGTCTTCGTGACGCTGTGCGTCATGTCGACGCGCGCGGGCTCGCCGAACTCGGCCGCGAGATAGCCGTTGCGGATGACGACACCACTCACCGGTCCACGCACCGTCATCGGTCCGATCGGCGTGTCATACGGCTCGCGCGCCCCGAACGTCGTCGCCTGGTCGAGCCGCTGGTCGCGGAAGCGCGGGGTTTCGTTGTCGACCGCGAACTTCACCGCCGCGCCGAGCAGCGCCGCATCGAAGCCGACCTCCGCCGGCGTGCGGCGGTCCCACTGGAGCGGGGGAGGGAAGTAGGGGTTTGCAGCCTGCCGGGCTTGCGCCAGCGGCTGCGCCAGAAACGGCGTGACTGCCAGCGCGAAGATTACGACGGAGAATTTGCGAGCCATGAGAGCCTCCTGAGAGCCCTGCAGGATGTTACTCCAGATCATTCAGTTACCCTTTGGTCGAGGAGCCGCGTTCGCGGAGAAAAGCGTTCGGAGCAGGCCGTTACAGTCGCACGAAAAACGCTGCGCAGGTCTGCGACAGTGCGTTGGGATGGGCCCCAACGCCGCGTGGGGAGACGATAAGCCGGAGCAGCGTTTTTCCGGCCTGCGGAGCCGCTTTTCGGAGCGAATGCGTCTCCTTGACCTGGCGTGTTCATCAAGAATCAAATCGGGCTAGATCGGTCCGGCTAAAGCCTGGCTAAAGCCGGACACTACGTACGAAGGCTACCGTCCCCGGTGACTTCAGGTGCGAACCGTCAGGAGCAGATAGCCGGCGCCGGCGCCGAAGAGCAGATTCGGCGCCCAGGCGGCGAGCATCGGCGCCACGAGCCCGCCCGTGCCGAGCGCGGCGAAGACGCTGATGGCGACCCAGTAGGTGATGGCGAGCACGATGCCGACGCCGATGCCGTACATCGCCCCGCGGCGGCCTGTCGTCACCGCGAAGGGGACCGCCAGCAGCGTCATCACGATCGTGACGAACGGGAACGAGAGCTTGCGTTCGAGCGCCACCAGCTGCGCGCTGACGTCGAAGCCCGTGGCCTGCAGCCGCGCCGTGTAGTCGCGCAGCTGCGAATAGCTCATGAACCGCTCGTCCGGTGGCTCGGTGCCGAAGTATGCCGCCGGCTCGAGGCGGATCTCCGACGTCGCGAACGGCGCGAAGGTCCGCGTCTCGCCCTGCGCGTTGAGCTCCCGCGTCCATCCCTGGTGGGCGGTCCAGCGGTCGCTGGCATCCGCGGGCCCGAAGCCCGCGTACGCGGCTCGTTCGGCATACGTCCGGCGCGCGAGAATCTGCATCCGCTCGCCGAATTCGAAGACCGACAGGCCGCTGAGCTGCCGCGTGCGCGGATCGTAGTAGTCGAAGTGGTAGATCTCGCCGTGGCTGCCGGTCACCCATTGCCGGTGCAGCACGTCGAAGGTCTGGGGCGACCCGCCCCGGATCAGGTGGCGAAGCGCCTCCGCGCGCCGGTTCGACGGACCGAGCACGCTCTCTTCCAGCAGGAACAGCACCCCGCCGGCGACGAGCGCGCCGCCGAGCATCGGCAGCGCCACGCGGTACAGGCTGATGCCGCACGCCTTCATCACCACCAGCTCGCTGTTCTTCGTGAGAAGCCCCACGGTAACGAGCGCCGCCAGCAGCACCGAGAGCGGCAGAATGTAGTAGACGTACTGCGGCGTTGCGTACCAGAAGTACGCCCCGAGCATCCCCCACGTCGCCTGGCCGCGGAACACCTTGTCCGATAGATCGAGGAACGCCGCGATGTAGAAGATGCCCGCCATGGCCAGCGCCGAGAGCGCCGCGATGCGTGCGTAGGTCGTGGCGACGTAGCGATCGAGGATCCCGAGCATCGGGAGTCGAAGCGGGGGAACGCCCGCCGCGCCGAGCGTCGGCACCACGGGCACGCGCAGCGGACGGTCGAAGCCGCGATCGCGCCAGCGGAACAGGAACAGCCCGAGCCCACCGAGCACGATGTTCGGCCCCCACGCCGCGAGCCACGGCGGCACGATGTGGCCGCGCACGAGCGACTGCCCGAGCCACAGCACAACGTAGTAGACGAAGATCACTGCCAGCCCGATCACGAAGCTCGCCAGCTTGCCGTCGCGCCGGTTGTTGACGCCGAGCGCCAGACCGATGAGGCCGAAGATCAGGCAGGCGAACGGGATCGAGAACTTCTTCTGGATCTCGAACAGCTCGCTGTGCGGGTAGATTCCCTGCGCCTCCAGCTCCGCCGCGCGCGCCCGCAGCTGCGGAATCGACATCTCGCGCGCGCCGAGCGGCGGCCCCTGCCGCGGAAAAACCGTTTCCGGGTTCAGGCTGAGCAGCAGCCGGTCGAAATGGACCACTTCGTACTTGCCGGCCTCGTCCGCCGTATGCCGGACGGCATCCTCGAGCACCATCTCGACCGACCGCCGCTCGCGGTCGACGACGACGCGGCCGTGGCGCGCCAGGTAGATCGCGGGCGTCTGGCCCGCGCGGTTGTCGGCCATGAACACGTCGCTCCAGCCGCCCCCCGGCCGGGCGAGCTCGCGGACGTACAGCACGACGTCGGGGAAGTCCTCGAAGAAGACGCGCGGCCGGACTTCGCCCTCGGCCCGCTCCGCGACGATGCCGAAGGTGATTTCGCGGAAGCGCTGGTTGGCGTCGGGCACCGCCACGAGCAGCGTGTAAGAAGTGGCGATCCAGGCCAGCACCGACAGCAAGCCGACCGGCCGCATCAGGCGGAACAGGCTTACGCCGCACGCCTGGAGCGCCACGAACTCCCGGTCGGCCGACAGGCGCCCGAACGCGACGAGCAAGCCCAGCAGCAGCGACATCGGGATCGTGAGCGCCAGCGCCGACGGGAGCAGCGTGGCCATCACGCGGAGCACGACCGGCACGGGGACGCCCTTCGAGATGAAGCTCTCGGCGTACTCGATGAGATACGGGATGATTAGCATGAACGTGAAGACGAGCAGCCCGATGACGAAGGGCCACAGCACTTCACGAATCACGTATCTGTCGATGATCCGCATCACTGCACGTACACCCGTAGGGGGCAGGGGACGGGGGACAAGGGTTGACCCTAACCCCTGACCCCTCACCCCTGTCCCCTGCAGAGATCTCATTATGACGCGCGTCGCCTTCCTGTGGCACATGCACCAGCCGTTCTACCAGGACCTGCTGACCGGGGAGCACGTCCTGCCGTGGGTGCGGCTGCACGCGTTGAAGGACTACTGGGGAATGGTGGCGCTCGTCCGCGAGTTCCCCGGCGTCAGGGTGACGTTCAACCTGGTGCCGTCGCTGCTCGTGCAGCTCGAGGCGTACGCCCGCGGCGAGGTGCGCGACCGGCATCTCGAGCTGGGGCTGAAACCGGCCGAGCAGCTCACCGAAGAGCAGCGCGCCTACTGCATCGAGCATTTCTTCCACGCGCACCGCGTGCGGATGATCGATCCGTATCCGCGCTATCGGGAGCTGCTCGATCTGCGCGGGAACGGCGGCGCCCCCTTCGCCGAAGGTTTCGGCGAGCCTCGCCGCAGCTCGGAAGAGCGGAGGCGGGGGCTCAGCGCGCGCGCGCAGGTGTCGCAGTTTTCGACCGACGACATCCGCGACCTGCAGGTCTGGCACAAGCTCGTCTGGATCGACCCGTGGTTCCACGACCACGACGAGCGCGTCCGGACGCTGGTCGACAAGGGGCGCGGCTTCAGCGAAGACGACAAGGCGGTGCTGCGGGCGGTGGAGCTCGAGCTGCTCCGCAAGGTCATTCCGGAGTATGCGGCCGCCGCGGCGAGCGGCCAGGTGGAGCTCTCGACCTCGCCCTTCTACCACCCGATCCTGCCGCTCCTGTGCGACACCGACGTCTACCTGCGGGCGCACCCGCACGCGCGCATGCCGCGCGAACCATTCCGCCGTCCCGAGGACGCCGCCGAACAGCTCGCCCGCGCCGTGGCGCTGCACGAGCGGCTGTTCGGCCACCGGCCGCAGGGCGTCTGGCCGTCGGAGGGATCCGTGTCGGACGCGATCGTCCCGCTCGTCGCCGACGCTGGGTTCCGATGGATGGCGACAGACGAGGAGATCCTGGCCCGGACGCTCGGCAGGCCGTTCACGCGGAGCGGCGACGGCCACCTCGACGAGCCCGGGCGCCTCTACCAGCCGTACGCCGTCGGGCGGGTCGCGTGCGGGTTTCGCGACCACGCGCTGTCGGACCTGATCGGGTTCACCTACGCATCGTGGTCGGCCGACGGGGCGGCAGACGACTTCGTCTACCGGCTCGTGACGGCCGGCCGGCGCTGTGCCTCGCGCACGGGCGGGGGAGAGGCGACCATCTTCATCATCCTCGACGGCGAGAACGCCTGGGAGTATTACGACGGGCAGGGGCGTCCGTTCCTGCGGGCGCTCTACGGCCGCCTCGCCTCGCATCCGGAAATTCAGACAGTCACGATGGCCGACGCGTGCGCGGCGCCGCGGGAGACGCTCCGGTCGATCTTCCCGGGGTCGTGGATCAATGGCGACTTCTACATCTGGATCGGCCATCCGGACGACCACCGCGCGTGGAGCCAGCTGGCGGAAGCGCGGCGCACGCTCGACGCGGCCGCGACGACGGCGTCCCCGGCGGCGCTCGCCCGCGCTCGCGAGGAGATTCTGATTGCCGAAGGGAGCGACTGGTTCTGGTGGTACGGCGACGACCATTCCTCCGAGCACGACCTCGCCTTCGACGAGCTCTTCCGGCGCCACTTACGGAACGCGTACCGGACGCTCGACCGGCCCGTGCCGGAGGAGCTGTTCGTGACCAACATCACGACGGAGCCGCCGGCGCTGCCGGTCGATGCGGCGACCGGCTTCATCGAGCCGGTGATCGACGGCGAGGTGACGAGCTACTTCGAGTGGATCGGCGCGGGGTGTGTCGATGCCGGGCGCGTCACGGGCACGATGCAGCAGGCCATCGACCGGCCCGGGCTGGTGACGCTGGCGGAGTTCGGGTTCAATCTCGAGCGGCTGTTCGTCCGCGTCGACGGCCCGGGGCCGATGCGGAGCCTCCTGGCCCACGACATCGATATCCGGATCAGGTTCCTGAAGCCCGCGGGATTGCAGGTCGTGGTGCGGTCGGACCCCTCAGGCGCGCAGGCCCGACTCGAAGAGCGGGCGCCGGGCGCCGACGCCTGGCAACCGCGGAAATGCCCCGGCCTTGTGGCCGCCATCGATACGATCCTGGAAATGCAGATTCCGTTTCGGTGTCTCAGCACCGGGCCGCACGAACGCGTGGCGTTCCTGGTTGCGGTGATCCGAGGCGACGCGGAGCTGGAGCATCACCCCCGCCACGGGCCGATCGAGTTCGACGTCCCGGACGCACATTTCCCGACGCGCAACTGGACGGCGTAGACGACGGGTCGTCGCTTCTGGGTTCTCGGTTCTGGGTTCGTGTTCGAGGTTCGGTTCTGGGTTCCGAGGTTCGAGCTCAGGTGCCGGTTCCAGCGTGTTCGGGCCTATTTCAAAATGAGTCGCATAATAGACGTTATGTTAACTAACACGCAGCGACTCTGACCGTGGAACCCGGAATCCGGAACGAGGAACGCCGAACCGAACCCCGAACACGAACTGACAAGTGAGAACTTCGAAGCGCGAACGACGGATCAATTCGAGGCTTTCAGCTCTCGGATGATGTTCTCGAGCGCCTCGATGACCTCCGCCTTCTCCACTCGGCTCTTCGTGAAGCTAAGCCGCAGGCGGAACGCCTTGCTTGGCGCGCGGAAGGCAAAGACGAACGGCCGCGGCCGGCCCGGTTTTCCCTTGGCCGTCTCGGCCCGCACGTCGCGCCGCGTAACTGCGCCCTGCGCGATCATCTTTTCAACGAGCGCGAGCATCTTCTGCGGCGTCGCCTGCCGGACGACCTGCAGCAGCGTCGACTTCGAGGTAATGTCGGCCAGCCGACAGAGGTTCCGGACTTCCTCCGGCATGTTGTTCAGCGAGAGCGACTCGGTGATGGCAGTCCGCGACTTCCCGAGCTTCCGCGCCATGTCCTCGTGCGTGTAGCGGCACTTCTGCGCGAGCTGCTGCAGCGCTTCCGCCTCCTCGAACGCCGTCAGGTCCTTGCGCTGGAGGTTCTCGATGAGCGCCAGCTCCATCATCTCGGCATCGTTGGCCTGCCGCTCGACGACCGGGAGCTCCCGCAGGCCGACCTGCACGGCGGCGTGGTAGCGGCGCTCTCCGGCGATGATCTGGAAGCGGCTGCCGCGCGGCCGGACGATGAGCGGCTCGATGACGCCCTTCTCGGCAACCGACGCCATCAGCTCCGACAGGTCGCCCATGACCTGGCGCGGCTGGTCGGGGTTCGGGTCGAGCAGCTCGATCGGCACAATGCGGCCGACGGGCGCCCCGGCGGACGCGGCCAGCGCCTCGACGTAGTGCTCGTCATGGCGCATCCGCAGCGTGTTAGGCAGTCCGCGCTTCGACACGTTCGATGACCTCCTCGCACAGGCTGTAGTAGTCGGTGGCGCCGGTCGAGTCCGGCGCGAACGTGAAAATCGACTCCTTGTAGGCCGGACTTTCCTCGAGCCGGACGCTCTTGGCAATCACGGTCTTGAACACCTTGCCACCGAACACCTTCTGAATCTGATCCCGGATGTCGCGCGCCAGCGCCGTCCGCTTGTCGTGCATCGTGATCACCACGCCGAGAATGCGGAGCCCCGGGTTCGGCCGCTGGCGGACCTTTTCGATCGTTTCGAGCAGGTCGTCGGTCCCCTCGAGCGCGAAGTACGACGACTGGATCGGAATCAGCAGGTGTGTCGCCGCGACGAGCGCGTTCACCGTCAGGAGGCCGAGCGCCGGCGGGCAGTCGATGATGATGTGCACGTACTGGCCGTTGAGTTCGTTGATCTTGTCCTTGAGGCGGAAGTGCGCGTCGAGCTCCCCCACCAGGCGCCCCTCGAGCTTCGCCAGGCTGATGCGCGCCGGCGCGATGTCCAGGTTTGGAACCGGCGTCGGCTGGATGACGTCGGCCAGCGAGCACCCCGGCCCGGCGATCGCGTCGTAGGTGCTGCGCGTGATCACGCCGTGGTCGAGAAAGGAGATCGTGCTGTTGGCCTGCGGGTCGAGGTCGACGAGCAGCGTCTTGCGGCCGCGCATCGCCAGCGCGGCGGCAAGATTCACGGCTGTGGTGGTCTTGCCCACGCCGCCTTTCTGATTGGCGATGGCGACGATCATCTACTTGGGACGAATATCTTGTGGAGGAACGACGCGCCCATTCTAGGGATTGTGGACAAAGGAATCAAGCCGGATGTGATCGTCGGCCGGCCGACAAGGAGCTCGCTCGTAGTCGGTCGGTGGTAGTCGGTAGCAAGGACAGGCGCAAGCTGTACCGAAAACCTCCGCTACCAGCTACCGACTACCAGCTGCCGCCTACATCTTGTACTTGCCGAGATCCTCGGGGTCGAGGCTTTCGAGCCACTTCTGCAGCCGATCGCTGTCGGCGCGCTCCGACGCGAAGTCGA
The DNA here is from genome assembly GCA_016192845.1 of Acidobacteriota bacterium. GTDB lineage: Bacteria > Acidobacteriota > Vicinamibacteria > Vicinamibacterales > UBA2999 > MELF01. The sequence continues at coordinate 15,922 of JACPTI010000089.1, forward strand.
TCGTCTTGGCGTTGTCGATCACCGTCTCCTCGACGAGGATCGGCGAGCGCGTCCGCAGCGCGAGCGCGATCGCGTCGCTCGGCCGGGCATCGACGACCACCGGCTCCCCTTTCACGGTGAGATGGATGATGGCGTAGAACGTGTTGTCCTTGAGGTCGGAGACGACCACGCGATCGACGTGACCGTCCAGGTCGGTAATGATGTTCCGGAGCAGATCGTGCGTCATCGGCCGCGGCGTGGTGATGTTCTCCATCTGGAGCGCAATCGCGTTCGCCTCGAAGATCCCCACCCAGATCGGAAGCACACGATCCCCCGCGGTGTCCTTCAGGATGACGATGGGCATGTTGGTGATCGGATCCACCATCAGCCCTTTGATGGTCATTTCAATCAGCATGGGTCTCTCCCGGGCGCTCCCAACGGTACCCGGCCTGCCACTTCACCCCACAGGCTGTTGGGCTCGGCGCGGCGGATCGTAACCGGAACGGTCCGCCCGATCCACTGCGATCCGGAATCCAGGATCTGGGATCCCGCACCGCCGGGGGGCGGGAAGTTCACGACCGTGTTGCCCGTCGTCCGCCCCGACATCTCGCCGTCGCGCCTGCGGCTCACAGCATCGACCAGCACGTCGACCGTCGTGCCGACGGCCCGCTCGTGCAGCCCCATCTGGATCTCGCGCTGCAGCGACTGCAGCGCCACGATCCGCGCGGTCTTCTCGGCCTCGCTCACGTCGTCCGGCATCCGCTTCGAGGCGAGCGTGTTCGGCCGGACCGAGTACTTGAACGAGAAGATGCTGGAGTACTGCACCGCCTCGACGAGCGACAGGGTCTGCTCGAAATCCTCCACTCCCTCGCCGGGGAAGCCAACGATCATATCGGTCGATAGCGCCACGTCCGGAATGGCGTCTCGGATTTGTGCCACCAGCTCCATGTACTGTTCGCGTGTATGACGCCGGCGCATCGCCTGCAGGACGCGCGTCGAGCCCGACTGCACCGGCAGGTGCATGTGTTTGCACACCTTCGGCAGGTCGCGAACGGCCTCGATGAGCCGCGCGCCGGTATGGCGCGGGTGCGGGCTCGCAAAACGGATCCGCTCGAGGCCGGGCACCTCATGGACCTCCGCCAGCAGCTGCGCGAAGTCGCACGCCGGGTCGTCCGGCGCCTGATAGTGGTTGACGATCTGCCCGAGGAGCTGGACCTCGCGCCGGCCCGAGGCGGCCGCCTCGCGCACGTCCGCGAGGATGTCCGCCTTCGGCCGCATCCGCTCGTGTCCGCGGGTGTACGGCACCACGCAAAAGGCACAGTAGTCGTTGCACCCCTCGATGATCGTGACGTACGCCTTGACCGGATCGCCGCGACGCGCGATACCGAGCGGAAAGCTCACGTCGTCCCACGGCGCCACGTCGACCTCCGCAAAAGGTGCCCGCGCCGCCTTGTCGACGAGCAAAGGAAGCATCTTCAGCCGTTGCGTGCCAAGGACGACGTCGATGAGGTGCCCGTTGGTCTTGCGGAGGAGCGTCGCGCCCTCCTGCTGCGCGACACAGCCGGCCACGGCGACGACCGGCCGATGCCCTGTCTCGTCGCCCAGCACGCGCAGCTTGCCGAGCCGCGTGTACAGCTTTTCCTCGGCGTGTTCGCGAACGCTGCACGTGTTGATGACGATCACGTCGGCGTCTCGCTCGTCGTCGGTCGGCTCGTAGCCCGCCTGGTCGAGCAGCCCCGCCATCCGCTCCGAGTCGTGGACGTTCATCTGACAGCCGAACGTCTCGATGAGGTATTTCTTCGCCATGAACCTCATGGGCCGACCTCGAGGTCGGCCCCTGCATTGCCGCGCCGTCCCCATCAGGCCCGGCGCGGCTTTCGCCTTTCGCTTTCGCCTTTCGCCCGCCGCCGCTCCGATTCCGCGTGACCCGCCCGAGCGTTTTGCGCGAAGGCGGCCTGTCCTTGCGCGCCCGCGCCCAGCAGGTCGCGCGCCGTTGCGCGTACCTGGTCGGTCACCACTGCTCCACCGATCATGCGCGCCAGCTCTTCCACGCGCCCGGATTCCGTGAGCCGCTCCACCGACGTGATCGTCCGGCCGCCACGTACATTCTTGTCGATCCGGAAGTGGGTCGCACCGTGCGCGGCGATCTGCGGCAGGTGCGTGATGCAAAGCACCTGGAACCGGTCGCCGAGCGCCCGCAGCCGGCTGCCCACCACCTCCGCCACGCGGCCGCCAATCCCCGCGTCCACCTCGTCGAAGACGAGCGTCTTGCCGCGCGTGTCGCCGGCGGTCAGCGTTTTCAGCGCCAGCATCACGCGCGACAGCTCGCCGCCCGAGACGATGCGCGCCAGCGGCCGCAGCTGCTCGCCCGGGTTGGGCGACACGTAGAACTCGGCGCGGTCGACCCCCCGCTCGCCCCACTCCTCAGGCCCCAGCTCGGCCGCGTTGAACCGGACCTCGAACCGTGTGCGGGGCATCGCCAGCTCCGCCACCAGCGCTTCAACCGCGCGGGCGAACCGCCCCGCCGCCTCCCGCCGTCGCCGCGAGAGCTCACGCGCGGCGGTGAGATAGCGGTCGCTCGTCTCGGCCAGCTTGCGCTGCAGATCTTCGGTCCGCTCTCCCCCGCCGGTCAGCAGTTCCCGCTCGTGGGCCAGCGCCCGGCCGCGGGCGATCACGTCGTCGAGCGTCGGCCCGTACTTCCGCTTGAGCCGCTCGAGCAGGGCGAGCCGGTCCTCCACTTCCTGGAGCCGCGCCGGGGAGGCGTCGACGCCGTCCGCGTAGCTGCGGAGGAAGAATGCCAGGTCCTCGAGCTGCCCCTTGATGCCGTCGCGCGCCGCGACGTAGGGCGCAAACTCCGGGTCGATTGCCGCCAGCTCGGCGACGCGCTTCCAGACGCCGCCCAGCCCGCTGAGCACCGCGCCGTCGCTCTCGTAGAGCGTCGCGTAGCTCTCCTCACAGAGTCGCAGAATCCGCTCGGCGCTGGCGAGCACCTGCCGCGTCGCGGCGAGCCCCTCGTCTTCACCCGGCTTCGGCGCCGCTTTCTCGATCTCGCCGAGCTGAAACGCGATCAGGTCCAGACGGGCCGCCTTTTCCCGTTCGTCCATCCGCGAGCGTTCGAGCTGCTCGCGGAGCGCGCGCACCACGGTCCAGGTGCCGCCGACGCGCGCGACCAGGTCTCCGAGCTCCGCGTATTCGTCGACGACCGGCAGATGCGTCAGCGGATCGAGCAGCGCCTGGTGCTCGTGCTGGCCGTGGAGCTCCACGAGCCGGGCGGCGAGATCGCGGAGGGCGGCGGCGGTCGCGAGCGCGCCGTTGATGAACGACCGGCTCCGGCCCTGGCCGGTGATTTCACGCCGGACGACGATGTCGTCGCCGGCGTGTTCGAAGATGGCCTCGATGGCCGCCTGTGCCTCGCCTGTGCGCACCAGATCGGCCGACGCACGCGCGCCGAGGAGCAGGCCGACAGCCTCGACGACGATCGACTTGCCCGCTCCGGTTTCTCCGGTGAGCACGTTGAAGCCCGGCGCGAACTCGACCTCGACGGCTTCAATCACCGCAAGATTGCGGATGCGGAGGAAGCGGAGCATGCGCGCGGAACTTCCATCGTATCATATGTTTGACAGCACTCAGGGCGCATGCTACGCTGCCGGGTCCTGCGCCTTCCCAGCGGCGCGCGTCCGATGCTGCGGAGGTTTTGTTGTACACGCGTGGCTCCCTTGTCCTCGCCCTGCAGGCGCAGGGCGACGGTACCCCTTTTGCCGGGAGCGGCGACCTCATCCGCCTAATCGCCGACACGACGCCGATCAATCAGGCGGTCCTGGCCATCCTCCTGATTTTCTCCATCGCCTCGTGGGCGATCATTCTTCAGAAGCTCTGGTCGTTCCGCGCCTCCGAGCGTGACACGTCGCGCTTTCTCGACGTCTTCCGCCGCAGCACGAAGTTCTCGGAGGTGCAGGTCGCATGTCCGTCGCTGCCCGCCACGCCGCTCGTCGGCGTCTTCCAGGCGGGCTACGCGGAACTCAACGCCCAGTTCCGCGCCGGCGGCGCCGGCAGCCCGGCGCCGTCCAATCCATCCGGCGCGCCGGGGCGTCCAATCCTCAAGAGCCTCGACGGCGTCGACCGGGCGCTCATCCGCGCCGCCACAAACGAGATCGCCAAACTCGAGCGGCGGATGACGTTTCTCGCCACGACGGCGAGCGTCACGCCGTTCATCGGGCTCTTCGGCACGGTCGTTGGAATCATGATTGCGTTCCAGCGCATCGGCGCCACCGGGTCGACGAACCTGGCCGTGGTCGCGCCCGGCATCAGCGAAGCGCTCATCGCGACCGCGGCGGGACTGTTTGCGGCGATTCCGGCGCTCGTCTTCTACAACCACTTCACGCACCGCGTGAAGGAGTTCTCCGCCACGATGGACGACTTCGCGCTCGAGTTCCTGAACATCGCCGAGCGCAACTTCACGTAGATGCGAGCTGCACCGATCACGGACCACCGAGGCATTGAGACACCGAGAAAATATTTGGACTCGGGGTCTCGGCGGCTCGGTGTTCCGTCGGCAGCGTGCGGAGGTCGAATCGAGTCATGCCGAAGGTGATCGCCTCTGCCCCGAACGCCGGCGGCCGCCACCAGCGGGGGCGCCGCGTCGGCCCCACGCTCTCCGAGATCAACGTCGTGCCGCTCGTCGACGTGATGCTCGTGCTCCTCATCATCTTCATGGTCGCGGCGCCGATGCTGCAGCGCGGCGTCGAGGTGAACCTGCCGGTCGCCAGCCGCTCGCAGGAGATCGCGAGCGACCGCGTGTTCGTCGACCTCCCGGTTTCGTACCGGGAGGATCGCCGCGTCTACATCGACAAGGAGCCGGTCCGCCTCGATTTCCTGGCCGAGCGCGTGCGGCAGATCATGCTCAACCGGACCGACAAGCTCGTCTACCTGCGCGGCGACGGCGAGGTGAACCTGCAGGAGCTCATGGAAGTGTTCGACCGGCTCAAGGAGGCCGGGATCCAGAACGTCGGCATCGTCTCGAGGCTGCCTGGCGAGCAGTGACATGCAGCTCACCGAGGTCACCGACGTGCTTGCCGCGCGGCGCCAGCAGCCGGAAAAGTTCGGCAGGATGGTCGTCTGGTCCGTGGCGGTGCACGCGGCGGCCGTGGCGCTCCTGGTGTTCGGCCCGTTCGACTGGGATGTGGTGGCCGACGAGCCGCCGCCGACCGTGATGACAATCAGCCTGGCCGGTGCGCCCGGCCCACGCGCGGGCGGGATGACGCCAATGGGCGGCCGGGCGATTCCGGAGCCGACGCCGGCGCCGACCCGCGCGATGCCTCCTCCCCCGCCGAAGCCGCGCGAGACACCAGTCCCCGCGCCGGCGGTCAGGCGTCCGCAGCCGCAGCCGAAGCCGGCGCCCGACGAGGAGCCGCAGCCCGGCGTCACCCGGACAGAGACCGGCGCCCGCGGCCAGGGCTTCGGCCTCACGACCGGCGGGTCGGGCGGCAGC
>JACPTI010000090.1 GCA_016192845.1 Acidobacteriota bacterium
CGTACGCGGCGCACGCGGTGGAACCGCTGGGGCCCGTGCCGATGCGGATCGTCGCCGGAGTACGACGTGTATTTGACCGGCTCACTCACTGGTTCGGCCGTCACGTCGTCCCGGTCCTCACTCCGGTTATACGAGAGCGTCGAAACTGGCTGTATCTCGCCTACGGAGCGGCGGTGATCCACTGGCTTGGAGGCACTGAGCTCGCCACCGCGCTGCTGCTGCCGGCCATCGCTTTGGGGGTCGTGCTACTGGCGCGCGCGGATCTGGCGCATAAAGTCGTGGCTGCCGGTCTGTGGGCGGCGGCGCTCGTTCGGATCGCCGTGGCCGGCAGCCTCTCCCCACACGCGCTGCACGATCCCCTGTTCTGGGGCATAGCCGCGGTCGCTGCGCTCGGTATCTCGGCGGTGACCGGCCGCTGGCGCGTCGCTCCTGGTCTCAGCGCGGCAGTGGCAGGTGCGTGCACGATGATGGCCACGCTTCTTCCCCGCTTCCCTGATTTCGAGGTCACGCTGCCGGCGCTCGACCTGACGACGCTCGGCGAGTCGATCGCGGCGCTCTCGGACAGATTCGGCCCTGTCGGGGCGCTGCTTCTGATGGCGGTATCCCTGCAGGCAATCGTGCCAGGTGGGGCGCGTGAGGCCCGAGCAGTACGCCTCGTTGCCGCTGCGCGCGGCGCGCTCGTGGCCGGACTCGTCCTGTCGCTTGCGGGAGCTGTCCCCGGCGAACTAATCGACGCCCGAATGTGGGTGGTCGCGCTCGGCCTGCTCCTCGGCCTCGTCGAGGCGAAAGCCCGCTCGAGTCGCGCCGCTCGCGCGCCCAGGCAACTTCCATCTGCGGATTCGGTGTAAACGGCAGGCGCGGGCCTGTGCTTGAGCGCCGTCGGAGCCCGGCGAGCGCCACGCGCAACCGGAAAGCGGGCGTGCCGACTCGCGCCGCGCGTTCGTTCCGCGCGATCTCATAATCCGCCCGTCCGAATCAGCCCGAGCGGTGCTTTCCACGCCGACAGGCGTGCGAATCGGGTACTACGCGCGGCGGCGGCGATAGGGTGTGAGGCACGACCACTTTCCCGACGGGCGGAGCCCGGCCACCGCTCGAGCACAGGCCTGCGACTGGCATCAGGTTGCAGCGGCGCTCGTCGTCCGAACGGCGCCGGCCGCGGTCGTGACACCGTCGATCGCAGCAGCCGGTTTCACGATCACGTAAGACTCGAGCACCAGCACGTCCATCTGCGTCTTCATGAAGCAGTGATAGGCATCCTCGGGCGTGCAGACGATCGGCTCGTCCTTGACGTTGAACGAGGTGTTCACGATGACCGGACAGCCGGTCAGCGCGTCGAATGCGCGAATGATGTCGTAGTAGAGCGGGTTGTCCTCGCGCCGCACCGTTTGTATCCGCGCCGAGTCGTCCACGTGCGTGATCGCCGGCACGGTCGATCGCGGCACCTTCAGCTTCTCGATCCCGAACAGCTGCTCCGTCCCGGGCGGCACCGGCACGCGCCGCGACCCGGCCACGTCGGCCACGAGCAGCATGTAGGGGCTCTCGTAGTCCATCTCGAACCACTCGGCCACGCGCTCCCGCAGCACTGCCGGCGCAAACGGCCGGAACGACTCGCGGAACTTGATCTTCAGGTTGAGCACCGACTGCATCACGGGCGACCGCGCGTCGGCGATGATCGAGCGGCAGCCGAGCGCCCGCGGGCCGAATTCCATGCGCCCCTGAAACAGCCCGATCACCTTGCCGGCCGCCAGCAGCTCGGCGGCCACGCCGGGCAGCTCGGCGCGCGACAGCCGCTCGCCCGCAATCCCCTGCGTCCGCAGCCACGCCGCGATCTCCTCATCCGAGAAGCGGGGCCCGAGCAGCGCACCCTGCATCTCGTCGGCGTAGGGAAGGAGCCCCAGGTCCGGCTGAAGCCGGACACCACGTACGTTGGAGTCGTGGTGTCCGGCTTTAGCCGGACCGACGCGCGGCACCCACGCACCACGTACCTCCGCACTGACGCGCGGCTGACCGAGATAGCGGTGCCACAGCGCGTACGCGACGCCCAGCGCGCCCCCGGCGTCGCCGGCGGCGGGCTGAATCCAGATGTCCTCGAACGGCCCCCCGCGCAGCAGCCGGCCGTTGCCGACGCAGTTGAGCGCCACGCCGCCCGCGAGACACAGCCGACTCGAGCCGGTCTCGCGCTGCGCGCTGCAGGCCATCCGCAGCATCACCTCTTCGACGATCTCCTGCACGGACCGCGCAAGATCCATCTCGCGCTGCGTGACCGGGCCGTCGGGGGCGCGGGGCGGGCCGCCAAACAGACGCGCGAAGCGCTCGCCGGTCATGGTCAACCCGTGCACGAACTCGAAATACTCGAGGTTCAGGCGGATGCTGCCGTCGTCATGAATGTCGACAATGTGATCGCGGATCGCCTGGACGTACTTCGGCTCGCCGTATGGCGCGAGCCCCATCACCTTGTATTCGCCCTCGTTCACCTTGAAACCGGTGAAGTAGGTGAAGGCCGAGTACAGCAGGCCGACCGAATGAGGAAACCGCATCTCGCGGAGCATGGTGATCTCCGCGCCGCGCCCGTGGCCAATGGACGAGGTGGTCCACTCGCCCACGCCGTCGATCGTCAGGATCGCGGCTTCCTCAAACGGCGAGGGATAGAACGCCGAGGCGGCGTGCGATTCGTGATGGTCGCCGAACAGGATTCTCTTGTCGGTGCCGAGTTCCCGCCGGATCTCATCCGCCATCCAGAGCTTGTGACCGAGCCAGAGCGGCATCGCCATGAGGTACGACCGCAGCCCGCGCGGGGCCGACGCGATGTAGCTCTCGAGTAGCCGCTCGAACTTGACCAGCGGCTTTTCGTAAAAGCCGATGACATCCACCTGATCGATGCGGAGCCCGGCTTCCTTCAGGCAATACGCGACCGCATGGGAGGGAAAGCGCTCGTCGTGCTTCTTGCGGGTGAAGCGCTCCTCCTGCGCGGCGGCGGCAATCCGGCCGTCCACGAGCAGACAGGCTGCCGAGTCGTGGTAGTACGCCGAAACGCCGAGGACGGTCGATGGCATTTATGGCACGGGCCACAGAGACACAGAGACACAGAGTACACATCCTCGTATTGACCTCTGTGTCTCCGTGCCTGGCACCCCAGCGCGCAGGCCCGGGGCAAACGGCCATCAGAACAGCGTGTAGATGAACGGTGCGACCGCGCTTGACTGTGCGAACACCAGCAGCAGCCCGAACAGGACGAGCACCAGCACGATCGGAGCGAGCCAGTACTTCTTCTCCTGCTTCAGGAACTCCCAGAACTCACGCAGCACGTCTGATTTCGCCATGAAACTCCCCGGCGGGTCCAGCAGGACCCGCCCCACCTCAAAACATCTGATCGTAATGCTTCGGATTGCGCCGCCGCGCCGAATACGGGCTCCAGCTCGTCTCCGGCTGCGCCGGCTGCAGCGGATTGCGCCCGAACAGACGCATGAGAACGCCGACCGGCGTCAGCACCAGCGCAAAGAACAGCGTCAGCAGCACACGGGTGTTCACCCAGCCGAGCATCTGTGCGAAGCGCCACCAGTATCGGCTCGGTACCCGCAGCGCCGACGGCGCCACGAGCGCCAACCCGACGAGCAGACCGCCAACGACGAGCAGAACCAGGCTGACGGTCGGATAGCCGCGCCAGAGGAACAGCGCGCTCGCCGCAAGGCACACGCTGCCGACACTCAGCCCGAAGGACCGTTCAGTAGGGATGTGAGCGGGCATCAACGAAGGCACCAAACTATTCTGGCACAGGCGGAATCGTTCAACGCCGAGTACCTGAATCCAGCGTTTTGCCGCGGGCCAACCTTTCACGGCCCGCGGCATCCCGATCGCCGCTTCGAACAACGGCCGGGCTACTGCACGACAGCGAGTCGAAAAGGCCTCACCGCCTGGATGGCACGATAGTCGCGTTCATTCTGCGTGGCCACGGTGGCTCCAATCGAGCGCGCGGAAAGCGCAATCAGCACATCGTTGACAACCGAATGTCTCTCCTCGATGCCGATTCCGCGGCTGGCCTGCAGCTGGCGGAGCACATCACCGGCATCAGCGTAGACCGCACGTGACGGTAGGAGAATGCGACCCGTTTTCTCGAATGCCAACTGGACGCGCCAGACAAGCCGGCGATCGGGAGCGGAGAAAGCGCCTGCGCGCAACTCCATCAAGACGACCGCGCTCAGGTGCTTGACTGTGTCGGGTTGGAAGAGGATGTCCTCGTGTCGACCCGAATTGATCCAGTCGATATAGATGTTCGTGTCGATGACGAGGCGGCGCATGTCACGGGAACATCTTCTTCAGTCGCCCCTTGCCAGCCACCCGACGCAACGTCGCGTCGATGGTTGCTTCCGACACAACCAGCGTGAGCGCGCGATCGAGTGCCTCGGTTTCTGTCGCCGCGGCGAGCACATGCTTGGCCTTGTCGAGCTTTGCCTGGTCGATGCGGATGTGCTTGTTTCGGATCGATGATATTGGCGCCACGGCGAGTCCTCCCCGTATGTACATGATATCAGACATCATGTACATCTATGTGTTACACACCTCCCGACCCGACTCGCAGACTACCGGTCCTGCCGCTCACCACGAGCGAACAGCCGTCCTCAGAAACCACGCCGGCGAGACGGTGCGCGGCGGCTGGACCGACGTCGGCGGCAAGGCAGTGGGCGCGCCGATGCCCGTTGTCGCGATCGGCGCGGAGAGCGGCCCAGGCGACTCTGCGGCCGCGCCCGCTGGTGGAAGCACCAATCCCACCGGTGCGGCCCGCGCGGGCGCGGCGGTGTGGAGCGAGCAGTACTCCACTGGCTCGGTGCCGCGCGCAAAATATTCCGTATACGCCGTCGACCAGCTCGTGATCGGGCCGTCGCTGTCAACGGTGTAGGCGGATCGACACGCATCGGTCGCCAGCTTTCCCGACAGCCTCCAGATCGTCGCCGTCGTCACCGTACGAGGCGGTCGAAACGGCGTCGCCTCGTGCCGCGCGGTGGCCTGTGCCATGAAGCCGCCTCAGAGCGGCACGGCGAGGGTGGCGGCGTACCCGCGAGCCATGATCGTGCGCGGCTGGTCGCGCTCCCGTTCAAACTGCTGGAGCAACTGCTTGCGCACTTCCTCCTTGAAGTACGGCCCGGAATGCTCCTCGCGGTGAAGGGCGTCTCGCAGCGTAACCGGACCGGCCGACGCCTCCTGCAGCGTCGCCTCGTCGATAATCCCCGCGTTGCGCATCGCCTCGAGCGCCGCGTTGCGCCGCCTCATCGCGCGCTCCGGGCTGACGGTCGGCGCGTACGCCGACGGCGCCCTGACGAGCCCCGCGAGCAACGCCGCCTCCGCCACGTCGAGATCCGACGCGTGCTTGCCGAAGTAGCCCAGCGAGGCGGCCTCGACGCCGTAGAGGCCGTTGCCGAAGTCCACCTTGTTGAGATAGAGCTCGAGAATCCGCTCCTTGCTGAACGCCGTCTCGAGGCGGGCGGCCAGCACGATTTCGCGCAGCTTGCGGCACAGGGTCTTGTGGCGCGTGAGAAAGCTCTGCCGCGCGAGCTGCTGCGTAATCGTGCTGCCGCCCTGCGTGCCCCACCCGTCGCGCACGTTTCTCCACGCGGCGCCGGCGATCCGAATCAGTTCGACTCCTCCGTGGTCGAAGAACCGCTGATCTTCGAGCGCAATGACGGCGCGGATGAGATGCGGCCAGACGCGCGAGAGCGGAACCCCGATGCGCTGTTCCTTGAAGATGGTGAACACCGGCCGGTCGTACGCGTCGTGGATCGTCGTGGCGCGCGACATCGCGCTGACGCTGCTGAGCGCTGCGTCGTGCGGAAGCCCCGTGGCCACAGCCGAGAGCGCCCAGCCGACTGCGCCGACCGACATCCAGATCAGCACCGCGATGGCGGGTGGTGCTCACGAACACGCGGCGGTGCGCCCCGGCCCGGTTGGACAGGAATGCCGAAACAGTAGGGAGCGCCAATCGCATGTACCGGCATGCACGTCGCAACCACCGTGCCACGGGGCGCGCTGCGGCAGGACACCACAACCATTGCCCGGCTACCGGCTGCCAGCGAGTATCCTGATGTATATGTCGATCCGACCCGTGAAGCGCGTCGTCCAGTCGAAGCCGACGCTCGAGGGCGCCGGCGTGCGGCTGCGCCGCGCGTTCGGCTTTGGCGATACGGCCGACTTCGATCCGTTCCTGCTCCTGGACGACTTCCGCAACAACAACCCGGCGGACTACCTCGCCGGCTTTCCGTGGCACCCGCACCGCGGCATTGAAACGATCACCTACGTGCTGGCGGGAACGGTCGACCACGGCGACAGTCTCGGCAATCAGGGGAGTCTCGGCGCGGGCGACGTCCAGTGGATGACCGCCGGGAGCGGCATCCTGCACCAGGAGATGCCGAAGGGCGATCCACACGGCCGGATGCACGGCTTTCAGCTCTGGGCCAATCTCCCCTCGTCTTTGAAAATGACGAAGCCGCGCTATCAAGACGTGAAGGGCGCCGACATTCCCGAGGTCGTCGACGACGACGGAACGCGCGTGCGCGTGATTTGCGGGAGCTTCCGGGGCAAGAGCGGCCCGGTGGATGGCGTCGCCGCCGATCCGCGGTACCTCGACGTCTACGTCCCGCCGGGCGCGCGCAAGCGGGTGGCCGTCGAGACGACGCGCAACGCGTTTGCGTACATCTTCGAGGGATCCGGCCGGTTCCGCGACGCGTCGGAGCCGCGCGAGGTACAGACGGATCGCGTGGGACCGGTCGTCGCTGCGGCTGGAACCGGACACGATGATCCAGGTCCGGCTGAAGCCGGACGCCACGACGCGACGGCTGAAGAAGCCGGGCGCCGCCTTACGGACGATTCGCCGGAAGTCGAGAACCGCACGCTCGTCGTCTTCGACCGCGGCGACGAGGTGGTGATCCAGGCGGGCGAACGCGGGATGCGGTTCCTGCTCGTCTCCGGGCAGCCGATCGAGGAGCCGGTCGCCTGGTACGGACCGATCGTGATGAATACGGAGGAAGAGCTGCGGCAGGCCTACGCCGAGCTGCGGTCGGGGACGTTCATCAAGTAGGCAGTAGGCAGTAGGCAGTAGGCGGTTAATCGCAAGAAGCAAAGGCGCCGAAGCACGGCGCCTCTGTGAACTGCCTACTGCCTACTGCCTACTACGCCAGGGAGGTCGCAATGGTGACCATTTCTCTTTCGGAACAGGAAGCGAGCCTGCTGTGGGAGTGGCTCGAGCCGAAGCTGGTGGAGCTGCGCAAGGAAGAGTCGCACACCGACTCGCCGCGGTTCCGCGAGAAGCTGTATGTCGTGGAAGGCGCGCTCAAGCGGCTGATCGATCAGCTGCCGAGGACGGTACCAGCCAAATAGCTGGCCGCGCTTCTCTCAGATATTCTCGAGTCCGTCTCGGTACACCTCGTCGACGGCGAGACGGAAGAGACCCTCCAGCGCGACGGTTTCCCCTGCGCGCGCCTCGGTGGTGATCCACTCGTCCTTCTGGCGCTCGCGCTGGTGCAGCGTCAGGCGCGGCTCGCGGTGCGACACGATGAGGACAGAGCCGACGCTGGGGAGTTGTTGATAATGTCCCAGCTTCGGACCACGGTCGTACTGTTCGGTCGAGTCGCTGGTCACCTCGACGAGCACCAGAGGATTGACCACAGCCAGCGGATCGTCCGACGCGCGCAGCGTGCGGCCGCAAATCACGGTGGCATCGGGATAGGTGGCCAGGCCGGTCGCCGGAACCTTGACCCGGAGATCCGAGGTGAACACGCGGCACTCGGGGGGGAGTTGTGGGCGCATCAGGGCAATGATCGTGGCCGCCAGCGCCGCGTGCTCCGGCGACCCGCCCGCCATCGCATAAATCTCGCCGTCCAGGTACTCGTGACGAATCGAGCTCTCTTCCTCGAGCGCCGCGTACTGCGCGTACGTGTAATACACTTGGCGCGCCGTGGTGGACATCTCGCCGGATTGTAGCACCGCGGCAGCGTCTACCCCTTGACGCACACGAGCGGGACGAGCCGCGCCACCTTGCGCGACAGCCCCGCGGCATCGGCGGCGTCGACCACCGCGCCGACGTCCTTGTAGGCACCCGGCGCCTCCTCGGCCACTCCACGGGACGAGGGGCTGCGCACGACGATCCCGCGCGACGCCAGTTCGTCAACCACCTGCCGTCCCTTCCACGTCCGCAGCGCCTGGCTCCGGCTCATCGCCCGCCCCGCACCATGGCAGGACGAGGAGAACGACAGCCGTTCGCTTTCCTTCGTCCCGACCAGCACATACGACTCGGTGCCCATCGTCCCGCCAATCAGCACCGGCTGCCCGACGTCATGGAATGGCGCGAGCAGGTCCGGGTGGCCGGGACCCAGCGAGCGCGTCGCGCCCTTCCGGTGGATGAATACCGGCCGGGTGCTCCCGTGGACGGCGTGCGTTTCGAGCTTGCACGTGTTGTGCGACACGTCGTAGAGCAGTGTGAGCTCCGCGCGCGGCATCACCGCCTGGAACGCCTTCCGCACGAGATGCGTAATGATCTGCCGGTTGGCGAGCGCGCAGTTAATGCCGGCGCGCATGGCGCCGAGATACCGCTGCCCGATCTCGGACTCGACCGGCGCGCACGCCAGCTCGCGGTCCGGCAGCACGAGGCCGAACCGCGGCGCGGCGGCGGCCATGTCGCGGAGGAACTCCGTACCAATCTGATGCCCGAGGCCGCGCGAGCCGCAGTGAATCGACACCACCACGTCGTTCACGGACAGCCCGAACGACTGCGCGACGCGCGCATCGAAGATCTCCGCGACGCGCTGCAGCTCGAGGTAATGGTTGCCCGACCCGAGCGTCCCCATCTCGTCCTGCTGGCGCCGCCGCGCCCGCGGCGAGACGGCCGAGGGCACGGCGCCGGCGGCGCAGCCATGCTCCTCGATGCGCTCGAGGTCCGCCTCGACGCCGTAGCCGCACTCGACCGCCCAGCGCGCGCCCCCCTGGAGCATCGCGTCGAGCTCCAACTCGTCGAGGTGAATGCGCCCGTGGCTGCCGACGCCCGCCGGCACGCTCCGTGACAGCTCCTGTGCGAGCCTTGCCTTCAGCGGCTCGACGTCGTCGGCGGTCAGGCCCGTGTGCAGGCTCCTCACGCCGCACGAGATGTCGAATCCGACGCCGCCGGCCGAGACGACGCCGCCCGCTCGCGGATCGAATGCGGCAACGCCGCCGATCGGAAAGCCGTACCCCCAGTGGGCGTCGGGCATCGCATACGACGCGCGCTGGATGCCCGGCAGCATCGCCACGTGCATCACCTGCTCGCGCACCTTCTCGTCCATGTCACGCACGAGCGCCTCGGACCCGTAGATCACGCCGGGCACCCGCATCGCGCCGATGGGTGGAATCCACCACTCGTGCTCAGACTTTCTCGTCAGGGAGGAGAGATCCATGTCAAGAGCTGTCGTTCACACTTCTAACTTCTCTGTTCTCGGTTCGTGTTCAAGGTTCGGACCGCTATACGGCTTGTCACGGCGGGTACAAAATTCTCGTTTGGAGCCGTATAGCGGTCCAAACATGAACACGAACTGAGAAGCGAGAACCTGGAAGTGTGAACGACGACAACTCATTCTCGTTTCGGATTACACGTCAACCACACATTGCGCTCGCCAGCCGTCGGGCCCCTCGCGCACCTGCAGCGCGGTGAACGTCGCGCCCTTCACCTCGACCGCCGGCTCGTGGCGATCGACGTCGACGGGCTCACCGCGCGCCGTCGCGTGCAGCTCGCCTCCGGCGATCTCAACCGCGAAGTCGCCGAACAACATGGCGCGCACCGCCATCTCGTAGATGAGTGCGTTCAGCCACTCGACGAGGAGCAGCTCGTCGGTGGGCGCGCGGCAGGCGATCGGCACCGATTGCAGAGGCTTCACGCCGGCGGGATCGGTGACCACAGCCGTCAGCGCCAGCGCCGCCTGCCGGAACGCCTCGGCTTTGGTCGGCCCCGTGCCGACTACGCCGATGTCGGCGTCGTGCGCGAAGTGTTCCCACGATCCCATGGCTTATTGTCCGTCTACCCGACGAGCGACAGCCAGATCGAGCCCAGCGTCAAGGTCATCAGCGTCACGGGCAGGCCCACGCGGAAGTAATCGCGGAAGCCAATCTGCACGCCCTCGGCCGCGGCGCCCTCGACCACGATGATGTTCGCGACGGACCAGTCGACCTTGTCGTAGACCTTGCGCGGCTCCATGGTGCGCGTGATCAGCAGCAGTGCCGCACCCACCGCCGCCATCAGCGCCGCGGGCACACCGGCAAGAAAGCCCGCGAGCACGATGATGAGAACCACCACGGGCTTCTTTCGAAGCGGCTCGTGCCGAAACTCGGGCGCCGCGAGCGCGTGCGCCAGGGCGGAATCGACCGGCGGCATCGAAGGCGTCTATGTCATTGTCCCTTTAATTCGTCATTAGCGCATCCCGCCTCACGCGGCGGCGTGAAGGAAGCTCCAGCCGTCTGAAAACAGTGGCGCTCAACGACGCGATGCGGACGGGCGCCGCAGGCGAGGCCGAAGGGAGACGCAGCGACCGACGTCACGCAGCACTTGCCCCAGGCGGTTCGGGTAGTCGGTGAAAATGCCGGTCACGCCGGCATCGATCAGCGCGCGCATCCTGGACGTGGTGTTCTCCGTCCACACATTGACCTGGAAGCCCGCGCTCGTCAGCTCCTCGATCATGGCTCGATCGGCATCGTGCAGCGTCTTCGGGCACGCTGGATGGAGCGCATCGGCGTCGAGCGCCTGCAGATATTCCCGTGGGCGGTACAGGCGATGGCTCGTCAGAACGCCGGTGGCGAGCGTCTGGTCGAGCCGGCGCACCTCGGCCAGCAGCGTGTGGTCGAACGAAGAGATCAGCGTCTCGTCGACCATGCCGAGATCGCGAACCAGTTCAACGGTTCTGCCGGCAATTCCCGAGTAGCGCCGCGGAATCGCCTTCAGATCGAGCACCACCGCCAGCGGGCACTCACGCGCCACGCTAAGCGCGTCGCGCAGGCGCGGAATGCGCACGGAGCCCGACTCGTACTCGTCCGCATCCGCGGGCGTCACCCACTCGCCGAGTTCCTCCGGTCCGAGGTCGCGAAGGTAGGGCTGCCGCCGGGAGGCGGGCCGGGCGAGCTCGTGGACGTACCAGGCGCCGACGTCGAGCAGCGACAGCTCCTCCCACGTGAAGGCGCCGACGCTGTAGTCGGTGTGGGCGGGAAACTTGTAGAGCCCGTCGGAGCACCGGAGGATCGTGTCGTCATGGAACACGACGAGCTCGCCGTCGCGCGACATCTGCACGTCGAGCTCGACGACATTGGCCCCGAGCCGCTCGGCGGCGCGAATCGCCGGCAGCGTGTTCTCGGGCGCGAACGCCCGCGCGCCGCGATGCGCGATGGCGAGGAAAGAGCGATTCACCGCTTTGGCGCGCGCGTCGAGATCTGGTGCGTGCCGTCGGCTCCGGCGGCATATCGACCCGGTTTCCGCGTCAACGCCTCCTCCTCGTGGTCCGCGCTCGGACGACGCGGCCGTCCCTGCGTCTGGATATTGTGGTGCAAACGGCGAGCCGCACGCTCGGTCCGGCTAAAGCCGGACACCACGTACGCGGAGGCGGAAGCCGGGCCAGGGTACTTCGGCGAGAACCTCAACCTCTGAGCTCTTCCTGCAGTTGCCGAACCCTACACTACTGCAGGTTGACCGTCACGACTACTGCAGGTTGACCGTCACACACTTGCGCTGCGTGTAGCTGTCGAGCATGCCCTCGAGCGAGTACTCGCGGCCGATCCCGCTCTGCTTGAACCCGCCGTACGACTGGCCCGGGAACTGCCCCAGTCCCTGATTGATCTGCACCCAGCCCGACTCGATTGCATGCGCCGTGCGCAGCGCTTTCTGGATGTCGCGCGTCCAGACATACGCTGCCAGTCCGTAATGGCTGTCGTTCGCCATCCGGATCGCGTCGCGCTCGTCGTCCCACGGGATGGCGACGAGCACGGGACCGAAGATCTCTTCCCGGGCGATCCGCCACTCGTTGCGGACGCCGGCAAACACGGTCGGCTGGACGAAATACCCCTGGGCGAGCGGCCCTTCCTGCGGTGGCAGCCCGCCGAGCACGACGCGGGCCTCCGGCTGATGCAGGCCGTCTTCGATGTAGGAGCAGACGCGATCGAACTGCCTGCGGTTGATGATGGCGCCCATGTCGGTGGCCTCGTCGCTCGGGTCCCCGATCTTGAGCTTCGTCAGCCCGACCGACATCTTCTCGAGAAACGCGTCGAAGATCGATCGGTGGAGGAACAGCCGCGACCCGGCCGTGCACGACTGCCCCTGACGGGTGAATCGCATCCCGGAGATGACGCCGTCGACGGTACGGTCGTCGTTGGCGTCCGGAAACACGATGGCCGGGCTCTTGCCGCCGAGCTCGAGCGACACCGGGACGATGCGGTCGGCCGCGGCGTGCATGATCAGCCTGCCGACCTCGGTCGAGCCGGTAAACGACAGCTTGCGGACCAGCGGGTGACGCGCGAGCGCGGCGCCGCACTCTTCGCCGTACCCGGTGAGGAGGTTGATGACGCCCGGCGGCAGGTGCTCGACGCAGAGCTGCGCGACGCGCAGCAACCCCAGCGGCGCGTCCTCGGCGGCCTTGAGCACGAGCGTGTTGCCGGCCGCCACCGCCATGGCAATCTTGAGCGTGCCGAGCACGACCGGTGCGTTCCACGGGACGATCGCGCCCACCACCCCAATCGGCTCGCGCCGCGTGTAGCAGAGCATGTGCTCGCTGAGCGGGATCGTCTCGCCTTTGACCTCGCCGGCGACGCCGCCGAAGTACCGGAACACGTCGGCCGCGCTCTTCACCTCCGGGCGCGCCTGCGTCCGGATGGCATTGCCGGTCTCGCGCGCGACCAGACGCGCGATCGTCTCGGTCTCTGCCTCCATCGCGTCGGCAATGCGCAGCAGCAGCCGGCCGCGCTCGCGCGCAGGCACCGTGCGCCACGCCGCGAACGCGCGCGCGGCGGCGGCGACCGCCAAGCCGACGTCCGCCTCGCCGGCCCGCGGCACCTGCGCGAAGACCGTCCGCGCGGCGGGATTCTCGACGTCGATGACCCGGCCGTCCTGCGCATCGACGGCCCGGCCGTCGATGAGCATCTTCTCGGAGGTGAGTGGCTGTGTCGCGGTGGTCATAGGCTCTCCAAGGCACAAGTCACAAGGCACAAAGCACAAATCTTATTGTGACTTGGGACTTGAGCCTTGGGACTTGTGACTTGGGACTTGTGACTTGGGACTTGTACGGGTATTAAAGAGGCATGAGTGCGACTCTGCGAAAGACTATAATCTGCCAGCGGCGCCACCGGCGCGACAAGCGCCGCAAGCTGCGGGCGCAACTCGCAACCGTCCCGGCCGCCGAGCGCCAGGCGATCGAAGCGAAGCTGGCCAAGACCTACCCGCTGCTCACCGCCGAGGCGCAGGCCAAACGACCGTAACCCGGTTCACGGCTGCTCGCCGCGGCGGATCTTCTCGATCTTCGCGTCGCGTTCGGAGGCGAGCCGCTCGCGATCGCGGCGGACGTCCGCCTCGATCGCCTCGCGCTCCGCCGGATCGAACGTCCGGCGCAGCCGCGACTGCTGCAGCACGTCCAGCTCGGCCATCTTGGCCTCGTAGAAGTTCCGCACTTCCGCAATCGCCGCTTTCTGCGCGTCGGTGAGCGGCCGCTGCTCGACGCCAGCCTGCTCGTCTTGCTTTCGCAGCCGCTCCATCGCAAGCTCGTACGCGGATTTCAGCGATTTCTCTTCAGCCATTACCTTGAGTGTACCGGCAAAACGAGTACATCCTCGTCAATGCGTCGCGCGCGGGCTCGACAGCGGCGTCCGCGATCGACTGTTCGACCGCGTCCGGCGGCGAGGCGTACGAGCTGTCGGGGACGGCCGAGGCCGACCTCGAGCCGTTCGTCGGCCGCATGGTGGAGATCGGCGGCACGCTCAAGCACGCCGGCGCCGACAACGTCGTCGTCGGGACGACCGGCACGACGCGAGCGCTGCCGAGCGGCGGCTTCGATCCGCTGGGCCAGGATCTGCAGCTGCACGAGATCGACGTGACGTCGTTCCGGGAGGTGACGGCTCAGGCACAGGTCACGTCGCAGGCCGAGCCCGAGGCGCGCGCGCCCGAGCAGCAGGAGACGCAGCCCGTGGGCACGACGGGCGCAGCGGACCTCGAGCCGTTCGTCGGCCGCATGGTGGAGATCAGCAAGGGACGAGCAACTGCCGCGGACCGCGAGCCCGCTGCCGCTGGCCGGACTCGTCGGCCTGCTGTCACTCACCGGCGCGCTCGGCCTGCGCCGGCTGCGACGCAACTAGGTGGTAGCTGGTAGCCGGTAGCGGTTCGAGGGTTCATGGTTCCTTTTACGACTACCAGCTACCGGCTACCGACTACCGGCTAGCGTGTGTCCCAGCGGAACAGCAGGAACTGCACCTCGCCGTTCACTGCCGTGATCTGGTGCGGCACGCCGGCCGGAATGAAGATCACGTCGCCGGCGCGGACGGTGCGCGACTTGCCGCTGCGAATGCCGGTGCCGTCGATATCGCCTTCCTTCGCACCGGCGCCGCCCTCGGCCGGCTTCGGGGTGATCAACTCACCGTCGGTCGTGAGCGTCGCTTCGCCCGACCGGATGATGTACAGGTCGGCCTTCTTGCCGTGCGTGCCGGCGCCTTCTTCCGCGGCGGTCTCCCGGCGCAGGTTGAAGTTGAAGACGCCTCCCTCGAGAATCCGCTGGCTCTCGAGCTTTTTGCCGACCATCTCCTTGAAGCCGGCGCTGATGTTGGCTGCCGGCCAGTCGACCGTCCTGCTGGTCGGCGCCGGGAGGCCCAGCACCATTCCACCGAGCATCTTCTGCTGACTGCTGCCGGTCTGGCTCAGCCCCGCGACCGCGGCCAGGGCGATCATCACACCCACACAGATTCCGATTCCCATCGCGCGCATCTGCCGACTCCTCTCACCCGGCGACCCGAATGCTCCAGGCGCCGGAAATCATACTCCGCCGCCCCGTTTCGGAGTACGCTCTGGCGAATTGTCGACAACACTAGACATCTCCTAAGGCCTTCCTAAGGCCGGACTCGTGACACTTGAAGCAAGTTTTCTGGGCGTCCGGCCTTAGGATCTGTCTTAGGCGCGGCCGCCGTCGCAGCCGCGCAACTAGTAGCGAAGGTTCGCCTGCCCCGCCGGAGCCGTGACTCGGCGGTTTGAGGTGAAGCTTCGCTACCTTTCTGGAGGATCGTCATGCCCCATCCGCAATCCGGCGACACGGTCGTGGTCCACTACACCGGA